>CATJNB010000109.1 GCA_949741605.1 uncultured Eubacteriales bacterium | reverse complement strand
TAATTAACGAAAAAATTGTACGCGATGATGTGTACACTTCCATTCATATTGAAGAATATGAAATTGAGTCCCGTGATACCAAGCTGGGGCCTGAGGAAATTACCCGTGATATTCCTAACGTCAATGAAGATCTCCTCAGTGACCTTGATGAACATGGGATCATTCGGGTTGGCGCGGAAGTACGGGCCGGGGATATTCTTGTTGGTAAGGTTACGCCGAAAGGGGAGACAGAGCTTACTGCAGAAGAACGTTTGCTGCGCGCCATTTTTGGCGAAAAGGCCAGAGAAGTCCGTGATACCTCATTGCGTGTTCCCCATGGTGAATATGGTATTGTTGTGGATGTCAAGGTATTTACCCGAGAGAATAGTAATGATGAATTGAGTCCCGGTGTCAATAAAGTAGTACGTTGTTATATTGCCCAAAAACGTAAGATTTCTGTAGGCGATAAAATGGCAGGCCGCCACGGGAATAAGGGCGTTGTTTCCAGAATCCTTCCACAGGAAGACATGCCGTTCCTGCCTGATGGTACTCCGCTCGATATTGTGTTGAATCCATTAGGTGTTCCATCGCGTATGAATATTGGTCAGGTGCTGGAAGTACACTTGGGTTATGCAGCAAAGGCTCTTGGATGGAAAATTATGACACCTGTATTTGATGGCGCTCATGAAGGAGATATTTCAGAATGTCTGAAAATGGCAGGTTATCGTGAAGATGGGAAAACGATTCTACAAGATGGACGTACGGGTGAGTTTTTTGATAATCCGGTCACTGTGGGATATATGTACTACCTCAAACTGCATCATTTGGTCGATGATAAAATCCATGCCCGTTCCACTGGGCCATATTCTCTGGTTACGCAGCAGCCGCTGGGTGGTAAAGCACAGTTTGGCGGTCAGCGCTTTGGCGAAATGGAAGTTTGGGCACTCGAAGCTTATGGTGCCGCTTATACCCTTCAGGAAATCCTGACTGTCAAATCGGATGATGTTGTAGGTCGTGTCAAAACGTATGAATCCATCGTCAAGGGTCAGAACATTCCCAAACCAGGTGTACCAGAATCCTTTAAAGTTCTCATTAAAGAACTGCAGTCTTTGGGTCTTGATGTCAAAGTGCTGGATAAGGACAACCTTGAAATTGATCTCAAACAGAATTTTGATGACGATGATGATATTGGATTTACACCTTCTGATGATACGTTTGATGAACCAAATGTCGAAACCGACGATATGGATGGCTATATGGTTGAGGATGTCGAGGAGGATGCAGATTCATCCGCATCAGATTTGGATGACCTTTTTGCAAGCGCCAACTCTTATGACGATGATTACAATGATGACGATAATATGGAATAAGTAGGGGGTACGAGGATGGAATTTAATGTGTTTGAATCAATAAAAATTGGCATTGCTTCCCCGGATAAAATCCGGGAATGGTCCCACGGCGAAGTCAAAAAACCAGAAACAATCAACTATCGCACCCTCAAACCAGAACGTGACGGTTTATTTTGTGAGCGTATCTTTGGTCCCCAGAAAGACTGGGAGTGCCATTGTGGTAAATATAAAAGAATCCGCTATAAAGGCAAAATTTGTGACCGCTGTGGGGTAGAAGTTACCCGAGCTAAGGTACGCCGGGAACGTATGGGGCATATTGAATTAGCTGCTCCAGTTTCCCACATTTGGTATTTTAAAGGAATTCCCTCCCGGATGGGTTTGCTGCTTGATATTTCTCCGCGGATGTTGGAAAAAGTTTTGTATTTTGCCCTCTATATTGTCACGGATCCCGGAAGTGTCCGAGAACTTCAGAAAAAACAGATGCTCAACGAAAAAGAGTATCGCGACATGCGGGAAAAATATGAGGATGATTTTCAGGCAAGCATGGGTGCGGAAGCAATCAAAACCTTGTTAGCTGAATTGGATCTGGAGCAGATTTCTACTGAACTCAAAGAAGAATTGGCCACCGCTGCTGGTCAAAAGAAAGTCCGTATTTTGAAACGTCTGGAAGTGGTAGAAGCATTCCGCATTTCCGGGAATCGTCCAGAATGGATGATTCTGGACGTTGTACCAGTTATTCCTCCGGATATTCGTCCAATGGTCCAGCTGGATGGCGGACGTTTTGCCACCTCCGATTTGAACGATTTGTACCGTCGTGTTATTAACCGTAATAATCGTCTGAAACGTTTGTTGGAGTTAGGTGCTCCAGATATCATTGTCCGCAATGAGAAACGGATGCTTCAGGAAGCGGTAGACGCACTGATTGATAATGGACGCAGAGGTCGCCCGGTTACTGGACCGAATAACCGTCCGCTGAAGTCGCTTTCAGATATGCTGAAGGGGAAACAGGGGCGTTTCCGTCAGAATCTCTTGGGGAAACGTGTTGACTATTCTGGACGTTCTGTTATTGTTGTCGGTCCTGAACTAAAAATGTATCAGTGTGGTTTGCCAAAAGAAATGGCTTTAGAATTATTTAAGCCATTTGTGATGAAACGTTTGGTAGAAACTGCAGCGGTTGGAAATATTAAAGCTGCCCGAAAAGCCGTAGAACGTGCCCGTCCCGAAGTCTGGGATGCACTGGAAATTGTGATTAAAAATCACCCGGTTTTACTCAACCGTGCGCCGACTTTGCACCGTTTGGGAATTCAGGCATTTGAACCAGTGCTGGTTGAAGGTCGTGCATTAAAGCTGCATCCATTAGTATGTACAGCATACAATGCTGACTTCGATGGTGACCAGATGGCAGTCCATGTACCCTTGTCCGCAGAAGCTCAGGCAGAAGCCCGTTTCCTGATGCTTGCTGCCGGGAATCTGCTCAAACCATCGGATGGGCGTCCAGTGGCCGTTCCTACCCAAGATATGATCCTTGGTTCGTACTATCTAACCTTGGAAAAAGATGGCGAACCAGGGGAAGGGAAAATTTTCCGTGATGTGGATGAAGCCTTGATGGCGTATGACGCCCATGTAGTTAGTCTCCATGCCAAAATTAAAGTGCGCCGTACTTTGGAAATCGAAGGCGAACCTGTTTCCAAATTGGTCAATACCACCGTTGGACGTATTATTTTCAACCGTCCCATTCCGCAGGATTTGGGCTATGTTGACCGCAGTGACCCAGAAAAGATGTTTGAATTTGAAATCAATTTCTTAGCTGGCAAAAAACAACTTGGGAAAATTATCGACAAATGTATCAAAGTCCACGGTACAGCTAAAACAGCCGAAGTGCTTGATGAGATTAAAGCGCAGGGATATAAATACTCTACCAGAAGCGCGATTACCGTTGCGGTATGTGATGCCACCATTCCGCCAGTTAAAAAACAGATTATTGCCGATGCGGAACAGGAAATTGATGCCATTACCGAAGAATTTAAAATGGGTCTGCTATCGGATGCAGAACGCTATAATGCTGTTTTGAAAACGTGGGAGAAAGCTACTAATGATGTTACCGATGCTCTCCAGAATAACTTACATCAATATAACCCAATCTTCATGATGGCAGATTCTGGCGCACGTGGTTCCATGAGCCAAATCCGTCAGCTGGCTGGTATGCGTGGTTTGATTGCGAATACCTCTGGTAGGACAATTGAAATCCCGATCCGTGCAAACTACCGTGAAGGCCTGAATATTTTGGAATACTTTATTTCCTCACGTGGTGCAAGAAAGGG
>CATJNB010000108.1 GCA_949741605.1 uncultured Eubacteriales bacterium | reverse complement strand
CCGCAAAGTAGGAAGGTTGCGGCATCTGGAACCCACAAGCTTCACAATAGGGCTGTCCAATATGATGGTAATGGAAATAGTGGTATTGCAGGGGTTCGTGGCACTGGGGGCACGCAAGAATATCGCATACATGGTTGCGGCAGGTTTCGGTACTGCGTGGGGTTTTGTCCACGCCAAAGAAAACCTGAGGATTTCCTGTTTGTCCAAGCAGCCCGGAGATTGCATCGTTGGCGTTGAGGACGAGGGTTGTATGTTTGGGGAGATAAGGTTTCATTTTATCAAAAATGAATTCACTATGGCCGTTGCGTTTGATGGAATCCCGAAAGAGGTTGGTACACAAAATATAAGAAGGGGTAAAGTAGGGATAGATATACTGTGAGGAACGTTCATCGACTTCCAGTACAACGGCATCGGTTTTGACTTTCCCTCGCATGGTAGAGTTAGCGCAAAGGGTCGTAACCAGACCGTTTGCCATATTAGACCCTTTGGCGTTGTTAGCAACACTCATGCCGCTTTGGCGCAACAGATGGGTAATGAGATTGGAGGTACTGGTTTTGCCATTGGTGCCAGTGACACAGATGACAAGCTGCGGCATCTGATAGTTTGAGAGTGCGTCAGGACAAATGCGCAAAGCAATTTCCCCGGGCTTATTGGTGCCGCGGTGGACAACTGAACGCAAAAACCATTCCAAAGATTTGCCCGCTATCTGGGCTATGAAGAATCGTAGGCTCATGATGATCCATTCCTTTGTTTTGAATAAAAATAATAGGCCGTCCTCTGACAAAGTCCGACCTTCTTTTTATTATACACAGGCAACCCATGGATTGGCAAGGTAAATTTAGGGATTTGGGAAAAAATTTGCAAATCAGGTGATAGAGGAAATAATTTCTTCAATCGTGCGTCCGGAATTACGGACAGCCGCTTGCAGGGCGCGCAAATCCTGCTGTTCTTTTTGCTCGTTGAGTTTTTTAAGCTGTTCGCGCAGTTCTGCGACCGAATTGGCATGCATGGTAATTTTGGCTTGCGTACGCATAATTTCCTCCTCATAGTTGACTGATTTGCGTGGACCTCTTGGCATACAGATGCACCTTCCTTTATCTATTTTTGGATGCCCTGTGTAACAGTATGGGATTTTTTTCAAAAAATATACCCATTTTTCTGAGAGCTGTCCTGCATATTTTAGAAGGTGCGAATAGAGATCCAGCAGTTTGTGGAATACTCTAGGGAGAACATATGCATGAGGAAAGTTTGGTGAACATCATGGAACAACAAGAAAGAGGACAATTTTCGAGTAAATTGGGATTTGTATTGGCGGCAGCTGGGTCAGCAGTAGGGCTGGGGAACCTATGGCGTTTCCCATATCTCGCAGCACAGCATGGGGGCGGAATTTTCCTGTTGGTATATTTTTTATTGACCATTACTTTTGGGTTTAGCTTAATGGTAGCGGAAATCGCAATTGGGCGGAAAACCAAATTGAGTGTGATTGGGGCATACCGTACCCTGAACCGGAAATTCAGTTTTCTTGGGTATCTGACCGCTTTATGTGCGGTATTGACCTTGCCCTATTATTGTGTGATTGGGGGATGGGTGATAAAATATTTTGCGGGTTATGTGACTGGTGCGGGAGAGTATATGGTATCTGATACGTATTTTGAAAGCTTCCGTGCGCGCCCAGTGGAACCTATTTTGTGGCTGCTGGTTTTTGTGGTAGTGACCAGTGCGATTGTGATGATGGGAGTACAGAAAGGGATTGAAGGGGCAAGTAAGTTTTTGATCCCGTCACTGGTGGTGCTGCTGATCGGGATGGCGGTTTACGTGCTGACCATGCCGGGAGCACTGGAAGGAGCCGTGTATTATTTCAAGCCGGATTTCACAAAATTTTCGGTCAAGACCGTGCTGGCAGCATTAGGGCAATTATTTTATTCCATGTCGCTGACAACGGGAATTATGGTTACGTATGGCTCTTATATGAACCCGAACAATAATCTGGAGCGATCGGTACGACAGATTGAGTTTTTCGATACTGGGGTAGCGGTTTTGTCGGGACTGATGGTGGTACCGGCCGTCTATGCGTTTTCGGGAGGGGACCCGGACGCGATGCAGTCGGGTTCCGGGCTGATGTTTGAAACAATGCCGAAGGTCTTTGAACAAACGGGGTTTGGTATGGTACTGGGTGGAATTTTTTTCCTGTTGGTATTTTTTGCAGCACTGACTTCTGCGATTTCGATTATGGAAACGATTGTGGCAACAGTATGCGACATGTTTGGGCTGCACCGGGTTTGGAGCTGCGTCGTTGTGGGATGTGGGGCAATCGTCATTGGGATTCCCTGTTCGCTTGGCTTTGGGATCTGGGAAGGGTTTGCATCGGCAGTAGGTATGACGATCCTAGATTTTATGGATTTTATCACAAACAGTATGCTGATGCCAGTTGTGGCACTGATTATGAGCATTTTTATAGGCTATGTCATCAAACCCAAAATTATCATTGACGAGGTACGGATTTCCTCAACCTTTAAGATTGACTGGTTATTTCGAGCGGTGATGAAATATATCGCACCAGTATTTCTGACTGCCATTTTAGTGGCTTCCATCTTAGATGCTGCCGGGGTTTTTACGTTATAGTTTGGGTGGTTTGGAGGAATACGCTTTCCAATCGCCCTGCTCGGAACGGAAGGCTGTTTGACGGTCATCGGAGCACAGACAGAGGGCGTCTTGGCATTCCCGCAGAAGATTTTGTATTTTATACAGGTCGCTAAGACGCCGGCTTAACCGTGAGGTATCACAGGCTACGACGACTTCAAAATATCCCTCACGGGCATCCGACAGCATAGCCTGAAGCCCGTTCCGACGTAGATGAAGGGCAGTAGACTGGAGGTCGCGGTAGATACGCGTCAGGATCAAACCATGCTCCTCGCAGTAGGCACGGATTTTTTCTTCCTGATTGGAAAGGTTACAGTCGTTGCTACGGCAGTAACCGGCGGCACGAAGGCTCATACAAACACCTCAGTTTGAGAAAAGATTCTTACTATCATTTTACAATGTCGCACGGTGGGATGCAAGACTTTACAAACGGAGAAAATTTATGGTATAATATCCAAACAGAAATAGAATCAGACAGTTCGTTTGGACCATCCTGTCGTTAAACAAAACTAGGCGTAAGAAGAACGATGATTAAAAAATCGGTCAGAACAGGGTCGTTGCGCTTTGTTTTGGTCGGTTTCTTTTATTTTGAGAGGAGAAAAGACGTGTTTAAAATACGAAGTGAAGTACAGTTTGACATGGCACATTATTTAAGTGGATACCAGGGGAAATGTGCAAATATCCATGGGCACCGCTATCGTCTGGTGGTGACGTTTTCGTCTGAGGACCTGCATGCAGATGGACAGCTTCGGGATATGGTAGAAGATTTTACTGTGGTAAAGAAGGCGTTAAAGGAGATCGGGGAAGCCTTTGACCATAAGCTGGTCATTGAGGACAACGAAGAAGGCAGCAGGCTCTGCCGGGAACTGGAGGAATATGCCGTAGTGCTGGTGCCATATCGCCCAACCGCTGAACGCATGGCACAGGATATTTACCATCGCTTACAGGAAAAAGGACTATCCGTGACAGAAGTCGAGTTGTTTGAAACCCCGACAAACAGCTGTATTTATAGTGAGGAAGACACATGTTGCCAGTAATTGAAAAATTCCTTTCCATTGATGGGGAAGGTCCCACTGCAGGGGAACTGGCGACTTTTCTCCGTTTTCGAGGATGCAATTTACGATGTGCGTGGTGTGATACGACCTATTCGTTTGATGGGCAGGAAAATTATGAAAATTGTACAGCGCAGGAACTCTATCAGTATGTATGGGAAAGCCCAGCACACAACGTTACGCTGACAGGTGGGGAACCGTTATTACAGCCTGAATTGCCGGAACTGCTCCGTTTGCTTTGCGCGAACCGTACTTTACAAGTGCATATAGAAACGAATGGTTCGATCCCTTTAAGAACATGGATGGCACAGTTCCCAAAGGCAGTTTTCGTAATTGACTTTAAACTGCCGGGCAGTGGCATGACTGATCAGATGGTGCTGGAAAATCTTGCATTAGCGCGCCCACACGATGTATATAAATTTGTGGTGCAGGATCATGCTGATTTGGAATATGCAAAAGATCTTTTAGAGCAGTATGATTTATGCAGCCACACACAGGTGCATTTCTCGCCAGTGATGGGAAAAATTCAGCCATCGGATGTGGTGGAATACATGAAGGAAAACGCTCTTAACCGGGTACGGTTACAGATGCAGCTGCATAAAATTGTGTGGGACCCACAGAAAAGAGGGGTATAAATGAAGAACATTGATACAGAAAAAATTGAACAGTGTATCCACGATTTGCTCTTGGCACTGGGCGATGATCCGAGCCGCGAAGGGCTTCTCGAAACTCCTAAGCGGGTAGCACAGATGTATGCGGAAGTGTTCGAAGGCATGACGTATACCAATGCAGAAATCGCGGAAAAGTTTGGTACTGTGTTCGAGCAGGAAGATTATATCAAAGCCAATGACAAAAATTTAATCGTGGTAAAGGACATCCCGGTTTTCAGCTACTGTGAACATCATTTAGCACTTATGTATAATATGAGAGTTTCGGTGGTGTACCGGCCGGTGGATAAAATTATTGGCCTGTCAAAAATTTCGCGCATTGCTGATATGGTATCACGGCGCTTACAGCTTCAGGAACGCATTGCCCATGATATTGCCGAGGTTATGGCAATGGTGACCGGCACCCAAGATATTGGAGTATGGATTCAGGGGGAACACAGCTGTATGTCAGCGCGTGGGATCAAGAAAGTAAGTGCTCCCACGGTAACTACCTATTTTGACGGGATTTTTAAAACCGATGACGCATTGCGTCAGGAAGCTCTTTTATTGATGCGGTAAGGAGGAACAACATGAATCAAAAAGCAGTTGTAGTATTCAGCGGCGGACAGGACTCCACCACTTGTTTATTCTGGGCGCTGGAACGGTTTGAGGAAGTGGTAGCGGTAACGTTTGACTATGGGCAGCGGCATCGTCTGGAGATCGAATGTGCCCAGCGAATTGCCAAAGAGTTAGGAGTTGAACATCACATATTGGATATGGGGCTGCTCAGTCAGCTTGCCCCTAATGCCCTGACCCGTGACGATATCCCAGTACAGTCTGGCACTAATGGGAATTTGCCGTCTACGTTTGTGGAGGGGCGCAATTTACTGTTTTTCAGCTTTGCGGCGGTGCTTGCTAAGGTCAAGGATTTTCATCATCTAGTGGTTGGGGTTTCCCAGACCGATTTCAGCGGATATCCCGATTGCCGCAATGATTTTATTAAATCACTCAATGTCACCTTAAATCTTGCTATGGATTATCCGTTTGAGATCCATACACCGATGATGTGGCTGGATAAAGCGCAGGTTTGGGCGATGGCAGATACGATGGGAAAACTTTCCTATATCCGTGAAAACACACTGACCTGCTATAAAGGTGTGATGGGCGATGGGTGTGGGGAATGTCCGAGTTGCCGTCTGCGTAGGCAAGGACTGGAGCGTTATTTGTCTGAAAAGGAGGAAACACAATGAACCGTGAGCAGGATGCATTAACGCTATTGGGAAACCAGAAGGTGTCATATCCAGATGACTATTGCCCAGACATTTTGGAAACCTTTGATAATAAGCATCCCAATAACGACTATTTTGTAAAATTTAACTGCCCAGAATTTACCAGCCTTTGCCCAATCACTGGGCAGCCCGATTTTGCTACCATCTATATTAGCTACATTCCAGACAAAAAAATGGTGGAAAGCAAATCATTGAAGTTGTACATGTTCAGTTTCCGCAACCATGGAGATTTCCATGAGGATTGTGTGAATATTATTATGAAAGATCTTGTGAAGTTGATGGAGCCACGCTATATTGAGGTATGGGGAAAGTTTACTCCGCGTGGGGGGATCAGCATTGACCCTTACTGTAATTATGGAAGGCCGGGTACGAGGTTTGAAGCTATGGCCGAATACCGTTTGCAAAACCATGACCTTTATCCCGAAAAGGTTGACAACCGTTAAAGAGGTGGGGATTTATGACGGGTATCTCGATCCTGACACAATTAGAATATCTGCTGCGAGTTTGTGTAGCGGCAATATGCGGTGGGCTTCTTGGAGTGGAACGCGAGCGGCGTGTCAAATCCGCGGGACTCAAGACGCATATTATTGTTGCAATTGGCGCGGCTTTGATGATGCTGGTATCGAAATACGGTTTTTTCGACTTGCTGCGTGATGCAGCTTTTGGGGAGAACATTAAATTAGACCCTTCTCGAGTTGCGGCCAGTATTGTGACAGCGGTTGGTTTTTTGGGTGCCGGGGTTATTTTTATTAAAAATTTCAAAGTCAGCGGCGTGACTACGGCGGCGGGTATCTGGGCTACGGTGGGGATCGGTATGGCGCTTGGTAGTGGGATGTACTTAATTGGCGCCGTGGTGACAGCTATGATCTTTTCGATCCAGTGCCTTTTTCATCACAATTTTAAAATGTTCCGGCGTAGTTCCTACAAGCATCTGGATTTACTATTGCAAGGTCCCTACGAAAAATTAACTGGGTTCAGCCGTCAGCTTCGGGAACAGGATATTTTAGTCAACCATATTAAAATGACACGGGTAGTCGATTCGACAGATTTTTATTTGGAACTGGGGATCAGTGTGCCAAATGTGAAGGATGTGGAGCGTTTGACCCATGCATTTGCTGAGGAAGAGTGCCTAATTTCGATCAACTTTTGACCTCCCTGTTTTTTTGTACGCGCAAACCCACGAACCAGCACGGTTTGACTTGAATTTAACGATTTATTATGGTATGATAGTCACATTGGACTGGACCGCACTGGGGAAACCTATGCCAGTTGGCACGTGTGGGACAGCAACTGTTATGGGAGGATTCGTTACATGTCAGGTCATTCGAAGTGGAGTAATATCAAACGAAAAAAGGAGAAAACGGACGGTGCGCGTGCCAAGGTCTTTACGAAGATCGGCCGGGAGCTTGCGGTAGCAGTCAAACAGGGCGGCGGCCCGGATCCAAGTTCCAATTCCAAACTCAAAGATTTGATCGCCAAGGCCAAGGCTGCGAACGTGCCGAATGAAAATATTGAACGCATTATCAAGAAGGCGGCCGGAGAGAGTGACGGGGAAAAATATGAGAGCATTGTGTACGAAGGCTACGGACCATGCGGAGTTGCAGTGATTGTCGAAACGCTTACCGATAACCGTAACCGTACCGCTGGGGATGTGCGCCATTATTTTGATAAGTTTGGTGGCAACCTCGGCACAACCGGATGCGTTTCGTTCCTGTTTGAACAAAAGGGTGTGCTTGTGATGGAACGTAACGATTTGGATGAGGATACGGTCATGGAGGCCAGCTTAGAAGCTGGGGCATCGGATTTCCAGTCTGAGGACGAGATGTTTGAGATCGTGACCGAACCCGCAGATTTCAGTGCAGTACTTGATAGCCTGACTGGACAGGGATATGAATTTTTATCTGCGGAAGTGGAGATGGTACCAGTAACCTATACCGCTTTGACGGATCCCGATGCGAGAATTAAAATGCAGAAACTGCTGGATATGCTGGAAGAAAACGATGATGTACAAAATGTATGGCACAATTGGGAGAATGCAGACAGTGACGCGGAATAAGGCAAACATATACAGCGCGGGAGTATCAGTAGGAAAGGGGGCGTAATATGGCTGCATACGAGAATTTATGTATGAATTGTATGGCAGACCGGGGAGGCGAGGAGCTTTGCCCGGAATGTGGTAGCCCTGTTGGAGAATCGCAGTCGCCCCATGGTCTTGCTTACCGTACCATGCTGGGCGGACGTTATCTGGTCGGCAAAGTACACAAGGAAAACGGGGAAGGCCTGCAATATATTGGCTATGATACTGTGGCGCAGACTCCGGTGAAAATTCAAGAATTTTTCCCGCAGAACTTGTGCCGCCGTGGGCAACAGCAGGAGCTGGTGACAAATCCGGGATGCGAGGTAAAGTTTAAAGAAAACTTCCGGTTATTTGTGGACTATTCTAATACTGTTTCCAGTTTGCGCGATATCCCTTCCATGGAGAAGGTGTACGAGGTTTTTGAGGAGAACCAGACAGCTTACAGCATTGCGGAGTGGAATGAACAGATTACCCTGCGGTATTTTGTGGAACGTAGTGGTGGTACCTTGCATTGGAACGATGCCCGCCAATTGTTTGTACCAGTGATGTCCGCGCTCAGTGAGTTGCATGCCCATGGAGTTGGGCATTATGGGTTATCCCCGGATTCGATTGCGATTTTAAAAGACGGTACGATGCGCCTGATCCATTTTGCGATTAGCCCAGTACGGCAGATGCGGACGAGCTTGCAGCCGGAATTGGTCAGTGGATGTGCGGCGCTGGAACAGTATGTGATGAATGCACCCCTGACCGAAGCGACAGATGTGTATGGACTGGCGGCGAGCCTGTTTTTTGCACTGACTGGTGACTTACCGCAAGATGCGATCCACCGGCAAAAGGACGGGAAACTGTTAATTGCAACAGCAATTTTGAGGCAAATTCCACCTCATGTTGTGACCGCGCTGGCAAATGCTTTACAGGTACCGCCAGAGCGTCGGATCCCAACCATTGCGCAGTTGCAGGAGCAGCTGGCACCCACCCCAGCTGTGACGTCGACCATTAGCATTGAGGATACCAAAATGCTCAAAAAGATCCCAATGCCTTACAGTGACAGTTCCGAGGAACCGTTGGAACCCGAAGCGGATCCGCAGAAAAAATCCCTGATTTGGTTGTGGGTGACATTGGCATGTCTCGGGATTGCGGGAGTTGTAGCTCTGCTGTTGTGGCTGTTCTTGCCATCCGCACAGCCTGAAGTCTCTCTGCCAGCGACATCTTCCCAAATCTCATCGGTGGTTTCGTGGTCAATGCTGGAAGAACCAGCCATAGCAAATCACAATACGATCAGGGAAGAATCGGAGCTTTTAGATTCGGATGTAGAAACAGTTGACGCTCCGAATTTGCTTGGGAAATCCTATACGAGGATAGCAGCCCGCGATGATCAGGACTATGATGTCATGCTCGGGGAAAAGGTGTTTGACGAAGCGGTTCCCGAAGGGGACATTGTATCACAGACCCCCGAACCTGGTGAAAAAATGATCAAAAATGGTACTGTTGTAGTGAAGGTGAGCCAAGGGAGTGCAATGCGCATCCTGCCAGATGTACAGGGGCTGTCTTTGGCGGCGGCGTGCGAAAAGATTACATCGGAAGGATTTACAGTAGTTAAACAGGATGTCCACCATCAGACTGTACCTGCTGAACAGGTCATCGGTTATCAGTCGAGAGAAGCGGGAGATACGCTGCGTTACGGCACGCAGGTGACCGTTTTGTTAAGCCGTGGTCCACAGGAATAAAAAGCATTTGTGAGGTGCCTATCCCGGTTTGGGATAGGTGTTTTTTATTTGACAAAAATTTCATTATTTACTATAAAATAGAATATTTTTTGTAAAAAAGATAGAAAAAAGTAAAATTATATGTGAAAATTGACTTATTTTTCATTAGAAATACAGATGATTTGTCTAAAAAATATATCGACAAATTGTGAAAAAAGGTGTATGATTAGTCTTAATATAAAGAAATAGGGAACCATAACCGGGATAATACAGATGGTTCCTTTTCGTGGGCACGATAGGTGGGCAGACATGCCAGCATGCTTGCGAGAAAATTGAAAAATTGCTTTCAAAAGGAGCTTGCATAATGCTTGCAGAAAAATTAAAACAAATTGAAACGATCATTGATGACCCGGAGAAATATCATCAGGTAGTAACAGTGATGTATGAGATTCTGGAACTGCACAAAAGCATCAAAGCCCAAAAACAAGCCGATGGGATTGCGGCTGCAAAACAACGAGGTGTGCGGTTTGGACGTCCGCCCAAGCCACTGCCAAAGAAATTCAAATCTGTGTACGATCGGTACGAGAGAGGGCATCTTACAGCAACAGAAGCTGCGGTATGCTTGGATACCAACCGGGTAACTTTTAAACGTATGGTAGAGCGTTATAAACGGGAACGTGTCTAGCATTTTCCAAAATCTGAATTTTCTCTGGAAAGGCTCGGCTTAACCGGCTTTTTTTATTTGTAAAAGAAAAGCGCCGTATCAAAACGGACGCTGTTTTAAGAGTTTAAAGGGACGCCGATAGGAGTTCCTTTTTTTTGATTTTGTGCAGGGCGGGGATCACAACAGCTGCTGTAACCCCTGCGGCTAAAAAGTCTGCAATAGGGCCGGCAAACATAACCCCTTCGACCCCGAAAGCCATGGGAAGGAAAAAGATGAGAGGGAGCAAAAAGAGGGTTTGGCGGGTGAGGGAGAGGAAAATCCCAATTCCAGCCTTCCCAATCGAGGTAAAGAAGTTAGAAGTAATGGGTTGCAGGGCATTGAGGAACGTGCAAAAGAGATAGATGCGGCAGTACTGCTGGGCAAACTGGAAATAAGTTTCGGAACCAGAACCAAACATCGCCACAATTTGCCGTGGGAAAATCAGGAAGGCAAGGGTGGCGAGAATCGAGATTGCAGTGCCAGCAAGGATTGCAATCAGATAAGTTTGGCGGACACGGTGATATTGTTTTGCCCCGTAGTTAAAGCTAATGATGGGTTGCAGTCCTTGAGAAATACCGATGATAACCGCCATAATAATCATGCTGACTTTGGCAATGTTGCCAGCAGTAGCGAGGGGGATTTCGCCGCCGTATTGGGACTGTGCGCCGTAAAAAGTGAGGACATTATTGGTCACCATCTGAACGACCATCATGGCAAGATGGGTCAGGCAGTTGGATGTGCCAAGGGCAGCAAGACGTAGATCCATACGTAGGGAAGGTACAAACGATTGCCGTGTGAGACGGATATGTTTCATTTTAAAGATATAGAAAGCGGCAACTAAAGCGGAAGCGATTTGTCCAATGATGGTGGCCCATGCGGCGCCGGCAATGCCCATGTCACAGGCGAAAATAAAGATAGGGTCAAGAATGGTATTCAAAATAGCGCCGGTGAGCATACAGATCATGGAATATTTAGGGCTGCCGTCGGCGCGGATGATAGCGGAGAATCCAGTGGAAAATACAAGAAACGGGAACCCAATCGCACAGATCTGAGTATAGGTATGGGCAAAGGGGAAAACGTCATTCGTAGCACCGCAAAGACGGATCAGAGGGTCGACAAATATAAATACACATATACCCAGCAGGGTTCCAAAGAAGACGAGCAGGGTAATGGCATTGCCGATAAATTTTTGGGCAGAATCGCGTTTTCCTGCACCAAGGGAAAGGTTAAAATTGGTAGCACCGCCGATGCCAAAAAGCAGGGCAGTGGCGATACAAATAGTACTGAGTGGGAAAGCAACATTGGTAGCAGCAGTACCAAGCATCCCGACTTTATTGCCAACAAAAATCTGGTCAACAATGTTATACAGGGCGCTGACAAGCATAGCAACAATACTAGGCAGGGCGAATTTGAGCAGCAGGCGGCTGACTTTTTCGGTACCAAGAGGGTTGGTTTTTTGAACTTCCATCTTTTCCTTTCCTCCTTATTTTGTAGAATCTTCCTGATTTTTTTGCAGGGCATTTTCTGCCATACGTTCACACATGGACAGGAACCAAACTAACTGTTCCTCTGTAAAATCTTTGGTGACATTGTCCCAGAAGTCGCAGCCAAATTGGGTGAGTGTGGGGATAAAATCCCGCCCCTTTGGGGTCAGGTACAGAGAGTAGCAGCGTAGGTCATTGGTATCTTTGCGCCGGGTAACGAGTCCTTGCTGTTCAAGTTTTTTCATGCTCCGGGCCATGGCGGCCTCATCGATGACCATGGTTTCACAGAGCTGTTTTTGACTGATTCCTTCATGTTTGGAGAGGTAAAAAAGAAGATAAACCGAAGGCCCAAAGCCATACTCTTGGACTTGTTGATTTAGATAGCGGTGTTCCTGACGGTTAAGGATGGCGATATATTTTCCGAACATCCAAAGCAAATAAAACCCCTGCCTTTCTGATGTGTTACAAGAAGTATAACAAAAATTACTTGATATGTCAAGTAATTTGAGAATGAGTTTTGTATCTTCCAAAGGAACGCATTGTGGGATCAGGGAAAAGGAAAAAGTCCCTCTGGCTTGTTGTAAAAACACAGGAAATATGATAAAATAAAATAGTTATATCAAATTTATGAAAAGATGTCAGAGAGGTTTTTGTATGAAATTTTGCAGTCATTGTGGCGCACAGTGCAAAGACAGTGCGATGTTTTGCACCACATGTGGCCACAAATTAAATGAAGCATCCCCGCAGCAGAATATTCCCCCACAGCCAAACATACCGCCTCAGCAGGAGGTGCCGCCACAACCCAATGTCCCGCCGCCGTCCAATATGCCGCCCTATCAGCAGGTTCCACAATATCCCATGCCGCCGCGCCCAGTAGCCTCAACGGCACGAACCCCATTGTTGCAGATGCTGGAATCCCCCGCACTTATTGTGGCAACCATTTTACTGAGTGCCTCGGTACTCCTGACATTCATCAGTGTGTGCATGAGCAACTGGACTAGCGTGTTTACCATGACCGCATCTATTTTAGGGCTTATTGGCTTATGGATGCTGGTTGGGAATGTACAAAGCACGAAAGGCCGCGGATTACCACTTTCCTTATCCAGTTTTTCGCTCTTTAAAATCAGTATGATTATCGCGATTGTGGCGAACTGCATTTATGTGCTAATTATGGATATTTTTCTGATTATCGGGATGGCGATGATTGGAGATCGATATTCTTACTATTACGATGCCGCTATTATGGCTGCTGTGGTTATTGCATTTGTACTTATAACTGCCTATGAAGTGCTGGCAATCCTGTATTATGTCCAGGGGATGCGCGTAGTCAGCGATGTGCGCCTTGCTTTGGAGATGGGTCAGCAGCCACGTCCGTTTCCAAAATATTTCATTGTTGCCAGTTTTATCCTTGGGATTGGCGGTCTGCTGGGCGGGATCGTGATGCTGATCTTTACTTCTGTGGGGAGTCTCGGCTATTATTATTATGGATTTTCGATTGCCCCGATTGTCCTGAACTTTTTAGCAATGCTGGCTGGTGCCGGGTTCTATATTGTGATTGGCGTATGCCTCTCAAAGCTGAATCAGACCTTTGCTTATCACATGGCAAACCAACAACAAAATAGGCCACAATAATCATTTTTTCTGAAACATTCCCTGTCTTGCGACAGGGAATGTTTTTTTTGCATAGCTCTTGACAAATATATACTATGTAGTGTATAGTATTATGCAAAGGGAGGTACAGTATGGATATCCAGTTAAAACGGGGATTGCTTGAGATGGGTGTACTGGCGGCGATCAAACGCAAGGATTCATATGGCTATCAGATTATCAAGGATCTCAGGCCGTACGTGACGATTTCCGAATCGACCCTGTATCCAATCCTCAGGCGTCTGGAAACGGCGGACTGTTTGACGGTATACAATATTGAGCACAATGGGCGGCTGCGTAAGTATTATCGAATTATGCCCGAAGGGGTGCAGCGGTTAAAGAAATTTGAAGAGGAGTGGAAACAAGTTATGGCGATCTATGATTTTATTAGGAAGGAGGAGCAGGAGGATGAATAAAGAAGAATTTCTTTCTGGGGTCAAGGAGAAGCTGGAGGGTCTGCCGCCCAAAGAGCTGGAGGAGTCGCTGGCGTATTATCGTGAGATGATTGAGGACCGCATGGAAGATGGGATGCAGGAAGAAGAAGCCGTAGCAGCGATGGGATCGGTGGAGGAAGCGGCATCACAGATTTTGGATGGGATGTCACTGCCAAAGCTAGTGAAGGCAAAGGTCAAGCTATCGCGCACGTTGCGGGCGTGGGAAATCGCGTTATTAATTGCAGGGTCGCCAGTATGGGTGCCTCTTTTAGTGTGTATTGTTTTGGTTTTCTTTACGTTTTATGTGGTGGTTGCATCCCTGCTTTTCACGATTCATGCTCTTAACCTTGCTTTAGCAGTAGCGGGGATAGCCGGGATTGCGAGCGCGATTTTGCAATTCGCGACAAACCGTGGGCTGGGCGGTGGACTGACTCTTGGGGCAGCGATATTTAGCACCGGAGCATCGGTACTGCTGTTTCTGGGATCCAGGCATGTGGACAAGGCGTTCATTCATTTGGCAAAACGCTTTGGTATTTGGATCAAATCGTTGTTTCTGCGGCGTTTTGAGGCAATGGAACAACTGGAGGGGCAAAAGGGGACGAGTATATGAAGAAGTCGAAAAAGATCGTAATTTTCAGTTCACTTGGCGCGGTGCTCGCGGGATTAATTATTGTAGCGGCGATCTTAGGAAGCGTTCAGTTTGACTTTGGCAAACTGAGTTCTGAACATTTCCGCACACATGATGCCTATCCTGTTGATGAGCCGTTCGAGAAAGTGGAGGTTGAAACGATTAACGGGGATATTGTAATTCGTCAATCTTCTGGTAAGTACTGTAAAGTTACTTGCAGTATTAGCGAACACGTGACCTATGACGTGAAGTCAGAAAACGGAACATTGAAGATTAAACAGAACGACAGCCGCCAATGGTATGAACATCTTGGAGTTATCTGGGAACCACCATATGGAGTGGTTGTAGAACTGCCGGCTAAAACATATGAAAAACTGTCAATTAAAACAACCAGCGGCAAGGTTTGGGTACATAACAGAGACTTTAGGCGTGCAGACATTTCAAGCATCAGTGGAAATATTCAGTTGCTAGGATGTTCGGCAGGAAGGGTGAAGACAGCGACAACCAGTGGAGATATTCAGCTCTTGAACACAAATACAACCTCTTTGGAACTTGTGACAACCAGTGGGGAGATTTGGCTAAGCGACACAAATTCGACCGGGACTGCGGCAATATCGTCGGTCAGTGGGGATGTATTGCTTTATGCATTCGATGCTCCAAACATGAAAGTTTCAACCATTAGCGGAGATGTAGATGCTACGCTGTTGAGTGGGAAGAATTTTTTGGTGCAATCGAGAAGTGGAGATGTTGATGTGCCGCTCTCTGACCCGTCCGGTGGGACTTGTGAGATTACAACTACCAGTGGCGATATTGGGGTAAGTGTCCATCAACAGGCACAATAAAAATTAAACAACCGCAGAACAATCCTAACGGTGATGTTCTGCGGTTGTTTCTTGGTTTTAAAACAGGGAAAGCTGCTGGGCAGGGCGTTCGCGCAAACGTACAGGGGACTCCTGTAAGACGCTGTCCGGCAGGTCAGATAGGAATGGCGAAGGCTCCAAACTGGTCGTGAGGATAAGTTCTTTTTGTGCGCGGGTCATTCCAACGTAAAGCAACCGGCGTTCTTCCTCGTGATCGGTGGGGTGCCCTTTTGTATCCAGTGGGATGGTGCCATTTTTGACACCCGCGACAAAAACAACTGGAAATTCAAGCCCTTTGGAGGCGTGCAGAGTCATCAGACGAACCGCGCCAGATTCCCATCTTTTTCCGGACGCGCGGTGAATATCGGCTTCCTGTCCCAGCCAAAGGGTATCCAAAAAATCGGAAATCGTATCATGAAAAACCGCGATGTTACGTAGACGTTTCAGGTCTGGCGAAGTACCATACGATTTTTCCCAATGTTCGATTAATTTCCAGGGTTTTTCTTTTTGGATCAGTGGAAGCCATTCCTCACAGCGCGACAGCCATGCTTGCAGATGTCCATCATCCTGTGCAGCTGGACGGAACCGTTCCGGGTCAAAGGCCGTTTGTGTATGGGAGATTTGCTGGATTTTTTGGATCAGGTCAGCAGGGCAGTCCCAAAGCAGGGAAAGGGAGTTCTGTAAAGCCAGAGTATCATCTGGATGCTGCAAAGACTGGAAAAACGAGAGGACACCACGGATTTGCGGAGTATTGAGGGAATCGTCGCGGCCATTGATGACACAAGGGATATCGTCATGTTGCAAACAGGTTTCTATGAGCTGCAATTGTCGGTGGGTACGGCAGAGTACAGCGATATCGGAAAATGCATGGTTTTCGCGGTCATGATCGGAGTTTTGTGCTTCAAGCATATCCACTCCACCAGTGATGCGCGCGATTTCCTTAGCAATCCAGACACCTTCAGAAAAATCATCGTGGGTCTGGATTACCCGCACATCACGGCCAGACGGAACGGTTGCACAAAGATGTCCACACGGCTGTTTGACAATTGGCAACGAAGCTTGCAAAACTTGGGGAGTAGAACGGTAATTTTCGACTAAACGGATTTGCCGTGTGTTGGGGAAATCTGACAGGAGCTGTTCAAAGGCGTTGCCGGTCGCACCACGGAATCCATAAATAGATTGGTCAGGGTCGCCGATTACAAACAGACTTTTTGCTTGGTGGTTCCAAGACTGGATCAGATCATATTGTACCTGATTGATATCCTGAAATTCGTCCACAAGCAGATGGGTAAAAGTTTTACGTCCGGCCACGTCTAGCTTCAAAGCCTGTGTCAGCAGGTCGTCAAAGTCCAGCACCTGTAAGGTTTTCAGGTGTTCACAATAGGAATAATAAAGGGATTCGTCCAGGTCGGTATCCAAACAGGAGGCACCGTTTTTGATGCGGGATACTGCTTGTAGGAAACTCTTTGGGGACTGTTTGTCTTTAGCATCCCGGAGGATTTCGGATGCCAAAGACAAGGCATCTTCTGGAGAGATTAATGAAATATTGCCAAGCAAATTGCGGCAGATCGCATGGAAAGTGCCGATGGTCATGTGGGCAATGGCGCGTTTCCCACCGAGGCGTTTTTGGAGACGTTCTTTCATTTCAGCGGCGGCTTGTTTGGTAAAAGTCACAGCAGTAATCTCGCTGGGTTTCACGCCTAGTTCCTCAATCAGGTAAGCGATACGCGAAACTAAAGTTTTGGTTTTACCGGTTCCGGGGCCGGCGATTACACAAGTGATGGGATTCGTACTTGAAACCGCTGCTTGCTGTTCTAAGTTGGGAGTATCCTGACGGGGTTCCAGGGAAGTCTTTTTCTTGGGTATGGATGGGAGTTTGGATTGTGACTTTGCTTTTGGTTTTGGCTTACTGATTTCGGCTGCAAATAGGGAGGTCTGCCCGCTGAATTGTTCGCGTTCATACGGCGTCAGCAAGGAGATGGTGCCATATTCTCCGTCGAAACCGGGCCGGCGTTCGACTTGTCCTATCCGTAAACGCCGGATTCCTTCTGCCAAACAAGGGCCTGCCACCTGATTGATTTCCTCAATGGGAGCTTGACGTAGAATATAAAATTCTGATCCCATAGCATGGAGCAATTGTTCATAGAGGGTAATATTTTTTTTGCTGGTCACTGACCATCCAGAGGTTGCTGCGATCACTTCTGGGAGAGGGGCAAGGCTTTCAAAAGATTTTGCATTCGGCGGGCGGAATCCGGCAGGACGGTCTGCTAACTCTTCTACACGATGTTCCACACCAATGGTAAGTTTTTTGCCGCATACTGGGCACAGGCCATTTCGGGCAGCCGTTTCTGTGGGAGTGAGGCAAACGCCGCAATTCCGATGTCCGTCCAAATGATATTTTCCTTCTTCGGGAAAAAATTCGATGGTTCCAAGAAAGCCTTCTCCAGTACGGATGGCATGGATCCAGTCGGGATATGCAAGACCGGTATCCAGCAGATTTGCTTCCCGTCCAAGTTTGGATGGGGAATGAGCATCCGAATGGGACACTAAGGTAAGATGGTCCAGCATGGAGACGCGCCAATTCATAGGCGGGTCGGAGGAGAGACCAGTTTCCACAGCGTGGATGTACGGGGTTAAATCACCAAAACAGGCTTCTATGGTATCAAATTCTGAGAATGCTCCAAACATGGAAAAATGAGGGGTCCAAATATGTGCAGGAATGAACTCGGCATCGGGACAGGTTTCCAACGTTAATTC
The DNA here is from genome assembly GCA_949741605.1 of uncultured Eubacteriales bacterium. GTDB lineage: Bacteria > Bacillota > Clostridia > Oscillospirales > Acutalibacteraceae > UMGS1071. The sequence continues at coordinate 6,218 of CATJNB010000108.1, read as the reverse complement.
AAGCAGGTCTCGACTGTCCAGACCAAGGATCGGGCGGCCATCGGAATGGATATTGCCAATAGATTCGAGTTTGGCAGATAACTCATCAGCAGCTTCCAGACTGGGGAGAAGAATCACATTATGGACTTTGCGGGTTTTGCCATCGCGTTTATAAATGGAGCTGATTTCCCCGCTGACCACAAAACGGGGATCTGGTCCGGGCATGGCATCCGGCAGACAAAGTTCTTTCCGCAGGGTATATACACCAGTTTCGGCTGGAACCAACTGTTCTTTTAGCTCAGCCCGCCAAGCTGGATGGGTAAAATCCCCAGTGCCGATCAGATGGATTCCTTTTCGTCTGGCCCACCAGTCCAGATGAGGGGCGTCACAATCTTTGCTGGTGGCGCGGGAAAACCGGGAATGGATATGCAAATCGGCGATCATCAACATCGTTTATACCTTCTTTCCATAGACTGGGTTTATTATAGTACCTTTTTTCTCGAAACGCAATGCAAAGAAGCATTTTTGCTCAGAATATGGAGGGAAAATCAAAAAACAGGACACTGCTTTTGTTTAAGCAGATCCTGTGATGCAACAGAAATATGGAAAATAGCTTTGTATTTTTTAGATGTCTTTTTTAATCTTATCAAGCGCCCCTTTTTCCAATCGGGAAACTTGTGCTTGAGAAATACCAATTTCACTGGCGACTTCCATTTGGGTTTTGCCTTGGAAGAAACGCATGGACATAATTCTTTTTTCACGGTCACTCAGATCATTAATAGCTTCTTTTAATGCAATTTCGTCCAGCCAGTTTTTATCGTCATTGTTATCACCAACCTGATCCATGACATAAATGGTATCGCCGCCATCTGAAAAGACCGGTTCATAAAGGGAGACCGGTTCCACAATGGACTCCAGAGCCAGTACAACATCTTCCCGTTTGATCCCGAGGCTTTTGGCAATTTCATCCACGGATGGTTCTTTTCCGTTTTGGGAAGTCAAACGTTCTTTTTCCTGCATGGCTCGATAAGCGGTATCGCGCATAGAACGGCTCACCCGGATCGAATTGTTATCACGCAGATAGCGCCGGATTTCTCCGATGATCATGGGGACGCCATAGGTAGAAAATTTAACCATTTGATTGATATCAAAATGGTCGATGGCTTTGATAAGCCCGATACAGCCTACCTGAAAGAGGTCGTCTAAATTTTCACCACGGTTGGTAAAGCGCTGGATGACGCTCAAAACAAGACGCAGGTTGCCGCTGATGAGTTCTTCCCGGGCTGCCATGTCGCCTTCCTTGACCCGTTTGAGCAATTGGGTTTTCTCTTTTTCGGTAAGCACCTTGAGTTTTGAGGTATTGACCCCACAGATTTCGACTTTATTGTACTGCACTTGTAAGGCTCCCCTTTCCTTGGTAACAGTACCAGTATTACCCGTAGGATCAGGGAACATTCACCCTCGACGTTCTTTTCCAAATTCTACTAAAACGAAAATTGATATGTTTAAGAAAGAAGGGAAAATAAAAACTGTTCTTGCGAATAAACGCAAAAACAGTATGGTAGGTCAAACGTTTTCAAAATCATGTTTAGGGGAATTTTGGGTGGTTAAATCTCAAATCCCATTGCAAGAAGCATTTTTTTATCCTGTTCAATGTTAGTGCCAGCAGTGGTGAGCATATTACCAGTAATGGTAGCATTGGCGCCGCCGCAAAATGCTTTTTTTCCAGATTGCTCGAGTAAAGCTCGACCTGCGGCCAGACGGATTTGAGCAGTTGGGTTGATGAAGCGGAAGATGGTAATGGTACGCAGAATATCTTCTTCCAAAAGTGGTTTTAAGTGTGCAAAAGGGGTACCGGGGATTGGATTCAGGGCATTAATTGGGATAGATTGGATTCCAAGTTCGGAGAGACTGACCGCCATATCAATACGGTCCTCCCAAGTTTCGCCCATTCCGATGATGCCTCCTGAACACACGTCAAAACCTGCTTTTTGAGCTAACTGGATGGATTCTATTTTGTCATCATAAGTATGGGTAGTGCAGATATTAGGGAAGTTTCTCCGGGACGTTTCGATATTTTCGTGGTAACGGTTCACACCGGCTTCTTTTAATGCCAAAAATTGTTCATAACTTAGAAACCCATGTGAGGCACACAGGGAAATCGAACATTCTTTACGAAGCTTCCGGTAAGCCTGCAGAGCTTTTTCCATATCCTGATCAGAAAGATTGCGCCCAGCTGTCACGATAGAATACCGATGTACGCCTTCGGCTGCATTTTGTTTGGCATCGTTGACAATGGTATCGACATCCAGAAAGGCGTATTCCGAACACCCAGACGGATTATGGGCAGATTGGGCACAAAATTTACAATCTTCACTGCAACGTCCACTTTTTCCATTGATGATGGTACATAAGTCGACCCGGTTTCCACAAAAATGTTCCCGCAGGCGATCGGCATTTTTACATAATTCAGTTAAATCAGCAGTCAGAAAAAAAGAAAAGTTTTCTCCGCGTTTTAACCGCCGTCCCTGCAAAATTTCTTGTGTGAGTTGTTGTATGGATTGTTGCATCAATGATCCCACCTTTATTCAATTTGCGGTTTTGTCTTATGCTCAGTATAACGGGGATTTTTTAAAATGTCAACTTATTTTATTGTTTAGTTTACATTTTGGAAATTCTCAAGATAGGGAAGCAAATTCCCGAAGGAACCAGATGTTTTTTGCTTCAAATTCGTTGCCATTGAGATATTCAAGCATACCAGCAGGGGAGGTAAACGAAAATTTAATTTTATAGGAATACAATGCCTGATATTTCCATCCCAGATGTTTGTTTAAAGCATTAGTGCCATATTTGCCGTCGCCGGCTAAAGGATGCCCAATGGATGCCAGATGAGCACGGATCTGGTGGGTACGTCCAGTGAGCAGATCGACTTCCAACAGGCTATAATTTCCATTTTGTTGTAAGACCCGGTAGCGGGTACGGATTGATTTGGTCAGGGAGGAAGGCTTTTGGGATATATAAACCCGGTTTTGGGATTCCTTTTTTTCCAAATATCCCGTTAATGTTTCCTCTTTTTTGCTCATACGCCCATGGACAATACATAGATATTTTTTTTCTAATTCACGATGTTTCATTTTTTCATTGAGGATGCGTAAGGTTTCAGCATTTTTGGCGGCAAGTACGATCCCACCTGTGTTGCGGTCTATGCGGTTGATGAGGGCAGGCGCAAAGGATTGTTCAAGTTCAGGGAGGTATTCTTGTTTTTCATAAAGGTAGTGCTGAACCCGTGCAATCAGGGAATCAAAATGGTAATGCTCATCGGGATGGACCAATAGTCCAGGTTTTTTATCGAGAAGCAATAGATTTTCGTCTTCGTACAAAATTTTTAACTGGTTCGGAGCCTTGAGGAAATCATATTCTTTTTCCTGTTTCTGGAAAAATTCATCTTTGAGGTACATGGTCAGCGTATCGCCCGCACACAACCGGTCTGAACGTTCACAACGCTTTCCATTACACTTAATGTCTTTTTTTCGGATGCTTTTATAAAGCATGGATGCAGGAAGATTTGGGTAGGTTTTCATGAGGAATTTATCCAACCGTTGCCCAGCATCATTGTCACCGATTGTAATTGTTTTCAATGTGAATCACCCATTGTGATTATAGCTGGAATTGTCTAAAGTTGCAATAGGATCGGAATGTTTTTGCTAAATTGTGAGAAAAACTGCTTGAAAAAGGTTCGACTCCCGTTGTAGAGAGAGTCGAACCTTTTAGATGGTCAGCGGAAGATGTTTGAATAACGCTTGATAAGGATTTGCACGCACATACCAGTAAAGAAACCAGTCAGGATGCTACTGAATAACAAAATAGGAGTATACAAAAGGATGCTGATAGTTCCGAGTACCCATACTGCCACCAGAAGTTGACCGGCAATATGTGCAATTGCCGATAAAATACTCATTAGCCAGATCAGGTTGTGTGGAAGATGAGATACTACTAGCATCAACAGTAGACAGCACAATCCGCCAGCTAGACTATATAAAAAAGAAACCGCTTGTCCTGTAAAAAGGGTACCAAGAAAAATGCGGAGAAAATGGACAGAGATCCCAGCCTTTGCACCTAAAAGAAGAATAGTCAGGAGGGTAATAATGTTAGAAAGGCCGAGTTTGATACCGGGGATTGGTGCCAACGGGGGAAGTTGGGCTTCTATTACAAAGATGGTCAAGGCATTGGCGGTGAGCATGGAGGATAGCACCATGGTTTTGATTTTGCTCATAACTATGCTTTAATCCGGTGTGCCTTCGATACGCACAATGACCTTATTCGGCAGACAGGTAATGGGAATCAGCCCGGAATCAATCGCACCGGTATGTACACACACCTGATCTGGGCAGCTTGCTTCTTTTATGGAAATCTGTCCTGGCTCTACCAATAGGAGATTGCGTTCACCGTGCGTTCCGAGAATCTCATAAGAATAGGCTTTGCTGACTTTAGAAAGGTCCACAGAATAGATTTCTTTCCCCTCCTGATACACTTTTGCGACTGTATTGCTGGTTTTGAAACTGGAAATAATAATCCACACAGCCAGTAGGCTGCCTAATACAATCGTCATTGCCAGAGAAAATATGACAATTTTCCATGGTACGATTCGTTTCTCTATGTGCTGTTTTTCCATGACATCCCCCTATTTTCCTCTATTTCCTAACGATTCCGTTTACGCACTTCGTATTTTAGCAGGCTATCCATTTGTTTTCCTTTACCATCCAGCCACAAGTAACACTTCCCACACCTCCGGCACTGGTATACTGGGAACCACCATTCTATATGGGTTTGAGGGTGCAATCCCCATACTTCTAAGTCAGTAGGTTTTGGGCGTGCCTTACAGCATCGGGTCAGTGAAAACTGCCATTTTTTGACCCAGTGGGGACGATATGGGCTATTCTGTGCGAGCCAATGGTATGGATGATCCACTAGGTTCCTCCTTTTTGGTATTGGAAAGAAAAGCATCCTTACCAGATGTGGGCAGGATGCTTTTTCTACTTAAGATCGCCGGGGGTTATTTACAGAATTTTTCAAGATAAGTATTGATGCAGGTTTGAATAATTTCTACAGCATCGTCGTGGCCACTAACTTCTTCAATGGTGGTAACTTTATGTTCCAGTTCCTTGTAAACCGAGAAGAAATGCGACATTTCATTAAAGATATGGGGGGGCAGTTCACTGATATCTTTGAAGCTGTTATAGGTTGGGTCGTTGAAGGGGATCGCAATAATTTTCTCATCTTTTTCGCCGCCGTCGATCATACGGATGACGCCAATCGGATAGCAACGGATCAGGGACATGGGGATGATATCCTCGGAGCAAAGAACCAATACATCCAGCGGGTCACCATCATCAGCGAGAGTGCGAGGGATAAAGCCATAGTCTGCCGGATAGTGTGTCGAAGTATGCAGAACGCGATCCATCATAAGCATGCCGGTTTCTTTATCCAGCTCATACTTTGCTTTGCCGCCACGGGTAATTTCAATTACCGCAAAAAAATCGTCGTTTTTGATTCGTTTTGGGGAAATGTCATGCCAAATATTCATCATTGCAGGGTACCTCCAATTTTAGGAATTTTATATTTATATCTTTCATTTTATCACATCTTTTTATAAACATCAACTAATTTTCTAGATTCGTTGCATTTCCTGCAAAAAAACTGAGTATGGTTCATAAAATTATTTCTGATAGATGAAAATGGAGGTACCACGGAGATGAATTGTAAGCTCATTGATTTACGGAACAAAGAAGTCATCAATGTCAACGACGGGACCCGGTTAGGTTACGTGTGTGATGTGGAAATTAATACCGATCAGGCCAAGGTGCTGTCGGTCATTATTTATGGACGTCCACGGGTGTTCGGATTGTTTGGCAAGGGGGAGGATTTGGTCATCCCATGGGAACTGGTGCAGACGATTGGGGATGATACAATTCTAGTACGTTATTTGCCGCCGGAACCCAAAGCAAAACAAAATGCCATTTTCAGCAAGTTTTTCAAGGGGTGAGAGGTTTTTAGATTGAAAATTAGAGAAGATGCATAAAATACGTAAAATTTACCAAAATACTTGTAATTTAAGGCCGAGTATGATATAATTGTGAAGCTAAAACACACGCTCCCAAATTTTGACCGGTTTGGTGTCCTGGAACACAGGGCTTTCCGGTTTTGGGGCGGAGGAAAAACCAAGGAGGAAACAAAACTAT
>CATJNB010000107.1 GCA_949741605.1 uncultured Eubacteriales bacterium | reverse complement strand
GGTATGATATCCAGGGATGGTATACATATAGGTTAGATGTGGATTATTGGAACGATATTCGAGCATAAATGGATATCCTTTTATGAATATCGGTTGGATCTTTAAAATATCAATGCCATTAAAAACCAATGAAACCAATGCATCGACAGAGATTTTACTTTGGATTAACTCGTAGCTTTTTAAGTCTATAAATATATTTTGGATATTATTTTTCATAGAATAGAATCCTTTCTTTTGAAAGATATATAATTGCAAGTTTTTGTCAATTTGACAAAAGCTTTTAAAAGGAAGCTTGTTCCTGGAAGAATGCAAGAGCTTTTACAATGTATTGCTCCACTTCTTCCTGGGTGCCCAAGGATTCTGGGATTAAGGAACGGATGGACTTGATTTTCAGCTTAACGGTTTTCACCGGCTTATGGATAGGGGAGACTGGATGGAAGAACTCATCCAGGAATTGCCGGTTCCAGGTTTCTTCTTGGTTTTCTAACTCCCGAAGCAGAAGGGATTGGTCAATGGAGATTTTTTCCGGGATTTCATCTAAATAACAGGATAGCAGCTCCTGGTGATCAGGGGAGAGATAGGAAAGCTGTTCTGCTGCCAGCAGGGGGAATTGGTTTTGATCCAGATGTTCCAGCAATGGTTTTATCAGGAACCGGCCGATTCGGATGTAACGGTTGACTTTGCGGGGCGACATCAACGATTCCTCCGCCAGCTTTTTGTCAGAATGACAAGGAGTGTCCTGGTCAGGCAAACGTTTCCCTTGATGCTTCATAGCGTCGTGCTTCATGGTCAAGGCGGTAGCGATTTCACTTGGGAGCATATCCGTAAATCCCCTTTGCAGGTTACTGTCTACAACAAAGCAGATGGCTTCGTCGTCGCTGATATTTCGGATCACGCAGGGAAGCGTATCCAATCCGGCTTCCAGAGCCGCCGCTTGTCGGTGGTGTCCGGCCAGGATTTCGTATTTACCCGGCTGTTCTTTGGATTCCCGTACCATTAGTGGGGAGAGAATCCCTTGTTCCTGAATGCTGGAAACCAGATCCTGCACCCGTTGTTCTTGTAAAAGAAAAGGATGGGAGGGAAAAGGGAGTAAGGATGCGGTTGGGAGGTTGACGATGGTTTCGGTGTTTTCCATACGGGAACCGCCAAGCACACTGCCATACGCTTCTTCCAAGGTGGGAAGTGTTTTGATGGGGAGATCAAAAGTTGTCATAGTGGTATGTCCTTTCCTTGATGATATTAGAACTGGTCTACTGTTTTATTTTTTTATGATTTCGTGTATCATTTAAGTAAAAAGTAAATGATATGAGGTTTTTGTGTATGAATATAGCGGTTGAAAATACAGTACTTAATCTTTTTGCATCATTATTTTTGTATTTTCCGCTTATTCTTATAGGGCTAATAGGCCTTTTGAAACAGGTGATTAAAAAAATACAGAAGTCCTATAGAAGAAGTAAAAACAAATCATCACAGTAGAAATTGTGCCAAACACAGCTTGAAGAAAACTAAGTGTTTGACGGATTTTTGCATCTAATTTTAACCAAAATAAAGATGCCATCATACTCGGAAAAGAGATCAAAAATACAGAAATCAAAGGAATTAACAGCAAGGCTGGATTTTGTTCTATCCATTGCAAACAACTGTCTTGATTTGCAAAAGCTTTGATCATAGCTATGCAAAATATAATCATAAACCAAGTTGCAGATATACTAAAAAGAATGATCGAAATGATTGCAGCAAAACATTTCGTGTTCTTCAACCAGTTTTGTTCGTTGTCATTTTTTTTAATTATCATCAAATCAGCCTCATCTTTCCCATATCATTTCTTTGACAACCGCCATATATTGTTGTCCAACCTCACTGTTTTTGGAATTGACGGAGCTGTTCCGGGTAGCGGTGCTGTTTTTTGCTTCTGCCCGGAAGGGGATGGGGGTATGGAACACCAGATTGCCATAGCTTTTTTTGAGAGCTTCCCACACCGAATTGCTCATTTTGGTATTTTTCTGGTACATGGTCAGCAGCATCCGCAGCTGGCCGCCGATTTCAGAGGTTTGCTTGACCTTTTGGAAGGTGGTCAGCATATCCTGGACGCCTTCATAAGCCAGCAAATCGGCTTGCACCGGGATCATCAGCTGATCGGAGGCTTTTAAAGCGTTTGCCACAAGCAAATCCAAAGAGGGTTGGCAGTCCAGGACGATATAATCATATTGCAGGAAAAATTCTTGGTGAAAAATGCGGTTGAGTACATTTTGACTGTCCCGATCGGTGCCTAAAATCGACAGCAGGCCGGACAACATATGATTGGCAGGGATGAAGTCTACATTTTCCTTGGGGTGGGTGCGGACAAATTGAGAAAAGTCATAGTTTTGGATGCCGGAAACCTCTTGGTAAATCATCTCACTGACGGTAGGTTTTCCATCGCTTGGGTTGTGTTCCAGCCAACGGCTTAAATGGTTTTGTGGGTCAAGATCAATAAGCAATACTTTTTTGCCTACTTTGGAAAGTCCAGCCCCAATATTGAGTACCGAAGTTGTTTTGCCTACTCCGCCTTTTTGATTTGCAACAGAAATAATGTTCATAATAATTCTCCTTTTTCTTTGTTTAAGATATGAAGGGTTCTTTTGTCAATGTTGCAAGAAGTGTAACATTACGGGAAACCGATTCCGTTAAAAGGGAAAATCGTCGCTTTCCATCGGTTCATACAGGGAATCCAGATTGTTTTTCAGAATCTCCTCTTGGGCGATGTTGTTGTTCGGTTCCTCTGTGGTTTGGGGAGAGGATGATTCTAATGGTTTTTGCTCCATCCTTGGTCCGCAGAATTCGATATCTTCCGCCACCAGTTTCCACTGTACCCGACGGATACCGTCTTGTTCATAGTGGCTGCTTTGCATAACGCCGCGGATTAAGATTTCCTGGCCTTTGTGAAAATGATTGTGGATAAAATCTCCTTTCTTTTCCCAGGCAACAACCTGGAAAAAGTCCGCGTCTTCCTTTTGGAAACGGCGATGAACCGCCACCTGGAATCGGCATACCTTTTTTCCAGTATTGGTGGTTTCCATCTCCGGTTCAGCAGCTAGCCTGCCTTTGATGACTACGTTGTTCATAGAAACATTCCTTTCTTTTCTTGATAAAAAAGAAAAAGCGCTTGGTAAAACCAAACGCTTTTCTAGGCTTGTTTTTTTGCTTTTTGCAAGATTGACAAAAAGCAGAATTTGACATAAAAAATCCCCTATGCAGAAACATAGGGGATAATTTTGTGCAATCTCATCTATCTTAGATATTTCCTAGCTCTTGTTTTAAGTGCAATAAGGTATCACATATCTTTCCACCCACTCCAAACCATTTCGATAAACCCAAACACGGCGGAAAGTACCTATTTGTTTTTGCAAGATCATACGATGTTTTTGAAAATGCTTATAGATTAAAATACAATTGAAAGTATTATCATAAATATACAATTCATGACAGATTGCAAAAAGATGTTTGAGATTTTCCATAGATTTGTAATAGCGATCTTGAATTTTAGAGATAGGAACAGAATGTCCACCTTGCTGCACACGCTTTTTTACACGGGATATGTTTATATCCGGCGAGTTCGTTCCTACATAAATACCAACAATATGATAGCCTTCTTTTTTTGCGGTGATTAATTCTTGTATCTTGTTCTCTGTTGATAAAACAGTTTCAAATATAAACGATTGTTTGTGTTGAATACAAAAAAATCTCTTTTGTTGACATAACTCCATTGCTTGAAGGTATATTTTTCTGAGTTGCTCGTCAGTCATATCGTATCTGTGAAGATTTTTTTCTTCACAGATGAGTTCTACTTCTGTATCCGGACAAACATAGGGTAATTTTTGATAGCCTGGTGTTTGCAGTAAATTTTTTACATAAGTGGACTTACCAGATCCATTAGCACCAGCAATCATATAAAGAATAGGCTTTTCTTTTTTCATGATTACTTAATCTGAATTCTTTTAGCAGCAGAGACTAAAAGATCAGAATGTTCTCCGTGACTATAAATTTTAATCCCATTCTTAGAAACTATGCTGTGTAAAATAGCCTGATCTTTTGTCCGGACATATAAAGAAATATTTTTTTTTCTATTTGTATTTGAGTTTTTTCTATGGGAAATATTGCAATTAATTGGGATAACTTCTGCTCTCATTATCATTTTCTCCTTTGCCATATTTATTGTTTACTTGCCAAAAAATTTTTTCTTTGTAAAATCATGCCTAATTATTTATAGGATATTCTAAAATAAAAAGGAAAGTCAATGAATTAATTCTATCATAGTTAAAGCAATATATCAAATAAAAAATCCCCTATGCCAAAACATAGGAGGATAGGGACGGAGTTATTTTGCTTTTCTGCCAAAGAGGGGAACAACCTGGATACTGGCATCGTCCGCCCAATCCAAAATGGTATTCACGCCGTTGCGGGTGATAATACCGTCCTCCCGGATGTCGGAGACATCTTCTTTGAGGACGCTGACATCGTCTTTCAGTACGGTGACGTCTTCTTTGAGGGTGGAAACGTCATCTTCCAACCGTCCTAGTCGTTGGTCGACGGTATCCAGTCGTTGGTCAATGGTGTCCAGCCTCTGGTTGATTGGGGTCAGTTTCGCATCTAATTTGTTTTCCAAAGTGTTTTCAATGAGTTGAGCGATTGCCTGCAAATCCTTTTGTTCTAACAAAGGGATCACCTTCCTTTTCTTATTTGTTATTATATCAGCTTATTTTGGGGGTGTCTATGAGTAAATTGTAGTTTCCATCCAATAGAAGAATTTTGTTTAAAATCACAATCTTTTCAACTGTTTTTTGTTACAAGAAACGAATTTTGAGACTATATGACTTTTAATCAAGGTGTCCGGAGTTCGAATCTCCGATGGATCACCAAACATCTTTGTGATAAGCAGAAATGCTTATCATGGAGCAAAGCATAGAAGGGCTTGTTTCCATGTTTTGCTCCATGATAAGGCCGCTACCTTACCATGGACGACAATTCGAGATATTGCCTTTGCAAACCCCTTAGCCGGTAAAGATTACCGTCTAGCCTTGTTCAAGGGCCGTAGAGTTACGTTGTGTTTTCTCCTTTGAGGTTCCTTATCCCAGGTCATGGCGGATCTCGCTCGCTGGGTGGGTTTGGTTTGCAATATTAGATTGTCAATGTACGGCGAAAATAAAAAGACTGTATCCCACAGTTGTCACAAAACATAAGGATACAGACTTGCAATTTATCCAAAAGCGTGCTATAATAAGCACGCAACCTGGCGCTCACAAGTCATAAGGTTACTTGCCCGTATCCTTATGATGGTTTTATAAAATCCAGCAAGATTTTATAAAACTGTGGGTGTCTTTTTTATTTTCTTCACTTTTTATTATACCATAAAAATGGGTTCTTGTCCATAAAAAATTCAAAATTTCAAAATTAAAACTTTTAACATCAAAAATTTTTGAGCTTTTCAAAAGAGGGAATTTATAATGTGGTTATTTTTGTGGTTACTTTTACTTGCTGTTTTTATTGTTTTGGTTGTCGGTATCGTAAAAATTGTAAAGAAAAAACAATATGAAAAGACAGAATATTATCAACAAACTAAAAAACCTTATCTAAACCTTCAATTTAACAAAGGACTTTCGGGTGAATTTTATACATACAAATGCTTAAAACGGCTGAAGGGATATAAGCGATATTTATTTAATTTATACCTTCCAAAAGATAATGAAGAAACTACAGAATTAGATGTTGTTCTTTTACATGAATCTGGCATATATGTCTTTGAATCCAAGAATTATAGTGGACAGATTACGGGAATAGAATCTCAGCCATATTGGACGCAAACTTTATCTACCAGGGATGGTCGGCCATATACGAAACAATTTTTTAATCCGATTTTGCAGAATAAAGGGCATATAAAATGGCTTCAAGCGTTTCTTGCAGATCAAACTTTGCCCGTTTATTCTTATATTGTATTTGGTAACGGTTGTATTTTGAAAGATATTGTTGTAACGGGAGAAGAAAGTTGTGTTGTCAACCTTTATACGCTTCTTCCCGCAGTCCAAGAAAATATTGCAAAAGTTGGTATGCAATTATCGCCAAATCAAATTGATACTTTATTTCAAACCTTATATCCACTTACTCAGGTGAATGAAGCTGAAAAAATGAACCATATTAAAAATGTTGAGCAGACGAAACAAGCAATGTGTCCATCTTGTGGAGGAAAACTTATAATACATACTGCGATGAGAGGAAACCATTCAGGGAGAAAATTTTGGGGATGTTCCAACTATCCTAATTGTAGATACAAAAAGGACATTCCAGATGAATAAAAAAGACTACGGAATACAAATGTTTCTGATTACTTTCTTCCTAGAATAGATCTACTGAAATTTCCAATGAGTTTCTTTTTAAAAGCAATCTTCTGTCAATGTGACAAGAGGTTGCTTTTTCTTTAATTTAAGAAAAAGGAGTTGGACTCCCGTGACACCCTTTCGGGTGTTTCGGCCTGTGTCCGGGGGCCATCGTCAGACGGGGGAGCTTCAGAAGTTTTCTGTCGGATAAGCATCCATGTCAAGTACCAATAAGTTTACAAAGTCATCTTTTTCAGGGACGATACTTTCAATTTTTCATACATATCTCTCCGTTACTTTTTTCATTTTATCTGTTCTCCTTCAATTGGTTGATTTTCGATGCTGAAAATCTCATTTTTCCAAAAATAGTTGCTATTCCTCGCGCCCTGACTCCATAATTTCTATAACGCCAGGGAACTATTGGAACAGATAGAAGAGTTGACGATGGGAGTCATCAGCCCCAAACTTGCTAATATAACAGCTTTTCGCTAATATGGCAAGAGGTCGCACGTATACCATACAAATGCAGGGAATAGTTCAAATACTAGTTTGTTTTAGTTTATCAATTTCCTGAGTATGGTTTTGCATAATATTTTCTAAATGTTTCAGACGCTCTTTAAAACTGTCATGGAGTGCAAGCAATTGATCGACAACCACATTATTGTCGGGTGTATTTTTATTGATTTGTTTGGACATAATCGCCATTTGTTGCTCAAGAAAAACAAAATCTGGTTGTGCATAACATTGTAAGGTAAAAGAAAAGCTAGCGTGTCCCAGAATTTTTGATAGAGCTTTATAGTCTCCGCCTTTTTCTACGAATCGAGTAGCAAATGAATGACGATAAACATGAGTGGTGACAAAGTCAAGGCCAGTAACTTTTTGAATGCGCGCATAAAGTTTTTTTAGAACAGTAGGGGTGATCGGATTCCCAGTTGTGGAAGTAAAGATATATTTTCCCTGTCTGGGTTGTTTTTCAATAATTTCTTTCGCTTCAGGGACTAATGGAACATAACGAACACCATGTTGTGTTTTACTTTTGGAGATGAAAATCATATTTTTGTAAGGCAGATAATGTGGCCATTCTAGATGACAAAGCTCTGAGGCACGCAGACCAGTTCTCAAAAAAAAAAATTACAAGATGGCCTAAAATATCTTGATTAGCGGCTGCTTCTACCATTTCCTGTTCTTCTTGTGTCAATGCGACCACTTCTTGTTTATCAGCATTTATGGGAATATTAAGTGCGATTGCAGGGTTATACGTACATAGTTGATTACGGATTGCGGCCTCGTAAGCTTGTCTCATAACGGTACATGCTTTTTCTAAAGTGGATTTTGAGTAGTGGCAGTCGTATAATCGATTAATCATTTCTTGCATATCTAATTCAGTAGGCTGATTTAGCGGGGTAATTTGGTAAGATGGATTGTGTCGTAGAATCATCTTAATTGTAAAATGATAGCTTAAATAAGTATTTTCTTGATTCTTTGCTTTCACATACACGTTTAGCCATGTAACAAGCCAATTTGAAATTGTTACATTTTGTGACATATTACTTCCCTCTTTCTTATTTTTTGACAACAAGTAATGATAGAATAAATTAAAAAACATAATTTGTCAAAGGAATTAATTACCAAGGAAAAATTAGGAAAACCCCCAGCCTATCAATCCTCGATGATAGACTGGGGGTTTTTTATTCGTTTTTGCCACATTGTCAAGAAGTTGGAGAGCTTGAAATTTTCTTGGCCACTACCACAGTACGATTGCCTTTTTGCTCATAGGAGCAGGTGGAGAGAGTCAACAGTCTGTCCTGAATGTCTGCGGAAGCTGGAATATGAAATAAAGAACGCCGTTTCACTTCCTGGATAAAGGAGAGCAATTCCTCGTCGCTGCTGAAGTCTGGCTGTAAGTAGAAAAAAGGGTCGGAATCCGGCTGAATACGGAAGATGGAAATAATCTCCCAGGTAGTTTTTTGCTCCTCCTCCCAGGTGGTAAAGATCGTGTTCTGTTTGTACACCTGGTAGTCAGTCAGAGACACCAAAGAAGCAAACATACCGCCATCGTTCATGTGATGACCGTGTAGGGAGATATTTTTACTTTGCTCCGTACACCGGAAATCTCGGAAAATCGAGCCGTAGGGGGAAGATTGCTTTTTATAATCGTGGGTTAAGTAAAAGCTGTTGTCGCTGGCTTTCACAATGGGGTAGTTAATGGGAAGCGAATCAAAGCGAATCCATCCGCAAATATCTGGGTTTATTTGTTGTAAATCTTCTAGGGAATTGGAATTGTTCTCAGGAATCGAGGAAACAGCAGAAGGAGGGGATTCTGTCTGTATGCTGGGTGGTTCAAAGAGGCTTTGTAGCTGCTGGATATCTTTGGCCTGACGGAGGGGGAGAAGGACATGACGGAACATCAGATATCCGCCGCTGAGGACGATTAGTAACACAGATAGGCCAATGGCTGCATACATAACAAGCTTTCTTTTCCGTTTTTTCTTCATGATTTCTTTCCTTTTGTTTTTGGAGTTTTCGGGAATTCCAGGGAGAAGTTGACATATTTTCCGCCAGTATCCGCCAGCACCACGGTAGCGTCATAAGAGGTGCCTTTCTTTTCCGAAAACAATCCTTTGACGGAAGATTTTCCGGTTGTCAGCAAATCTTTGGCGATCCGTTTGGTCAACTCCTTCTTCTTGCTAGTAAAAAATAGGTCGTTTTTCCACATGGTAAAGGAACAATCCGAGTTGCTGCAATAAAAGCTCTTTTGGCTTTCATAAACGCTTTGCTGGCAGCGGGGGCATTTCCCGATCTCTTCTTTTTCCGGCTTTGGAAATAGGGAAAGGAATTCTTCCTTGGGAGCCGGGTTTTCGTTGACCAGAATCGTCACCATGGAGTTGATCTGCTGGAGAAAGGTCTGGGGAGCGATTTCCCCTTTGGCGATCCGGTTCAAGGAATTTTCCCATTCCGCCGTCAATTTTGGGGATTTGATGGAATCCGGGAGAATGGTAATCAAGTGGATTCCTTTTTGGGTGGGCATCAGTTGTTTCTTTTTGCGCTCCAGCATTCCCGTATGAACTAACTTTTCAAGAATGGCCGCACGAGTTGCTGGAGTTCCAAGCCCCTTCTTTTCGGTTTCCTCGTCAATCTGGTCATTTCCGGCAGTTTCCATAGCGGACAGTAAGGTATCTTCTGTGAATGGCTTTGGCGGGGAAGTCTGCCCTTTTTTCAGGGAGGCGATTACCGACGAGAAGGACTGATTTTCCTGGAGAGCAGGCAGGACTTTATCCATCCCGGTTTCTTCCGTATCTTCCTGGGATTTTCCCAAAGAAGATTTCAGATATCCTTCGATTTCTTTCCATCCCTGTTCCAGCACAACCTTTCCTCTCGCGGAAAAAGCTTGGCCAGCGCACAGCAGAGTTGCGGCCGTGCTTTCAAAGGAGTGCTTCGGAGCTGAGGCGCAAAGCAATTTGTAGCCGACCAGAAGCAGAATGTCCCGTTCTTCGGACGGAAGGGAAGCGATATCCAAGTTTTCGATTTCAGCGGTTGGGATCACTGCATGGTGGTCGCTGACTTTGGCGTTATTGAGCAGGCGGCTGATATCGGGAGAAAAGCTCCCAGCAGAATCCGGCAGGAATTTTGCTTGTAACAACCGGATGATATGACCAGTCGAGTCAGCCATATCTTCGGTGAGATACTGGCTGTCGGTGCGGGGATAGGTCACCAGCTTTTTCTCATACAGGCTTTGCAAAGCGTTCAGGGTTTGCTGGGCGGTATATCCCAATATCCGGTTGGCTTCCCGCTGGAGGGTAGTCAGGTCATACAGCTTGGGAGGCAGTTCGGAGCCGTTTTTTTTCTCAATGGATTGTACAACGGCAGTTTGGCCGTGGCAGGCGACTTGCAGCTGTGAGGCGGTTGACTCGTCGGCAATCCGGTCGCTGACAGCAGAAAAACTTCCGCAATCCAAAGACACGTGGAAAAAGGGTTCTGGCCGGAAAGCGGCAATTTTGGCTTGCCGCTGTACGACCAAAGCCAGGGTGGGGGTCATGACCCGCCCAATGTTTAAGCCTTTCTGGTTGTATAAAATGGAGAACAAACGGGTAAAGTTAATTCCCACGACCCAATCCGCCTTTGCCCGGCACAGGGCGGATTGATACAGGTTTTCAAAATCAGCCCCATCCTGAAGATTGGCAAACCCTTCCTGGATGGCCTGGTCTTCCATGGAGGAAATCCATAGACGCTGGATGGGCTTGGTGCATCCGGCCTGCTCATACACCCAGCGGAAAATCAATTCCCCTTCCCGTCCCGCGTCGGTAGCACAGATGACTTCTGTAATTTGATTGTCGTTCATCCAGTTTGCCAGCACGTCGAATTGTTCTTGTTTATCCGGCTGCACCATAGTTTTCCAGCGTTCTGGGAGAATGGGCAAGGTCTGATAGCTCCATCTTTTAAAATCCTCCTGATACATTCCAGCATCCCATAAGCCGACCAGATGGCCAATGCACCAGCTGATAATATAGCCGTTCCCTTGCAGGAATCCATTCTTTCTTTCGGAAGCCCCTAGCACCTTGGCGATACTTTGGGCTACGCTTGGTTTTTCAGCAATGACTAATTTCATCTTTGAATTACTCCTTTTACATTTCGATTTTATTGAATGATTGAAGTGAAAGTTTTATATTTTGCTTATTATTATGCTATAATCATGTACAGGAAAGGGGGTTGTTATTATGCCACAAATCAGACCGATTACAGACCTAAGAAATACGACGGAAATATCCGAACTTTGCCATGCAAACCGCGAACAGATTTTTATCACAAAAAATGGTTACGGTGATTTAGTGGTCATGAGTATTGAAGCATACGAGGACATGATAGAAACAGCGAGGACAGATGTTGCGATCACCGAAGCGGAAAAGGAATATGCCGCAGGCGGTGTGCTGCTTGATGCCAGGGAAGCTTTAGCTTCTTTACGGAGGAAGCATTTTGGATCAATACATCGTTAAACTCTATGCTCGCGCTAACCGAGATTTGGACGGTATCTACGCCTACATTGCGGAACAATTGTTAGAGCCAGGAATTGCTCAAAACATGGTAGATGCTTTGGAACAAGCAATTTTTAGCTTGGAAACCATGCCGGAGCCAGGGAGTATCAGAGAGACAGGAGGGTACGCAAATTCGGACTACCGTCAGCTATTTGTGAAAAACTATGTTATTGTCTATCATGTGCGGAAAGAGGAAAAAGAAGTGCATATCGTAACAGTACGCTATGCGCCGAGTAATTTTTAAACAACAGAATAATCTCAGGAATCTCAGAAAGACAGTCCAAAATTGGGCTGTCTTTTTTGCGTTTAGGTGTTTAGAAAGGAATCAGCCAGTTTTCCACAGGAATTGACAAAGAAAAAAGAAGCAAAAAAGAAAATAGGGTTGAATTGCTTGAAAGCTGCTTCGCACCTTCCAACAATCCAACCTTCTTTCTGCTTCGAAAACAATCCCCAGCTTACATAAATTCTAAGATAGAATTATTTTGAATATCTTCTCTTTTTTAAGATTGTGCTAATTATGAGCTTTGTTCAAGGGATTCACTCTCTGAACGGGGGGAGGATTCACTTTCTGCACCATGGGGTACCGATCAATCAGTTTCGATACAAAAAAACCGTCTAAAAGCGAATTTTAGACGGTTTTATAGAGAGAATGGAATGGTTACTTGGAATCCATAAAAAACGCTTACAGAGCCAACAGAGAGGAATTAAGCATGGTTTCTCTGCTATTCTCGATATGGAAAAGGGAGGCGGTGGAAATTCGGGAAGTTTTTCAGCAAGGAAACGGCGGATTCTTTGGCAGCCTGGATTTTGGTTAGAAAAGCCGTAGATAGAGAAATACGGGAATCTTTTGCAGGCTGAGAAAGGTCTGCTTGTTCCAAGTCTTGTGGAATGAGCAAGGTATACAGATTTTGGCGTTTGCCGCCGTTATCCCGCTGCTGGGAAGAAATAGACAGAAATCCATGATACTGTAAGCGGTAGACGGCGCGATACACAGTGGTTACGCTTAGGCGGCATTCCTCTGCAATTTGTTTCCGGGAAGGGAAGCATTGGCCGTTGTGATCCGCATGGCGAGCCAAGCAGCTGTATACTTTCAGATCCACAGGAGAAAGGCAGGATTCCAAAGCCTTTTTGTTGATGGAAAACCAATTTGGCCGCTGTGTATGTTGGGCTGGGGTTGGCTCATGAATTTGATAAAAGTTGGAGGTTTGCCGCCCGTTTTTATCATGGCGAGCCACAATGGAAACCAGTCCAGCCTTGGTCAATTGTTTTAAAGCTTTATAAATGCTGGTCATTCCAAGACCGCATTTTTCAGCCAAGGTCTTTTTGCTGGGAAAAATTTTGTGATCTTTGCCGTCAAAACTTTTGAGGGCGAGGAAAACTTTGTATGCCGTTGGGCTGATCTGGGAATGAAAAGCTCCCGCTGGGCAGGTAATAAATTGTGTGCTCATGATGATTTCTCCTTTTTCTATGTCTTTTTTACTGTTTTACGGTTTTCCCTCCTTCCCAAATTTCTGGGCTTAAAGGGAGAAAGGGGTCGCTTCTTTCGTTTCGGACGAAGACGCCGCAATCCGGCTGGGCGTTTATTTTGGAAAGAAACTGTTCCAAATGTTCTGGGTGGATATCGGTTTGGCTAATCATAATTTGCCAAGCCCCTTTTTTATTAACCGGAGGAATCCACGTTAAATAATCGGTTTCTTTTACATAGCTTCTTAATATTTCTAAACGCCCTTGGACAATGGCCATGGAGTAGTCAGATTTTGGATGGGTATTGATGAAAATGTTTGTCATAGGATGGACTCCTTTTCCAGATTGGTTTGTCCAGGGATTTCGGTTTTGTTTTCAGCAGGTTCCTGGGTTAAAATCGACAGCAACCGGTCGGAATCCTGTTCGTCGATGGCTTTCAGGATGGCGTCAATGTTCATCCCTCTTTTCTCCAGGGAGGAGACGTGTTTCATAATTTCCTCTTGCTTGATGCTTTCGATTTGCTGATTCTTTTTTTCAATTTGCAGCTGGAGATGCTGGATTTTTTGCTGATCTTTTGCGATGGAGTTTTGTAATTTTTGAATTTTTTCGTTCATGCTGTTCACCTCATAAAATCATTGTGTACGGTAATTTAGAAATTAAAATCATCGCCGTTTGCTGGTTCGTTTGCTTTTTGCTCCTTTTCTTTTTCCATTTGCTGATAGATTGCTTGGTTCCTGGCGTTTTCCAGGTCGGACTTTAATGCTTTTTTCAAATCCTGGAGAAACTGCTGGTGACAAACTGTATGTTTCCGGTCAAACTTGGAGGGATAAAGCTGTGTCGGAACAAAAGATAGCTGCGTTTTTGGTTCTGGCGGATGATACGCCGGATTCTGCCGGTATTGGGACTGGTTCGAAGCAGTTGGCCTGCTGTTTGAGGAAGATGATCCATGCGGATTTTTGGCATTGCCGGTGTTTGGACGGCGGGGGTAATTTTGTTTCGCTTTTGCGTGGCGGTAGAATTCTTGTTTCTGCTGTTTATCAAATTCTTTCAGCTCCCGCAGAATGCTGTTGCCCAGCCGGGTATACAAGTCCTGGATTTTATTTTCTGCATAATGATTTCCGTCTTTTGGATTTCCGTATGCGGTTTTATATTTTTTCTCTTGGGTTTGCAGCAGTTTCTTGTATGCTTCAAAATCTTCTTTTTGGTAGGTTTCCAAATAATCCGAAGTAATGGAATCGATCAAGGGTTTTAAGTCGTGAATAGAGTTGCTGTTGTAATTCCAGAACTGTTTGTTTTCCGGGAGGGCCTGGTAGAGCTGCTGGATTTTATCCGCAAGTTTTTTATCGTCCATCAGATGGATGTCTTTCCGTTTTTTCAAAATGCTGTCCCGCAATTGATGAATCATCTGGATTTCCGGCTGCTGTCCAAGAATGTGGTTGACGATGGAAGATTTTGCGGACTCAATGGAGGATTGTTTCATTTTTCCCCGGACTTCCGGTTTTCCTTGTTCATTGATTTTGGTTTTCCGGGTGGGGAAAGGCTCCACCATGGCGATATGGACATGGATGTTATCCGTGTTGTAATGAATGGAGCCACTCCAAATTGCGGTGCCTTCCATTCGTTCTTTTTTTAAGAGACTGTTCATGGAAGCCCGGACAACCTCTTTCATTTTGATTTCATTTAACGTGTGGGTGGAGGAATCGTACAACCCGTTTTCTTCCAGCCATCGGTTGTCAAAGCTGATAATATGCTGCCACATGGGGCTTCCGTTTTTTTGAGCGGTAGTAAAGGAATCTTTCAATTCCTTTTTTCCCATGTCGCTTAAGGAATCTTGATTGGACGTAAATAATGCGGTAGTTTTTTCTGGATTTCCCATGTAATCGTTATACCCTGAAAATTGAAAGGCAGAATATTTTTGAAACGCTTCGTTTCTTGTTGCTTCTTCCCGGTCAATGTAACGGACGTAACCAGAATAGGCTTTTTCGGAAGAGGTAACAAACTTGGTGCAAAATACTACTCCTGCTTTGATTTGGGACATATGGCATCAAACCTTTCCGACATCACTCCATTTTTTTTGATTTTGATTTGCAATTCTTTCCTGAATAATTTCTTGTGCTTTTGCTAACGGCGGAGTGATATAAATTTCTGTTGGAGTGGCGCTGTCGATCCCTTGTGCAAAGAGCAGGGAGTTAAAAAGCTCAATGAGAATTTGAGAATTGCGGTCGGTATTGTTAACCGCCAGCTTGATGGATTTGAACAGCGCGCTGTATTTTTCTTCTAAGACTTCCGCAATTAGCTGGCTGACGCTTCCCTCTGTTTTGCTTAGATAAAGTTGATGCTGGTCGATGATGGTACGGACTGCTTGGCTTGTACTTGCAAGGTTTTGTTTCCGACCAAAATAATCTACATAATCTAAATGAGACTGTTGAAAAAGAATTTTTTTCTCAATCATACTGGTTCCAAACCTTCCTTCTGTCTGACGAAAATTGTTCGGATACATCCAGATAAGGAAGCTACTGATTCTTCCAAATTTTTGATGGTCATTGTATGGTGCTCTAGGATTTCGGAGAGTGTTTTGATTAGGTTCTGATATTTTTCTTCTTGCTCCAAGAGAGTTGGAGCAAGAGCGAAATTTTCTAAAATGGTGCGGACTAATTCTTCTCGGGATACCCCGCGGTTGTTTGCTTGATCGGAAAGTTTTGCGAGGGTTTCATTGGAGACTCCGCGTACTTTTATTTCTGGAATTGTTCTCAGTCCTTTCTAAAAAGCGGTGTGTTTTCTTATGGTGGCCGGCAGGGTGGAATGGGATACCGGAGAGGTTTTGCCCAGGTGTATGGAGCCAAACGGGAGTGGAGAGAACGAGCATAAGGGAAAACTGACCCCAAAAGTATTTGGGGCCTAGGCAGAGCCTAGGGTTTTCGTGCCCCCACTTTTTCGCCAAATAGGGAGTGGTATGGGGTGTGATTTTCCCCTAAAAACTGGAAAATAGGGAGTGATATAGGGAATGATTTTCTTGGGAAAATTTTGCTTTTTCTCAAACATTTCCCTGGAATCTATCGCTCAAAATCTCTGTTTTTCTTAGAAAGAGAAGAAGGCGTATTCTCTCTCTTTTGCCAAAGAGAATACAGGTGGACCAGATCAAAATATTCCTTCTCTTTTTGGAAAGACTGCTTGGGATTTTTCGATTTCTCGGTAGAAATTACTGAAGAGAATTCTTTGTTTTCTTCCAAACATATTTGAATTTCTTGATCTATTTTTTCCACGTTTTCCCGGTAGATATCGTTTGCTTTTTGGAAGCATTCCAGAAGGGAGGAGCAGTTTTCAGAGTTTTTATTTTCTTCCACATATTGCTGGTATGTACGGTAATGATCTGCTAAATGGGATTTGCGGGAATCGGTAATCTCTACGCCAAAATGGGTTTGCAGCATGATGCTCAGAATATCCGCCTCCAGTTCAATTTGAGAACTAGGAGTTCCCTTTTCTACCTTCTGATGCATCAAAGCATGCCCCATTTCGTGGGTAAGAGTGGATACTTTTTGAGTGTCTTCCATCTTATCGTTGATGTAGATTTGGTGCTCATTAGGGTGATAACGACCGCGAAGAGAAATGGATTTCATATCCTCCAAATATACTGGACAACGCATGAATTTTTCACAGTAAGAGATCAGGCCTTCAAAAATTTCTTGATGCTGCCTACTGGAAAAACCCATATGAAAAATATTCGGGTAATCTTCAGCTGGGCATGTGGTTTGAGAGATATCAAAGACGGTTCCAATTTTAAAATGCATGATTTTTCTTGTTTCATACGCATTGTTTTTTAAGTTTTGTTTTTCTTCTTGAGTTGCTTTCGAGAGCGATTTCCATTCCGAATCTTTTGACTCACGGAATAAGGTCACTGGAGTGGGAACCAAGATTTTAATTCCTTTTTCTTTTGCCTTTACCGAATAACCGAGTTCTTTCCACTTTGCAAAAGAGCCGCAAAAACAAGCGCCAGGATTTTGATGAGAGATCAAGATTTGATTGCGAATAGAATAGGAATAGAAGCGAGAGGAAAACGAAACAAGCTGTGCAAGATCATCTGGATTTTTTTCATATGTTTCCGCAATTTCTTTCACTTGCTGATTCAAAATTTTCAATTCTTCTTCTTTTTGTTTCTTGTAAGATTCTTTGTCATAGGAGGAGCTTGACATCTTACTGTTCACCGCCTTCTGCATGGATATGACGCAGGATAATGGCTTGCGTCATTCTTGGTAAATCAGAAAGAGGAGTCAAAGATTCCCTTTCGATGAGTTCGCCAGGGAAGTAAAATTCTTTTGGTCGTTCGGAAACGAAAAGATCTCCCCACTCATTTTTTGCAATTACAAATCCATGGAGATACCCGATCATTTCAATGTTAGCAACGGGGCCAGTAAATGACATTTGTTCCATATTTCAATCACAAACCTTTCTTAAATTTTTGAAGCAATGATTATGTGTTACCGTTCATAGTCGTTACTTTTTTTCTTTGCCGATGGAGACGGTTGCTCTTGCGGAAAAGAGGGGGTATCTTTTGGATATCCGAATTTTTCTTTTGCGGCTTGATGCACTAGATCATCATAGGAAACGATGGTGAGCTGTGCCGCATGATCGCGAATCAATTCCTCCGCCATATCGGTGTTGATAAAAATTTTATCCTTAGCATAGGGTTCCAAATTGCCGTTCTTTCCAATCATCACCAGACGGTATTTGATGCATTGTCTGCCATCGGAATACTGGTAGGTAGTAAAATGATTCTCCGGCTCGGAAACATCCTCGGAGCTTTCCAGAGCCGCAACCGTTTTCGTTTGGGCGTGTGTTTGCTGTTGTTCTTCCAAGAAATCCACAGAGGTTTCTGGTTCATCTAGGGAGAGGGAATCTTTTGAAATATTTTCCCACTCCGCAGCTTCTTTTGTAACAACTGTTTTCTTTCCTTTTTCCAGGTAATCCTGAGCGTCTTCCAAAGTGACTTGCTGTTCACCGTGACCATCTTCATTTTCATACAACTGGTTTTTGAGATTATCCCATATCACATATCCTCCGCTTTCAACTGGAAGAATGGAAAATTTGCTTATAGTTCAATGTTCCTTTCTGTATCATCGTGCAAAATTCTCTTCTTTGCGCAGTTCCCGTCTCTGTTTGGACGGTTTTTTTACGGTTAGACGTTCCGCCTCTTGGATAGGCTCCTCCTTTTGGAGAAGTTGGGGAGGCTCCCGGCCCTCCGAATTAAAAAACAAGATACTGTTGTCAATCGCTTTTGAAATGGTATCGGAGATATCGCAATCCTCCTCTACGTCCGGGAAGTTGATCTGTTTTAAGATGTCAACAATTCCGTCTGGAACATGGCTGCGCCTTAATTCTATGATTTGTTTGTCCTCATTCTCAATGGGTTTGTCAAACCATTTGTGGGTTAAAAGGGACTGGCAGTATTTCTGTAATTTTTGCTGCTGGGGCTGGTTGGGGATAAAATAGTCCGGACGAAATTGATGATCTTTGATATACTGCAATTCCTCGTTCCAATCCTTTTTGATTTTTGGAAACGCTTCCGCAATGGTTCCTGGAAATTCCATGGCGCGCAGGGTATCCGCTGCGGTCTTGGCGGCTTCCATACCTGCGTTGTCGTAATCCAAGGCAAGGATGACCCGGTTGATTTGAGGATTGTTTTGGATATGATGAAACAAGGAGGAAATCTTGGAAACCCCGCTTAAAACCAGATAATTGCTTTGGCCCGGATCGTTTCCTTTGGCTAGGGTGAGGGACATAACGCTCATACAGTCGATGGCGCTTTCGGTGACGATCAGGGTGTTTTTTCCATTGTCTATGTACATGCATTGCTGATAATCGCTGCCGGGCAAATCCCGAAGGAACCGTCTCTCTGAGTTGGTTCCACGCAGGGAGCCAAAGACAGGATTTTGCTGGCTGTCGTAGCCGACAAATACACAGTTTTTATGCTCCTTTTCCTGGTACAAGAAGTTTCGATGGAGAAAATCCTCCACGATTTCTTTGTCGATGTTCCGGGTTTTCGTCAGATAGGCGTAAACATTTTTGTGGTTGGTATCCCGTTTAGGAAGCTGGAATTCTGCCTTGTCCGGCGGTTTCTCCGGCTGGGGGGAAGAGGATTGGTAGAATGCGGCGTCAAACGTCCCGTGATGCTGTTTCCACAGCTCCATCAGGTCGCGGGTAGCTACGCTCTGGGATTTGTTTTCAAACTGCATGGAAAAGTCAATGATAGATTTTTTATACGGGGAAACGGAAAACTGGCGGTAGGTATTGGTGACCGGATCAATCATGATACTGTCATGCTCTTTGGTAGAAACAAACCTCCCTTTTTGCACTAAGGTGAATCCCAGGGAAGCCGCGTATTCGGTGATGGGAATATCCCGTTTCATCAATTCCCGTTCCTGCTGGGATTGGTATGGATCAAACATGGGAAAACCTCCTTGTTATGGTGAGGAAGAAACGGCAGAACCGAATTCTTCCGTCAGGGACTGATTTTGCATTTGATTTTCTTTCTGGATTTGGGAAGAAATATCGTTTACTTTCTCGTTTGCTTTTTGGATTTTTAGCTGGTATTCGGAAATCGTGGACTCATTGACCAAGATTTGTTCTCGTGCAGACTTGATTTGGGATTCGTTGGAAGAAATCCTCTGATTGGTTTTTTCGATATCCTGGTCGGTCAGGTATTTCTTGTCTTCTTCCAGCTGTGCGTTTTTTGTTTGGATATTTTCGATTTTTGCAGATAGCTCCTCATTGGTTTTTTGAAGAACCTGGATTTGCTGCTGGTATTCCTCTGTCAGCGCAAGCACCCGGTCTTTTAGGTACTCGGATTTGGTTTTTGCAGCGATGCCGGCAACCTGCCGGATCTCATCTTTGTTGCTGAAGATCTTAGCGGTTCCTGTCACGGTTTCACTGTTGACTTGAACCCGCAGGGACAATTCGGTGAAATTTTTGGGTACATCCACAATGTGGAGGACGAAGAAGTCATCCTGGGCAATGATGGTTTTGACCCGGCCTTTTTGTTCCCCAGAGCCAGTGCGGATGACCACATCACAAAGGTACTGATCCAGCCCGTCAAAGTTTGGATTGTCAAGTTCCAACTCCACTTCCATGAGGTTTTGCTTTGGGGAATAGTCCCACCGGCAGAGTGTCAGGGTACGATGGTCGGCAAACTCAATGGAACTGCCCAGGGGAGTAAAGCTGTAATTCCCGCTGTAAGGCAGCCAAAAAGGGGAAGTGAAAAAGGCAGCGTAGCCTCCTAAAATAACTAGGCTGAAGGTGATGAGGAAGGTATTGCGGAAGGAACGGCCAAAAAAGAAACGGGACACTTTTTTGGATACGGGGGACTCTTTTTTCTGTTCGGTTTGGTATCCGGTCAGTTTTTTATGCAGATCGGCCAGCTTTTGAGCCTCCTGATCCGGCTGCTTATCTGGAGGAAGGGCGGTTTTTTGCGCTCTTTTTTGAAACAAAGAATATCTCTCCTTTCTATGGAGTTAAGGGATGCAGGGATACTTGATCCATCCCGGCAAAGGATGTTACGATCCATCTGCCTTTTTCCGGGTCGTATTGGGCGTCCATCTGAAGGAGGACCGAATCGATATCGTTTCCCTATTGGGTAAAGATGGATACCTCAATTGTTTGAAATTATCGTTCTAGATCGTAACTTTTTTTCTTTGTGGATGGAGATGGTTGATTTTGCGAAAAAGATCCGGCGTCTTTTGGATACCCAAATTTTTCTTTTTCGGCTTGATGCACCAGATCGTCATAGGAAACGACGGTGAGCTGTGACGTATGATCGCAAATAAACTCTTCCGCCATATCCGTGCTGATAAAAATTTTATCCTTAGCATAGGGTTTTAAATTGCCGTCCTGGCCAATCTTCACCAGACGGTACTTGACGCATTGTCTGCCATCGGAATACTGGTGGGTAAAATGATTCTCCGGATCGGAAACATCCTCAGAGCTTTCCAGAGCCACAATCGTTTTCGTTTGGGCGGATGTTTGCTCCTGGTCTTTCGGGGAATCCACATTGGTTTGCGGTTGATCCGGGGAGGAAGGATTTTGGGAAAGATTTGAAATGTTTTCCCACTCTATGTATTTATTTTCCTTTTCCATTTCTATCTCCAGAAAATTCTGAGCGTGTTCCAAAGTGATGAAATGTTGACTGTTAGGATAGTGTTCTTTTTTTAGATTGTCCCATATCACATATCCTCCGAATTTTTCAACCGGAAGAATGTGGAATCGCTCATCTTGAGGAATCTTTTTCCAGCCATAGGTCCGATAATAAAAGTCCTTAGCTAACCCGCGATAGTGATCCAGTTTTTGAAAAATAGTCCGATAATAAATATCTTTAGCTGACTGGATGATACGGTCGATTTTACTCATGATTCCATGTTCCTTTCTTGTTTTACTTAGATGATTTTTTGAACAAAGGGAATCGCCTTCTTTCTATGGGGTTAATGGGGTTAGGGATACTTGATCCATCCCAGTGAAGGAAGTTACGATCCATCTTCCTTTTTCCGCATCATATTGGGCGTCCATCTGAAGCAGGACCGAATCGGTATTGTTTCCCCATTGGGTAAAGATGGATACTTCTCCCAGGGCGATTGCCCGTGCGGAGCCGGTATCCAAAACCCGGACAAAAAACTGATCCAGGGAAAAAGAAGATCGGTATGCGAAGGTTTCCGTCCCTTCTGGAATGGATTCTACATGGGGGTCTGGGATGACGGTCATTTGTGCAAGGCAGTCTGGGGAAACCAAAGAGGACACGGCGTCCAAGGTATCCTGGGGATCGTAGTTTTGGGAATCAATGGTGTAATAGGCGGACAAAAATCCTGTTAAGTCCGCTTTGATTTTCGATTCTGTGGAATCTGCCTGGATTTCCATGGTCTGCTTCAGGGATACGATTTCATCGGATAACTGCTGGATGGTTTTTTTGTGGGCAGTACAGATGATTTCCTGGCCGTTTAACGTATAGCTGTTTTGAAAAGCTCGAAGCTGGACAGCCGTAACCCCAAGACCAATGGCAAATCCAAGGGTCGTTACCCCCAAAAGGCTAATGAGAATCCAAGAAACTGGAATTTTCTGGGGAAGTTTCATGTTCTCTTTCTCCTTCCTTGATCCGGTTCACACAGTCTTCTATGGTCTGGGGAGTGAATGCTTTATAAAAATATTTCACAGGGATTTCATACATGGACGAGACAATTAAGGCGCGAGCCGTGGCAAAATCAATCGTATTGGAATCCGGCTGTCGCGCGTATTTGGCATATACCCAAAGTTCGTCACAGTAGGGAAGCCGTTCCCCATGGGGGTCATCGCAGGAAAAGAAAGCTGTACCGCCTTCTTTTTGGATGTGTTCGCTGATCAGATTAATTTTTGCGTATTTGTGTTGGAATAGTTCCCGAAGCGGGATACAGACATAAATCAATTTGTGGTTTTGATTCACTCAAAAACCTCCTTTCCAAAGAAAAACAGCCGGATGAAGCACAATCCGACTGTTTTGTTTCAATATGAAAATGGTTAAAGTCCCAATAGCCCTTGCAGCTGTCCTATGGTGCCGTCAAAAATGGAAAAGAACAGTAGGCGGGTAGAGGGGTAGATCAAGCAAATGACCCCTACGGCAGCCAGGGCGAGCAGGACAACAAGGGCGGCGATACGGATGATGGCGGAAATGGTTTTTACGGTGAATTTGGCCATGTTGCTTTTTTCTACCACCACCACGGAATCGTCCTGGATCGCATTCTTTTCCCGTAATTTCGCTTGTTTTTCCTGGAAATTTCTTTGTTCCTGATAACCAGTCACAAAGTTTCCTTTTTTAAATTTCGACATGGCGTTACCTTCTTTTCCATTTGGATTTTTCTATTTTCTTTTTTGGTTCCTTTCGGGTATCCGTCTCATTCCCGAAAATTTTCCGGTACATGACGTTGCTGCTGGAAGAATATACGAAAGGATCGGGGGCATATCCGGGAAAATACGTCCGGGACGCCTGGTTTTCCATCATTTCCAGGATGCTTTTCTGATCCTGTACAGGAACCAGATTAAACAGATACTGGACGTCGGAATCGTAGAATTCAGAAATCGCCTGGTTGGTATGGGGCAATTCTTCTGGGCTTATGCCGCAAACCAGAAATTTCCGATCCTTTTCTAGGAAGGAAACCCGGTGGAAGGAAGGGGAGGAAATGACTCCATAATCATAGACATAGAAATCGTATCCGAATTGGAACGCCTGACTGATTTTATCTGGATTTTCAAACAAATCTACATTCTGGTAGGTTACTTTTCCAATGGCCGGATCTTCGGAAGAGATTTCATAGGTTCGTTTCAGATCCCCAATAAAATTGCTGCCATTCATTTGTAGATAACAGGCTTTTCTTCCTCGAAACAGCAGGTATTTGACCATCTGCAAGACTTGGGTGGTGGTTCCCATCCGGGGATTCGCCCCAGCCACCGCAATGGTTTGAAACCTCCGGTTGGAGGGAGACACAGAAAAAACCGGACATTCTGTAGTTGGTGTTTGCGGTACGGATGGAGAGGCAGGAGCCGAATCCATAGATAGGATTCTTTCCAGTTGCTCTTTGATTCCCGAAAGAGAGCAGGCGGTGAGAAGATGGGAAATCCCCACCTTTTGGATATTTTGGATGAGTTCCGACTGGGGAGAATAATTTCTGGCCATCACCACAAGGGTACTTTTGGTGGACTGATGGATGCGGAATAATAAATCTGCGATTTCCTCGTGGGAGCCAGGAAGCTCCTCAACATTGATAATAATAAAGTCGTATAGGGTTTCCAGGGCGGCGTCCCCGGCTTCTTCTAAAAAGGAAAAAGCGCCGGTGTAGGTCACGGTTTCTTTGTAAGCCGCGGCCACGTCGGAGACAAAATAGCCCGCTGCCTGGGTCCCGATAAAAAGAATCAATTTTTTATGCTCCTTTCTAAAATATTATAGGATTGGTTATATTTTTGTTAAGGGCATGCTGTTTGCACGTTGTTTGCACTTGTTTTTTGCTTTCGTATCTGCTAAAATAGTTGAAAAAGGAGGTTGTTATCCATGAGCAATGTAACCATACGAATTGATGATGCTCTCAAAGCGGAAAGTCAAGAACTTTTGCAAAAAATGGGATTGACACTAAACGCAGGAATTACTATGTTTTTATGCCAGTTGTGTACGGATAAAGCTTTTCCATTCGTACCCCATACCGACCCTTTTTACTCTCCGGTAAATCAAGCGCATTTGCTGAAATCTATCCAACAAATTGAAAGCGGCCATGTTGTCAGCAAAACCATGGAGGAACTTGAGGCTATGGAACATGAGTAGCATTCAATTTGCGGAGAATGGTTTTGCGGATTATTTGTACTGGCAAAAACAAGACCGAAAAGTATTGAAACGGATCAATCAGTTGATCAAAGACATCGAGCGCAATCCATTTGATGGAATCGGGAAAACCGAACCACTAAAAGGAAATTTATCTGGCTGGTGGAGTCGGAGGATTGATGATTCCAATTGAATTGTTTATCGGGTGAAAGGCGACATCATTGAAATTGCTTCCTGTAGGGGGCACTATGAAGACTAAGAGAGGGAGATATCCCTCTTTTTTCTTTTGGGTTGAAGGGTTATCATGTGAATTTTTCTTGCAATTAAGTTGAATTTACATTGCAAATAGCATATAATATCAGTATAATGCAATGTAAAAGGAGTAGATAATATGGCAAACACAACAAATTTCAGCGTCCGTATGGACAGTGAGCTCAAAAAACAGAGTGAAGCTCTGTATGGGGAACTTGGGATGACCTTGACGACGGCTATCAATGTATTCCTGCGCCAGTCTCTCCGTACAGGAGGCTTGCCCTTTGAAGTCAAGCTGGCAAAGCCCAACAAGGAAACCATTGCGGCCATGCTGGAAGCGGAAAGGATTGCGAAAGATCCGTCGGTAAAAGGTTATACCGATTTGGATGAGTTGTTTGCGGAGTTAAAAGCATGAGAAAGACGAAATATATTGTCAAGCCTACAACACAGTTCAAAAAAGACTATAAGTGAGCGATCAAACGAGGGTTAAAAATTAGCCTGTTGGAAGATGTGGTTTCGTCTCTTGCAATGGGTCATTCACTTCCAGAAAAGAATCAAGACCATGCGTTGTCTGGAGATTGGATGGGGCACCGTGAGTGCCATATTCTTCCGGATTGGTTGCTGGTTTACCGAATCGAGGATGATGTGCTGGTGCTGACATTAGCCCGTACCGGCACACACAGCGACTTATTTGGCAAATAGCAATGCGGAGAAAGAGAGGGGAAAGATATCCCCTCTTTTTCTTTTTAAGAAGTTTGGTATTCCAAATAGGGGAGCTGGAGCCAGTGGGTCCAGCGGCCTTTGGAAACCTTGGTTTTTACCACGCCGGTACTGTTGCCCTGGGCTTCAATGACGTACCCGTCGCCGACGTAAATGCCAATATGGCCAGGCTGCCAAACCGCCAGTCCGGGGATTTCCGGCATGGTTTTGATGGGTCCTTTTTTCACTGCGGATTGGTATGCGCCGGTGGCATTCATATCGGCGGCTCCATTTGATCCATATTTGATTTTCCCGGTGGATTCGTTGAGCCACCAATATGCCTTGATTAGCCCGATGCAGTCGAAGGAAGGATGTCCTCCAAACTTGAAATAGATCTTTTCCACTTCGGAGGGGGTCAGGTTTGCGGCGGTATTCCCTACAAATTGATTGGCCTGCTGCTGGAGAAACTCCATGGTCACGGTCTGCCCATATGCCCCGTAGATATATCCAGATTTGGCATTGAGTGCGTTGTAAGCAAATTGGACAAGCCCCAGGTTTGTTTTCCCGTCGATGGCGTTTAGGTTATCATTGAGGGCTCCCGATCCAGAGTCTGGATTGCCAGGGAGTATGACTTGGTTCTGATATTCTTCATAGTATCCCATCACGATTTTTACGTATGCTCTGGTTTCGGCAAACGGGATGGTATGCAGCTTCCCGCCGGAGGAATAGGCTGGATTTTTCAGCCATTTGTCCACGTTGCCGGAACCAGCGTTGTACGCGGCAATGGCGGATTCCAGTTCCGGTTCATATTTCTTGGTCAGGGTGGATAAATATTTGGTTCCATATTTGATGCTGACCTCTGGAGTAAAGAGATCCGCGGCTGTGTAATGGTCTTCTGGGAAATAGCTCTTTTGCATCCACTCAAAAGTACTTGGCATCATTTGCATCAGTCCGGCAGCGCCCACCGGGGAAACAACCGTTGGATTAAACCCGCTTTCCGCTTTCATGACCGCCAATACCAGGGCGGATGGTACGCCATATTCCTGCGCATAGGCTGCAACAAGATCGCCGTATTGTTCGTTGATTATTCCGCCGCCGCCCCCGCCCGCGCTGGAATTGCCATAAGCGG
>CATJNB010000106.1 GCA_949741605.1 uncultured Eubacteriales bacterium | reverse complement strand
CCCAGTACATACAAAATTTACTTTCATGAGGTTTCTCTCCTTTTTTTGATGGCTTCTCTTATAGGATGACACGATTTGCCAAAAATTACAAGGGTTTTTTTAGGCTTTTGCATCATACCATGTTTTTCCCATAGAGCTGTCCGCTACCATGGGTACGGCCAGAGAAACGGCAGATTCCATTTCGTCGGTCAGAAGCATGGCCACTTGCGCGGCTTCTCCCTGCGGCGCTTCCACGATCAGTTCATCGTGTACCTGCAAAATCAGCCGCGCCTGCAACTGCTCCTCCTCCAAACGGCTGACCACCTGTACCATCGCGATTTTGATGATATCGGCCGCCGCCCCCTGAATCGGCATATTACGGGCAACGCGCTGCCCAAAGCTACGCAGGTTGAAATTGGACGCGCTCAATTCCGGCAGATACCGCCGCCGTCCAAACATCGTTTCCACATACCCGAGTTCCTTTGCCTGCTCCACCACCTGTTCCATATATTGCCGCACCCCGCTGTAATGGTCGAGATAAGCGTTGATATAAGCTTCGGCTTCCCTGCGGGTGACGTCCAGATCCTTGGCCAGCGAAAACGCCCCGATCCCATACACGATCCCGAAATTAACCGCCTTGGCACGGCTCCGCATGGCCGGTGTGACCATTTCTTCGGGCATATGGAAAATTTGCGCGGCAGTAGCACGGTGGATATCCTTGCCCTGCCGGAAGGCTTCGATCATTTCGGTATCGTTGGCCACATGCGCCAGTACACGCAGTTCGATTTGCGAATAGTCGGCATCCACCAGTACATGTCCCTCTTTTGCCACAAAAAAACGCCGCATTTCCCGCCCCAGTTCGGTACGTACTGGGATATTCTGCAAATTTGGTTCCGCGGAGCTGATCCGTCCGGTGCGCGTTTCGACTTGGTTAAAGCTCGAATGGATGCGCCCGTCCGGGGCAATAGCTTTGAGCAAACCATCGCAGTAGGTGGATTTGAGCTTGGCTACCCCGCGATATTCGAGTACCTGTTCGGCTACCGGATGCTCGTACCGCAGCTTCTCTAACACTTCGGCATTGGTGGAATATCCGCTCTTCGTCTTTTTCCCGGCCGGCAAACCGAGTTTGCCAAACAACGCTTCCCCTAACTGTTTGGGCGAATTGATATTAAATTCGTACCCCACGCCTTCGTGGATCAACGCTTGTAATTCGTTGGCGCGCTGCTCAATGACCTTGCCATACGCTTGGATGCCCTGTGCATCCACCGCAAACCCAATGCGTTCCATTTGTGCCAGCACGCCGGCTAACGGGATTTCCATTTTTTTCAATAAATCTTCCTGCTGGTTTTTGGCAAGGTCCTCATACAGCCTGCGGCATAACCCCGGCAGGCCGCTCAGGGCGTCGAGCAGGGCTTGGTTTTCGCCTTCTAAGGGCTGGGCGCCGGGGTTTTCCACCTGATATTCCTGCATCAGACGCAACAGGGAATAGTCGTTGCCCGCCGGGTTGAGCAGGTATGCCGCCAGCAGGGTATCCATCGCCATGCCATGGCACGAGATGCCCATGTGCCCCAGCGCCCCATGCAGAGGCTTGGAATCGTGGGTATATTTGGCGATGTCCTCACACTCAAAAAATTCCCGTAAACATTCCTTTGCTTCGGGGGAATGTTGCACACTCAGAATACAAATGGTATTATTATAATAAAAATATACTTTTTGTATGGTGCCTTCCCCATACTCGGTGAGGAAATAGGCGCACCCTTCTTGCGAGAGGGCGGCGAGCAGCCCTTTGGCATCTTCGCAGCAGCGCACAGGCAAGGGGTCTGCCTGCCCAGCGGGCTGGGGATTTTCCATGGGTTCGGTTTCCTCCAGGCCCAGCTTTTTGAGCAGGCTGAACAGTTCCAGCCGTACCATCATCGCGGCGGCTTTGCTTTTGTCCCCGCCTTCCACTTTATAATGCTCCAAATCGGTATCCACTGGTGCGTCGGTATGGATCTCCCCCAGCCGGTAACTCAAAAAAGCCGATTCCTTGCCTGCCTTGAGTTTTTCGTACATGGCTGGTTTGATCTCCAGCTCGTCGAGATGCTCATAGAGGTACCCAATGTTCCCGTATGCCCCGATTAAAT
Organism: uncultured Eubacteriales bacterium; assembly: GCA_949741605.1. Lineage (GTDB taxonomy): Bacteria > Bacillota > Clostridia > Oscillospirales > Acutalibacteraceae > UMGS1071. The sequence continues at coordinate 29,043 of CATJNB010000106.1, read as the reverse complement.
CTGACGCGCCCTTTTTGCCGATCCCCGCCACCCCGGGGATATTATCTGAAGCATCGCCCATCAAAGCCTTGATATCAATGAGCTGGCGCGGTGTCACGCCATATTCTTCCTGAATACGTGCCTCATCGTAGACCGTCACCTGCGGCTGGCCGTACTTGGTGCTGGCTAAACGGACCTGTACGCCAGAGCCGACTAATTGCAGGCTGTCGCGGTCGCCTGTGGCAATCATGCACTCGCAGCCGCTTTGGGCACATACCCGCGCAAACGTCCCTAGAATATCGTCCGCTTCATACCCCTCACACGTCACCAGCGTATACCCTAACGCCTCCAGCAATTCCTTGAGCAGGGGCAGCTGCTGGGCTAATTCTTCGGGCATGCCTTTGCGCTTGGCCTTGTAGCCCGCATATTCCTTGTGCCGGAAGGTCGGCCCGCGCAGGTCAAACGCTACGGCGACCCGGTCGGGCTGGTAATCCTGCTCGATGCGGTGCAGCATGGTCAGAAAACCGTAAATCCCATTGGTATAGATCCCGTCCCGGGTGGTCAGCACCTTAATGCCGTAATAGGCGCGGTTTAAGATGCTGTTTCCGTCCAGTACCAGAAATTTCATGCGTAGATCCCCCTTGTTTTCTCTTGTCCCACTATTATAACACTTTTCTTCTATTTTGATAAGTGCTATAATAATCTCTACATCTATTTTACAAACGGAGGGACATCCATGCAGTTTTCTGATCTCATACGCTCCGGCAAGGCGGTACTCGCCCCCATGGCCGGGGTTTCCGACCTGCCCTTCCGGGAACTTTGCTCCCGGTTTGGTGCGGCGCTCGTGATTACGGAAATGGTCAGTTCCAAAGCGCTCCAGTTTCAAGACAAAAAATCCCACGAACTCATGCAGCTCTCCGCGCAGGAATCCCCGGCTGCGATCCAGATTTTTGGCGACGACCCGGCAATTATGGCTGCCGCCGCGCAAAAGGCCATGGCTTACCGTCCGGCTGCCATTGATATCAATATGGGATGCCCGGCACCCAAAATCACCAATTCCGGCGCGGGGTCTGCCCTGCTCAAACGTCCACAGCTTTGCGGGGAGATTGTCCGCGCGGTGAAAGAAGCTGTTGATGTGCCGGTGATGGTCAAAATCCGCGCAGGCTGGGATAACGATTCCATCAATGCGGTCCCGGTCGCCCTGATTTGCCAGCAGGCGGGGGCGGATGCCATCACCGTACATGGGCGCACCCGTCAGGACCAATACCACGCGCCTGCTAACTGGGATTTGATTCGTGAGGTCAAACAGGCGGTGGAGATCCCGGTGATCGGCAACGGGGATATTTTCTGCGCGCAGGACGCTATGCGGATGCTCGAGCAAACCAACTGTGACCTTGTGATGGTTGGGCGCGGCGCATTGGGGAACCCGTGGATTTTCGCACAGATCAACGCCTATCTCACAGAAAGCTGCTGCATCCTGCCGCCGCCGGGGCTTTCGGAACGCCTTGCGGTCATGCTGCGGCATATGCAGGGGCTGTGCGACCACAAGGGGGAATACCGCGCCATGCGCGAAGCCCGCAAGCATGTGGCGTGGTATCTTAAAGGGATGCGCAATGCAGCGAGGTTCCGGGAGCGCGCCGCTTCTCTGGAACAGTTTTCCGATTTGCTGTCGCTCGCGCAGGACCTTTTGTGTGAAAATCCCCCTTGCAGCGAACAGGCCCCCATCCCCTTTGCCGAACAATATCCCGGCGGCACAAGGGCGTAACTGGTTTTCTGATTGGTTTGATCAAATTTCGTTTTCGTCCTTTTTCATAGGATTTCTCGGGAGACTTTGCTATTTTTTAGACATTTCTTGTCACATATACCTAGTTTCATGCCAGGAAGGGGTCGTTTTTTTATTTGTCAGAATATGGACTTTTTTCGCGTTTTCCTTTATACTAATATAATAGATATTTGTATGTTCTCATTTTTACCATCTGGAAGGGGTCTTTTCAAAATGAACGTCCTGCGGAATCTCAAAATCAGATTTAAACTCTACATCTTGTGTGCCATTGCGCTGTTTGGCTTGCTTTCCATCGGCGCAACGGCTATCACCCTCATGATCTCCATGAGTAACACTACCTCGGTTATTACCAATGATTGGATGGTTAGCCTGAATTCTTCTCGGGAAATGGAAACTTTTATTTCCAACTTCCGTATCAAGGAGGAAGAATACATTACCTCCGTTTCCGAGTCGGAAAAACAACAGCTGATGAAGGAAATGGATCAGGAACGCACCAATATGAAAAATATGCTCTATCATTTTGATGCCCATTCCCAGCAGATTAATAGTGAGGAGGAAGCCGCCCTGGTCCGGGATCTGGGCGCCAACTGGTCCGAGTTTGTCAACCTCAATCTGCAAGTGCTGGAATATGCCCAAAACGGCAACACAACCGAGGCACGGCAGGTTCTGAAAACCTCCTCGCGTACCGCGTTTAACGAACTGGATGCTTCGGCGCAAAACCTGATTGATTTCTACATGAGAGGTGCCGACCAGGCCAGCGAGTCTGCAAACACAGAATTCATTATCGCAATCTGTGTGATTTCCGGGCTGCTTGTCGTGGTCATTACCTGCGGGGTATTTGTTTCCTATATCATCATCCACAGCATTCGCCTGCCTGTGGCCGAGCTGACCCGTGTGGCAACCCAGATGTCCAGCGGCAACCTTGACGTCACCATCACCCATGAAGGCCGCGACGAAATGGGCGTGCTTTCCGACTGTATGCGGGAGCTTGCCCGCAGGCTCAAAGCCATCATTGAGGATGAAAACGATTTCCTTGCCAAAATGGCCCATGGTGACTTTACCGTCGATTCCATCTGCGAACAGGAGTATGTCGGCAACTTCCATCCGGTACTCGTTTCCTTCCACAATATTTTAGACCGCCTCAATAATGCCATGAGGCAAATCCATTCGAGTTCCGAACAGGTAGCCATTGGTTCTTCGCAGGTAGCCAGCGCCGCCCAAACCCTCGCAGCTGGTTCCTCGGATCAGGCAAAATCGGTCGAACAGCTCTCCGATTCGATCAACCATATTTCCAACCAAGTGCAGGTCAATGCCGAATATGCCCAGCAAGCCAGTATGAAAGTCAATCTTGTTGGACAGGAAATGCTTGATAGCAATGAGCAGATGAACCATATGATCCAAGCCATGAAGGAAATCAAAGAAACATCCGACGAAATCGGAAAAATTATCAAAACCATTGAGGATATCGCATTCCAAACGAATATCCTTGCCCTCAATGCCGCAGTGGAAGCTGCCCGTGCTGGCAGCGCCGGGAAAGGGTTTGCCGTTGTTGCCGATGAAGTACGCAATCTGGCCAGCAAGAGCGCCGAGGCTTCCAAAAATACCGCAACCCTTATCGAAAATTCCATACACGCGGTTGCAAACGGTACCCGCATTGCCGACCAGACCGCCCAATCCCTCACCCAAGCGGTCGAAGGTGCAACGGACGTTATGCTCACTGTAAACAAAATCTCGGAGGCTTCTGCCCATCAGGCGGATGCTCTTGCGGAAGTCCTTGAGGAGATTGACCACATTTCCAGCGTGGTTTCTTCCAATTCCTCCTCGACCCAGCAAAGTGCTGCTGCCAGCCATGAGCTGTCTGCACAGGCTCAGGTACTGAAACGTCTCCTGAATGGATTCCAGCTTCGCGAATATTCCTCGCAAGATGATATCCCTTATGAGCAACCTGTTGTCCCCAGTAATGAGGACTACAATGATTTTGATTCCTATTCGGATAAATATTAACGCTCCATCAAATGCAGCCACCGCCGCAGGCGCATAAAGTTTTCGTCAACCTTTGGGGAAAGGTTGTGGGGTGTCGGGGCAAAACCCTGACTCGACCGTCGCAACGGTCGAAATTCCCCAAGCCTTCCCAAAACTCAGGAAGGGAGCCGAAATATTCCGGGGGAATGTTTTGGCATGGGGAACCCTAGTAGAGTGTTCCCCAGAGTGCCTGAACGGTGAGTGAGGGCACTTTTTCCTGCGGGATCGTGTGTTACTCGAAAAAAATTAAAGCAATCAGGAAATGGGTTTGTTTCCTGATTGCTTGTTTTTTTATCAAAGGGTAAATCCTCCCGCCGTGCGGTTGCACGAGCGTCTGCATGGATTTTTTGATCTTCGATTTTTTACTATTGATCTTTTGAAGTTTTTGGCATTGCGATGCTTTTGCATGGGGCTTTGCCCCCTGCACCCCCACAACCTTTCCCCAAAGGTTGACGAAAACTTTACTCGCCTACGGCGTTCCCTACGGCAGCTTGGTGTAACCAGTTACTGTCATGGTCGCAACCAGCGTACCTAACTCATCCGTCACGCTAACTTCATAAAAACACATGCGTTTTGCCTGTGACACAACCCGGGCCTCTCCAAAAAGCACAGTCCCTTTCGATGGTTTCAAAAAGGAAATCGAATTGTGAACAGAAACAGTCAAATTACCTTGGAGGTTTGCAGCGACGGCAAAAGCAAAATCCGCAAGGGTAAAAAGAGCGCCGCCCTGTACAGAATCCCCAGCATTTTTGAGGGCATCGGAAACGGGCAACCGGCATTTTGCATATCCCTCCCCCACTTCGATAATCTCAATCCCCATATTCGTGGCGAAACGGTCATTTTGAAAAAAATCTTTTGCATCTTGTAGTGTCATCATAGGAAAACCTCCAAGCTAACGTAGAATAATATAAGCAGTATAAGCAGCATATATCGCAACCATACATGCCCCTTCGATACGGTTGACATTTTGGCGTACCAAAATGAACAGGTAGACCAAAACGCTTACGCCAATTACAATGATAGAATCAATCACAGACTCAAACGAAAAGGCAATCGGGTTAATCGTAGCAGATGTCGCCAAAACAAAGAAAATATTAAACAGGTTCGAACCGACCACATTGCCAATCGCCATGTCGCTTTCGCCTTTGCGCGCCGCTACCACACTGGTCACAAGCTCGGGCAGCGATGTACCAATCGCTACAATCGTCAGTCCAACCAAAGTTTCACTCAGGCCAAAGGAGAGCGCGATATCCGATGCACTGTTGACAACCAGCTGTCCGCCGCCAATGACGCCCCCTAACCCAAGGGCTGCAAACAGAATGTTTTTCGGAAGGGAAATTTTCTTGTTGTTCGCCCCTTGCTCCTCTTTGGGTACGGATTCGATTTCGGCCTGTGCAGCCTCCGGGCGGGAAAAAAGCGCGGTGCGGATTGTCATGAACATGAACACGCAGAAGAATAAGAGTAAAATAATCCCATCCCCACGCGAAATCATGTTGGACGAGGCATCCCCCAAAAAGGTGTCGGCACCCAAAGCAAGCAGCGCCACACCGGATAGGATCATCAAGGGATACTCTTTAAAGATGACCCCTCTTGTCACAGTCATGGGACGGATCAGCGCGCATACCCCAACTACCATCAACAGGTTAAAAAGGTTGGAACCAAGTACATTGCCCACCGCGATGCCGTTTTGCCCTTTGATCGCCGCAGTGATACTGACCGCCGCTTCGGGCGCACTGGTACCAAAAGCGACAATCGTAAGGCCGATCACAAGGGCGGGCACGCGAAAATAACGCGCAATCCCGGCGCTGCCATCCACAAAGAAATCTGCGCCCTTGACCAGCAAGACCAGCCCGACCGCCAGCAGGATGTATGGTAGTACATAGGACATAAAAAACACTCCTTTATTTTTTACATAAAAAAAGACTTTTATTGCAACGGTTGTGTTACAATAAAAGTCTTGCTTTAATACCGAAATATTATGTGCGAGCCGGATGAAACCATCGGGATTGACGACACGCACTGCATAGGAACCTATGCCAAGCTACTCCCTTTTATAAAGGTATTATAAAGAATTTGACAGGATTTGTCAAGGGATGGGGGAAAAATCGCCGCGCTGTGTTACCACTTCATAGCCAATCGCCTGCATCCTGCGTTCCAGCCCCAGCTTACATTCAGCGGCTTCCTCCCCGGTACAGATTTTGTTATCGTACAGGGCGTAGCTCTTACGGACCGACACTGGCGACAAATTCGGCATGACAACGTTTGCCCCTGCCTCAATCCCCTTTTCCCGCCCAAACGGGTCAATGGTGCCAAGTGCGGTGGTTGAGGGAAGCAACAGGTTTGGAATCATCAACCGCAGCACGGATAATAAAAAGGTGGTCAGCTCCACGGTGCCGCTCGGCTCCGCGGCAAAGCACGTATCCTGATGCGGGATAAATGGTCCCAGCCCCACCATTTGCGGCTGGAACTCCTGAATAAAACATAAATCCTGTGCGAGATGTTCGAGGGTCTGGCCGGGCGAGCCGACCATGAACCCGGTCCCCACCTGATACCCGATTTCTTTGAGGGCATACAGGCACTGCTTGCGATGTTCTAACGTGAGCGGTTCCGGATGCAGCCTGCGGTAATGTTCCGCACAGGCGGTTTCATGCCGCAGTAAATACCGGTTTGCACCAGCGTCAAAAAAGCGTTGGTACGACGCCCTGGAGCGTTCCCCAAACGATAAGGTAATCGCACAGTCGGGATAACCGCCGCGCATTTCTTTGAGGATATCAGCCAAGATGTCGTCGGTAAAATAGGGGTCCTCGCCGCCCTGCAAGACAAACGTGCGGAACCCCAGCTCATACCCCAGCGCACAACATTCTAAAATTTGTTCTTTGGTCAGCCGGTAACGCTCTGCCTTGCGGTTCCCGCGGCGGATCCCGCAATAATAGCAGTCATTTTTACAGTAGTTGGTAACCTCAATAAGCCCCCGCACATACACAGTATTACCAAAATGCTCCTTGCGTACTGCCACCGCGCGCTCCCGCAAACAGGCTGTTGTTGGAGGGTCGCGATGCTGGAGCAGGGCAAGGTATTCTTCCCCTGTGAGGCGGCGGGACTGTTCCAGTTTCTCAATCAAATGTTTCATCGTGGCTCCTCCTTTGCCCATATCGTTTCATTCAGGCTCCCGGTGCGGTATCCCTGTAAATCCAGGGACGTATAGGGAAACCCGATCTCCTGAAAGCGCTGGGAAAGTTCCTTGCGGGTCTGCGCGTCCAAGAATCCTGCAAAATCTTCCGGCGCACACTCAATCCGCGCCACTTTCCCGTGGTGCCGTACACGGATTTGCCTAAACCCCATTTGCAACAGGATCTCCTCCGCTTGTTCCACCATACGGAGCTTGTCCGGAGTGACCGGCTCGCCATACGGGATACGCGATGCCAAACACGCCATGGATGGCTTGTCCCATGCCGGCAACCCCAGTTCCCGGGAGAGTTCCCGGATGTCCTCTTTCGTCATGCCCGCATCACACAGCGGACTTTTCACAGAGGATTCCCTGAGTGCGGAAAGCCCCGGACGGTAATCCCCGAGATCGTCCACATTGGAGCCTTCCAGAACCGTATTGATCCCAGCCTCTTTAGCCACGCGGCAAAAGGCTCCCAACAGCTCCCGTTTGCACCAATAACAGCGGTCAGAAGGATTTTCCGCCACGTTGGGGATGGATAAAAAATCAACTGCAATTTCTTTTTGCGGGATTCCCCATTGCTGTACGGTTTCCCTGACAGAACGCTGCTCCGAGTGGGGGAATACGCAGGAACAGGCAGTCAATGCCAGCACCTGCCCCGGCAAGGTGGTATGTGCCGCATGAAGCAGCAGGGCAGAGTCCACGCCCCCGGAAAAGGCTACGGCTACTTTTCCAAACGGTTTTAACAACATTTGCAAGTTTGCATATTTTTGTGCAAGTTCTGTCCGCATAGGCTCCCCTCCGATATTCCTACTGTTTTTGTATTATATCGTAAAGGATTCCGCACGATTTGTCAACTCTTATAACAGCGATGCCCGAAGTTCCTCGCCGGATTTTGGCGACAGGTACGCCGGCGCAACGTCAAAAATCGTTTTCGCCCCTACGAGATTCTCCTGTGCCATCCGATATGCCGCGCGGGCATAGGCCACCAGAATACTGGAGGTAAATTCCGGGTTGGAATCGAGCTTGATGGAAAATTCTATCACATGGGTGTGTTCCCCCTGTACGCCGGTTTTGCCAGTATGGATCACCTGTCCGCCATGCGGGATGCCGCTATGGTTTTTGTCCAGTTCTTGCTGTGTGATAAAGTGTACAGTGGTGTCGTAATCCGAGAAATATTTGGGCATTTCCTTGATTTCCTTCTCAATGCGCGCCTGATCCGCCCCATCCGCGGCCACGACAAAACATTCGCGCCGATGCTTTTCCCGGGTGGTCAGCTCGGGGTTTTTCCCGCTGCGGACTGCCTCCAACGCCTGTTCCACTGGAATGGTATATTGTTTGCCATCTAAGACACCGTCAATGCGGCGGATCGCATCCGAATGCCCTTGGCTGACCCCTTTGCCCCAGAAGGTATAGGTCTGCCCCTGCGGAAGGATAGCCCCTGCCATCATCCGGTTCAGGGAAAATAAGCCCGGGTCCCACCCAATCGAGATCATTGCGACTTTATTGCCGCTTTTTGCCGCCGCATCCACCCTTGCAAAATGTTCCGGGATGCTTGCATGGGTATCAAAGCTGTCCACTACATGAAAAAGTTTGGCATACTTTGGGGTTTGTACGGGAAGATCAGTCGCGCTGCCCCCGCACAGAATCAACACATCTATTTTACCGGCCATGGATTCCAGCTCCTGCACGTGGTACACTGGAACAGACGGGTCTGCCAATTGGACCGTAGACGGGTCGCGGCGGGTAAATACCCCCACCAATTCCATATCTTCGTTCTGCCGGATGGCCAGCTCGACTCCCCTGCCTAAGTTCCCGTATCCTAAAATACCAATTCGAATCGTTTTCATCACTTTATTACTCCTTTTTGTTCAGCTTGACAAGAAAGTCCCTTTTTTACAAAAATTTCCTTCTTTCTTTTATTATATCATATCCCTTGGCTGCCTGTCATTGCGTTAAGTTTTGAAATATTTGCAAATTTTAAAAAAACAAATCAGTAAAAATCAATAAATGTAACCGCAAATCTGTATGCCGCGCCGAAAACAGCGGATTTTCGCATCCAGAAAAATAACTGAAAATGTCTATAAAAATATCTATCTATTTTTAAAAGTTTGTGATATAATAAGGGCAGAGACTAAAAATCACAAAAAAAGGCAAACAAATTGGGTGATTTTTAAGAAAAATGTAAAACAAATAGGAGAGTGAATTCGGATATGGCACTGGTAAACACAACAGAAATGTTTAAGAAGGCGTACGAAGGTGGATATGCGATTGGGGCGTTCAACGTAAACAATATGGAAATTGTGCAAGGCATCACCGAGGCTTGCAGCGAACTGAATGCACCCGTCATTTTGCAGGTGTCCGCCGGGGCGCGCAAGTATGCCAACCATACATATCTGGTCAAACTGGTGGAAGCCGCTTTGCAGGAAAACCCTCAATTGCCCATTGCTTTGCATCTGGACCATGGCGATACCTTTGAACTGTGCAAAGACTGTGTGGACGGCGGGTTCACTTCGGTCATGATTGATGGATCGCATCACGATTATGAGGACAACGTTGCCCTGACGAAAAAGGTTGTGGACTATGCCCATGCAAAAGGCGTAACCGTTGAAGGCGAGCTCGGACGTTTGGCTGGGATTGAAGATGACGTCAATGTCAGTGCCGAGGATGCGTCTTACACTGACCCGGCACAGGTACAGGATTTCGTGGAGCGTACCGGGGTAGACTCCCTCGCCATTGCCATCGGCACCAGCCACGGCGCTTACAAATTCAAACCCGGCCAAAAACCGCAGCTTCGTTTTGACATCCTTGAGGAAGTTTCCAAACGCCTGCCCGGGTTCCCGATTGTGCTGCATGGCGCTTCGTCGGTAATTCCAGAGTTTGTGAAAATGATTAACGAAAACGGCGGCAATATGCCGGATGCTATTGGTATCCCGGAAGAAATGCTGCGTCAGGCAGCTTCGATGGCGGTGTGCAAAATCAACATCGACTCCGACCTGCGTCTTGCTATGACCGGTACGGTGCGTAAGTACTTTGCAGAACATCCCGACCATTTCGACCCGCGCCAGTATCTTGGCCCTGCGCGTACGGCAATCAAAAATATGGTTACGCACAAAATTAAGAATGTGCTTGGTTGCGACGGCAAAATCTAAAACACGATTTTTGGAAAAATCTCTCTGCACTGGCAGAGGGAATTTTTCTTTCCATGATTCCTTGTGCAATTGCCTAACATTTCGATTTTTAAATTAGATATTGTGCGGAAAATTTTTGGAGTTTGCCATTCCCCTTGTAATATATGTAACATTAAGATATAATGGAAGGTAGAATTGCTGGTAAGTTTGTAATATTTACCAGAATTCTACTTGAAAGGAGCATCACCGTATGAAACAATATCAAGCCAAAAATATTCTAAATATTGCCATAGCAGGCCATAGCGGTTCCGGGAAAACGACCGTCGCAGAAGCCATGCTGTATTTAGCCGGCGCCTGTGACCGTCTGGGGAAAGTCACGGATGGGAACACCGTTTGTGACTATGACCAGGAAGAAATCCGCCGCAAATCCTCGGTTGCCGCCGCCGTTGCCCCGCTCGAATGGCGTAACTATAAAATCAACCTCATCGACACCCCCGGACTGTTCGACTTTGAAGGCGGTGTGGAGGAAGCGGTACGTGCTGCTGACCTCGTTTTGATTACCGTTTCCGGGAAAAACGGTGTGAGTGTCGGCACCGAAAAAGCAGAAAAAGCAGCCGTCAAACGCGGCCTTGCGAAAATGTTCTTTGTCAACGGTCTGTGCGATGAAGGCGCGGATTTCTATAAAGTGTTTGAAAGCCTCAAAGCCAGCTTTGGCCCATCGGTCTGCCCGGTGGTTGTGCCGTTTTTGCAGGACGGTAAGGTCAATTGTTACATCAATCTGCTGGAATATAAAGCCTATACCTACGAAAATAACAAAGCCGTTGAGGTTCCCATGCCGGATATGGGGACCCGTCTGGAAGGGTTGCGTACAGCGATCTATGAGGCGGTTGCCGAAACCAGCGACGAAATGTTTGAAAAATATTTCTCTGGGGATAAATTCACCCCGTCTGAGGTCATTATGGGCATCCATCAGGGTGTCAAGTCCGGCAAAATCAGCCCTGTTTTCTGCGGCGACGCCCAATCCACAGACTGCATTGACGAGCTGCTCGACGGCCTGATCTGGCTCGCCCCAACAGCCAGCGAAACCGGCGGCGAACTCGGCGCGGACATCAATGGCGATCCCGTAGAGCTGGCGGTCAATCCGGACGGCGCAACGGCTGCGATTGTCTTTAAAACCGTCGTTGACCCATTTATCGGCAAGCTGTCCTATATTAAAGTGATTTCCGGCAAGCTGTCCCCGGATTCCCAACTGGTCAATATGCGTACCGGCAATCAGGAGAGGATCGGAAAAGTGCTGACCATGCGCGGCAAAAAACAGGAAGATGCTGATTGCATTACTGCTGGCGATATCGGTGCAGTGCCGAAGATGCAAGGCGTCAACACAGGCGACACCCTGTGTTCCCCAACCCGCAAAGTCACCTTGGAACCCGTCGAATATCCAACCCCCACCCTGTCCATGGCAATCCTCCCCAAAAATAAAGGCGATGAAGATAAGGTCGCCCAAGGCATCCTGCGCCTGATGGAGGAAGACCCCACCATCCGTTTTGAAAACAACGCCGAAACCCATCAAATGGTGATTTCCGGGCTTGGGGAACAGCATCTGGATGTGATTGTTTCCAAACTCAAAAATAAATTTGGCGTGGAGGTGTCCCTTGCCAAACCGAAAGTCCCCTACCGGGAAACCGTACGGAAAAAGGTACAGGTACAGGGCCGCCACAAAAAGCAAACCGGCGGACATGGGCAGTTTGGCGATGTGTGGATCGAGTTTGAACCCTCCGATTCCGATGGCCTTGAGTTCTGTGAACGTGTCGTTGGCGGCGCGGTTCCAAAGGGTTTCTTCCCGGCCGTAGAAAAGGGCCTGCGGGAATGTATGCTCAAGGGGATGCTTGCCGGATATCCCATGGTCGGCCTGAAGGCTACCCTGTATGATGGCTCCTACCACCCGGTTGACTCCTCGGAAATGGCCTTTAAAATGGCTGCCGCCGCTGCTTATAAAGCCGGTATCCCACAGGCTGCACCGGTTCTGCTTGAGCCGATTGGCGTACTCAAAGCCAGTGTCCCGGACGATAACATGGGCGATATTCTCGGCGAAGTCAACAAACGCCGCGGCCGTGTGCTGGGCATGGAGCCTACTGGCGAGGGCCTGCAAGTGATTGAGGCAGAAGTCCCGATGGCAGAAATGTCCGATTTCTCTACGGTTGTGCGCCAGATTACCCGCGGACGCGGTTCGTTTACCTTCGCATTTGTGCGCTACGAAGAAGCCCCGGCGCACGTTGCCCAGAAGGTGATTGAGGACGCAAAAGCCGAGGCACAAGATTAATTTCCAAAAACAATAAAAAATCCGGTGTGGCTGTTTGCCATGCCGCTTTTTTTACTTTTTTTATAAAATATTCATCCTTTTTCCGCCCCTTTCCTGTATAATGTTCTCATGACTTTACTTTAGATAGGAGCTTTTTCATTATGTCTGCTGGTAAAATTTTAATCGTCGATGACGACCAAAATATTTGTGAACTCCTGCGCCTGTACATTGAGAAAGAAGGGTTCGATGTCCGCATTGCCAACGACGGCCGCCGTGCGCTCGACCTCTTTGAAGAATATAACCCCGACCTCATTATGCTCGACATTATGCTCCCCGAACTCGACGGCTGGCAAGTCTGCCGCGAAGTCCGCAAAAAATCCAAGTGCCCCATTATTATGCTCACCGCCAAGGGCGAAGTGTTTGATAAGGTCCTCGGCCTGGAACTGGGGGCGGACGATTATGTGGTCAAGCCGTTTGAAACCAAAGAAGTAGTTGCCCGGATTAAAGCGGTCTTGCGGCGCGTGGGCACCACGGACGAGGATCAGGTCAAAGAAGTGAAATATGATAAGCTGTCCATTAACCTTACAAACTATGAGTTGAGGGTCAATGGCGTACAGGTCGATACCCCGCCCAAGGAAATGGAACTGATCTACCACCTTGCCAGCAACCCGAACCGCGTCTTTTCCCGCGATGAACTGCTCGACCAAGTCTGGGGATTTGATTACTACGGCGATTCCAGAACCGTTGATGTCCATGTGAAACGTCTGCGGGAAAAGCTGGAAGGCGTTTCTGAGAAATGGGCGCTCAAAACCGTCTGGGGCGTTGGCTATAAATTTGATGTAAAAGAAAACTAGAACCACGCTACCGCAGAGAATGCCGTAGGCACATAACGTTTCGGGTTCGCCGGCTTTTCCCCTTGTGCTTTCCAGCTGCCCGATATCCGGCTGATCCCTGAAAAGGAGTCCTGTCATGCTCAAAACCCTATTCTCAAAATATCTTAGCATCACATCCCTGATTATCGTGGTGAGCTTCGTCTTTCTGGGTACGGTAATGATTGTCTTTATCTCACGCTATTGGCAGACAGAAAAACGCGACCAGTTAAAACAAAATGCCCAAGGTGTTGCCAGCATTGCATCCACCAGTGTGGTGAAGATGGATAATAATGAATATGTCCTCGATTCCCAAAACGCTGCCAAAATGAATGCATTTATTGCGGCCTTTTCGGATAATCTAAGTGCTGACCTGATTGTCACGGATGTAAAGGGCATACCGATTCTGTACCACTATGTTTCCTCCTCGGATATCCCGGCAGATACGCCGGTGTCTCCCGAGATTATGCAGGAAGTGCTAAATGGGCAGTATAACCAGATGAGTTCCCTCAACGGCCGGTATAACCATAACTGCTATGCCGTAGGGATTCCGATTACGGTCAAAAACGATGCCGGCGAACCGATCAATATTGGCGCTGTGTTTGCCGTTTCCGACCTGAAAATGCTCACCGCTTTCCGGGAAGAAGCCATCAAAATGTTTCTTCTGGCTGGCATTGCGGCTTTCATGATCTCCTTTGGGATTGTGTGGATTTTCTCGTATAAGCTGGCCCAGCCGCTCCGGAAAATGGCTGCTGCTGCACGTTCCTTTGGGAATGGCGATTTCTCGGTACGGGTCAAGGTTTGCAGCGACGACGAAATCGGGCATTTAGCGCAGGCGTTTAATAATATGGCGGAAGCGTTATCGGCAAGCGAAAGTATGAACCGTAATTTTATTGCCAATGTTTCCCATGAGCTTAAAACGCCAATGACCACCATCGCCGGATTTATCGACGGGATTCTGGACGGCACGATCCCCAAGGAAAAGGAAACGTATTATCTCAATATTGTTTCGCAGGAGGTCAAACGGTTATCACGCCTGGTGAAAACCATGCTCGACCTTTCCAAAATCGACAGCGGGGAATTAAAACTGCGTTCTGCGCGCTTTGACCTCTCGAATACCGTATTTGTAGCGCTGCTTTCGTTTGAGAAAAATATCGAAGAAAAAAATATCGAAATCCGGGGCCTTGAGGACTGTGAGCCGCAGTTCGTGGACGGCGACCCGGACATGATCCATCAGGTCCTGTATAACCTGTTGGAAAATGCGGTGAAGTTCACCAACCAAAACGGCTATATCGAAATTATTCTCAAAGATATGAACGACCGCCATATGGTTTCCATCCGCAACAGCGGCCCGGGCATCCCAGCCGACGAGGTCGGGATGATCTTTGAACGCTTCTATAAAACGGATAAGTCCCGCAGCCAAGATAAAAACGGTATGGGACTTGGCCTTTATATTGTGAAAACCATTATCAAGCTGCATGGCGGGGAAATTACGGTGAGCAGCGTGGAAAATGAATTTACCCTGTTTGAGTTCTGGCTGCCGTACGTGGGCGATAAGGACAAGGACAAAAAATCCATGAAAACACTCATCAAAAATAAACCCGGTAAAGTGGAAGTAGTACAGACCATCGAGAAGGTCGAACCGGAAATTGTCGGCGCCCCAAAAGACAAAAACCCTGCTGATATTGTCGATATCACCGACCATGTGGTGGATACCGATTCCTGAATTTCATAACCGCAGAAAGGATCTTTTATGAACGACTATCCTCCGAACCCCGATCCCAATCAGCCCCCAGTACCCCCACCCCCTCCAGATCCCGTCCAGCCTCCGGACCCGCTTGCCCGCCCGATGATCCCTTATGTACCGTTTGACGGGTATGTGCAAAAGCCCATGAATAAAAGCGCGAAAATTTTCTTTGGTATTCTGATCGGGCTGTCCGTAACCTTTGTGGGGGCTTTCCTTGTATGGGTGACGTCTATGGCCGTGGGCCGGTTGTCAGACTCCTCTCCCGAGGAACCCAACCTTAGCGGGTCACCGAATGCTATTGTCTATGACCCTTCCCAGAAGATTGTCAAAAATACGGTTGGCGCACAGACGGACCCTGATTTTTCCGGGATCGTGCTGCACCCTCCCGCTTCTGACGAACTGCAACCCAAACACATCTACCAGCAGATCGAGCCCACGATTGTGGGGATCGTTTCCGAAACGTCTGATTCCGGCTCCGGAATCGCCTCGGGCATGATCGTCACCCCAAACGGATATATCGTTACCAACGCGCATGTCATCGGGTATTCCCGGGATACGAAAGTCACGGTCGTACTCAGCAACAAAACCAAACATCCTGCCACTGTTGTGGGCTATGACCGTACCTCGGACCTTGCTGTCCTTAAAATTGACGCCAATGGCCTGCCGACGGTATCCTTTGGTTCCTCTGCCGCGCTGTCCGTTGGCGACTGGGTCTTTGCCATCGGCAATCCAAGAAGCCTCGCTTTTTCCGGTACGCTCACCCGCGGCATTGTTTCCGGACTGGACCGCCGTATCCGGTATCAGTCCGAAAACAGCATCTCCTACATCCAAACCGATGCTGCGATCAACCCCGGGAACTCCGGCGGGGCTCTGGTGAATCTGTCCGGGCAGGTGGTGGGGATCAATTCCATCAAAATGAACTCCGACCACTATGAAGGAATGGGCTTTTCCATCTCCATTAACAAGGCAAAGCCTGTGATCGACAGCCTGATCCGCAAGGGCTACGTGGAAGGCCGGGTACGGCTGGGCATTACCGGCACGACCATCACCGAGCCGCTTTCCTCAGAAGCTCCCGCCATACGCGGGGTACGGATTGTGAGCCTCTCACAGGACAGCCCGCTCCAGCATACCAAAGCCCAAACCGGCGACATCATCACCCAGCTCGACGGCAACACCATCTCCTCTATGGACGATCTGGATGACCTGCTGCTCGATTACCAGCCCGGCGATTCGGTTACGCTCACCCTCGCGCGTGCAGGGCAGGCGGACCCCTTCTCGATCGAGGTGGAACTGCTCGCGGATGTCGGCCAGCTGCAAAAATAAAACCTGCAAAGGCAGCCCGTCCATTTTTGGATGGCTGCCTTTTCTTTCCGTACATTTTCGTGTATAATAGATTCATTCCCATCATACGTCTGGAGGTCCCCCATGAACCACATCTATTTGGACAACAGCGCCACCACACAGGTTTGCCCGCAGGCGATGGAAAAAGCGGTGGAACTTATGACCCGTGTATATGGCAACCCTTCGTCCCTGCACGCCATGGGGTTTGCGGCGGAACAGGAACTGACCCTCGCCCGCAAGCAAACCGCTTCCCTGCTGCATGCCAAGCCGGAAGAAATTTTCTTCACATCCGGCGGCACCGAATCCAATAACCTTGCTATTTTCGGCGCAGCCGCTGCCCGCAAACGTCTGGGGACGCATATTGTCACGTCCGCCATCGAACACCCCTCGGTACTGGGCTGCATGGAACAGCTCCAAAAACAGGGCTTCTCTGTCACCTGCCTTGCGCCGGATTCCCAAGGGCGCATCTCCCCCCAGCAGCTTGCAGAGGCAATCAACGACGAAACGATTTTAGTCAGCCTCATGCTGGTCAATAATGAGGTCGGTACGATCCAGCCGGTTGCCGACGCTGCTAAGATCATTTTCCGCAGCCATGCCCCGGCTCTTCTGCACGTCGATGCGGTACAGGCGTTTGGCAAGCTGCCCATCCACCCTGCACGCATGGGAATTGATTTGCTGTCCATCAGCGGCCACAAGCTCCATGCTCCCAAAGGCGTGGGCGCATTGTATGTCAAAAGCGGTGTGCGGATCCTCCCCCATACCTTTGGCGGTGGCCAGGAAAAAAATCTGCGCCCCGGCACCCAGCCCCTGCCCCTCATTGCCGCATTCGCAAAGGCCATAGAAACCCTCCCGGCGCCGGAACAGTCCCTGCCGGACATGCAAAAGCTGTGCGATACCTGCCGGCAAACCCTTCTTTCCATCCCCGGCATCACCATCCACTCCCCCGAGGATGCCCTGCCTTATGTCCTCAGCTTTTCGGTCCCTTCTGTGCGTTCGGAAACTATGCTGCATTTTCTCAGCGAAAAAGGGATTTTCCTATCCAGTGGTTCGGCGTGCGCCAAGGGGAAAACCAGCCATGTCCTGACTGCCATGAAACTCCCCCGTCCCGCTCTGCTGACTTCCCTGCGGGTCAGCTTCTCGCGTTTGAATACCCTGTCGGAAATAGAGATCTTTGCCAGCGCCTTGCAGGAAGGCCTGCATACCCTCGTGAAAGGAGCGTTCTAACGATGGCTTCCAGCCCTGATTTTGTTGAGTATGTTTGTACCCAGCTCGCCCTTGCCGGATGCGTGACATCCCGGAAAATGTTCGGGGAATACGGCATTTACTGTGACGATAAATTAATTGGCCTTGTGTGTGATAACCAATTTTTCCTCAAGCCCACCAAGGCTGCACGCGAACAAATTGAAAACCCAGTGGAAGTGCCGCCCTATCCCGGCGCCAAACCGTCTTTCCTGATCGAGTCTTTAGACGACCGGGAAGAACTGGCGCGTCTGGTGCAAGCAGGATGGCCCGAATTGCCAGCAAAAAAAGCAAAGAAAAAACAATAATGTTTCAAATTTTAACCAAAATAAAAGGGGATGCCCTGTATCATGAAAGAACTCATTTTAATCAAACTGGGGGAAATGGTCTTAAAAGGACTCAACCGCCGTACGTTTGAAGATACCCTGCTGAAAAATATCCGCCACCGGTTGGCAAGCCTTGGCAAATTTGAGATCCGTATTGCACAATCGACCATTTTTGTCAGCCCGCAGGACCCACAGGTGGATATGGAGGAGGCTGCGGACCGCATTTCCAAAATTTTCGGGATCGCCGCTTTTTCGTGCGCCTGTGAAACCAGCAAGGACATGGACGCCATCTGTGAAACCGCTGCCGCCTATCTCTCCGACGACCTCCAAAATGCCCGGACCTTTAAAGTCGAAAGCAAACGCTCGGATAAAAAATTCCCTCTCAATTCCCCCGCGATTTCCGCCCGCACCGGCGAATACCTTCTGGAACAGTTCCCCCATTTGTCGGTGGACGTGCATCATCCCGATGTGGTGGTCCATGTTGAGGTGCGCGACTTTGGCGCATATGTACATGGGATGCCGCGCCCGGGTGCTGGAGGAATCCCGGTTGGTACGGGCGGCAAAGCGGCTATCCTCATCAGCGGCGGCCTCGATAGTCCCGTAGCGGCGTGGATGCTCGCCAAACGCGGCGTAAACCTGACCGCCATCCATTTTGCCAGCCCGCCTTATACCAGCCAGCGTGCTGAAGATAAAGTCGTACGCCTGCTGGAGCTGGTCAGCCAGTACAGCGGACGTATGAAAATGTTTACCATGCCCTTTACCAAAATCCAGGAGGAAATTCAAAAGCATTGCCCGGAGGAACTCTTTACGATCCTGATGCGCCGTTTCATGATGCGGATTTCCAATGCGGTCGCCGTACAGGAAAACTGCGGCGCGCTGATTACCGGGGAAAGCCTCGGGCAAGTGGCGAGCCAGACCATGCAGGCCATTGCGTGTACCGATCACGCCGCAGAACTGCCGGTTTTCCGTCCGCTCATCGGCATGGACAAAACCGAAATTGTCGCGATTGCCCGCAAAATCGGCACCTTTGAAACCTCCATCGAACCGTTTGAGGATTGCTGTACCGTCTTTACTCCCAAGCATCCCCGCACCCGGCCGGTTTTGAAATACGTCCTGGAGGCCGAACAACAGTTACCCGCCGCTGATCTCATCGAGGAATGTATCCGGGATGCCCGGTACATCCGGGTTGGCGGCTGACAAGCAAGGAGTGTTATTGATGAATGCTGAAATCATTTCTGTGGGAACCGAGCTGCTCCTCGGGGATGTCGTAAATACCGACACCGCGATTGTTGCCCGGGCGCTGACCACCATTGGCGTCAACCTGCTGCATACCGTCACGGTCGGCGACAACCCCCAACGCCTGCAAGAAGCCTTGGAGCTTGCCCTCTCCCGCTGTGACCTCGTCATCACGACCGGCGGCCTTGGCCCCACGGACGACGATCTCACCAAAGAAACCATCGCCAAAACAGCTGGCCAGCCATTGGTGGAGTATCCCGACATCCGCACCCGGATTGAGGAATATTTCACGGGCCGTACCATCTCCGAAAACCAGTATAAACAGGCCATGCTGCCCAAAGAATGCCACATCCTCCCCAACGACCACGGTACGGCACCCGGGTGCGTTTGCACCACCCCACAGGGGAAACAGGTCGCCATGCTGCCCGGCCCGCCGTCCGAGCTGGAACCCATGCTCCATTCCTATCTCATCCCCTATCTCCAGCGTGCGAATACGGAGGTCATCCAGTCGCATAAAATCCGCGTATTCGGCAAGGGGGAAGGCGCCGTGGCCAAGGAAATCGACGCTTTCACCCAAAATGCGAACCCCTCGGCTGCAACCTATGCCTCCGAAGGGGAAATGTATGTACGCGTGACGGCCAAGGCAGCCTCACAAGAACAGGCCGAAGCCTTATGTAAACCTGTCGTGGAACAGATTGGTGCGTGTTTGGGCGATTTTGTTTATGGCGTCGATGTGGACAGCTTAGAACAGTGTGTGATCGACATTCTGCGTGAGCAACACCGTACCATCGCCACTGCGGAATCGTGTACCGGCGGCCTGCTTGCCAAGCGTCTGACCGATATCCCCGGTTCCTCCGAAGCCTTTGAAATGGGTGCGGTCACTTACTCGAACCGCATCAAATCCCTCCTGATCGACGTCCCCGAAGAACTGCTGGAGCAACACGGGGCAGTCAGCGAACCGGTTGCGCGTGCTATGGCGCAAGGGGTACGCAAAAAAGCGGGAAGCGATCTGGGGATAGGGATCACCGGGATTGCCGGCCCGGATGGAGGCTCTGCGGAAAAACCGGTTGGTCTGGTATATCTCGCGCTCTCGGACGGCAAGCAGACATGGGTGCGTAATATGCCCGGCGGCGGGATGGTGCGTTCGCGGGAATACTACCGCTGGCGCGCCGCCTCTACGGCCCTTGATATGGTACGCCGCTATCTGAACGGTCTGCCCGTAAATCCATAACAGACCCTGAAACAAAAAATAAAACCGCAGCCCTAAAAACTGGCCGCGGTTTTTTTATATACAAAAAAGTCGAGGGCAAGGCGGGAAAGCCTTGCCCTCTTTGGGAAAGAAGATATATGAAAAAGTCGTCGTAAGCAAATGGAAAAAGTTTTTAAGAAGCTTCTTCGGTACGTTCCACCAACGTAACTTTCAGGGTGTGGGAAGCACGCCCGCGCGCTACCTCCAAGGTGACACTATCGCCTGGCTTCTTGCCTTGTAAGACGGAACTCATCACATTCAGGGATGTGATGTCTGTGCCATCCACAGACATAATAATATCGCCTTCTTTCAGACCCTCTGCCTTCACCGAATCGGCGTTAATCTTTGCCACGTAAAATCCGGTTGCCGAAAGGCCATTCCAGCGGGCAGTAATCTGATCCACATATTGGCCGCTGATCATCAGCACCCCACGGCTCTTGACATACCCATATTCGCGCAAATCATTGATGATCGGCAAAGCGTCATCAATGGGGATCGCAAAACCCATGCCCTCATAGCTGGTAGACACCAGTTTAGAGGAGTTGATGCCAATGACCTGCCCCTGCATATTCACGAGCGCACCGCCGGAATTACCGGGGTTAATGGCGGCATCGGTCTGGATACATTTCATATTGGCCGCTGTATCGGTGGAGATGTCGCGGTTCAGTGCAGAGATATAGCCAATGGCCACACTCGACTGGAACGCAAGCCCGCCCGGATTGCCGACTGCCATTACGGTATCGGCGACCCGCAGATCCGCAGAAGAACCAAATTCCGCTGCCTGTAAATTCGTGGCATCAATTTTGATTAAAGCAAGATCGGTAGCTGTATCAACGCCCACAATTTTGGCTTCATAGGAGCTGTTGTCAGACAGCACCACCTTCACCGAGGACGCCCCATCTACGACATGGGCATTGGTGATGATATAACCATCCGAGGTGGCAATGACACCCGAACCGCTCCCGGAATTCTCCTGGGACTGCCCAAAGAGAAACCCGGAAGACGTAAAGGAGGTCTCAATACACACAACCGACGGGATCACCTTCTTGGCGACATCCTGTTTTAACATCTCGCCCTGTGGGGAACTGCTCATCTGGATGGTCTGCGAGGACGAAGCGCTGCCCGGATTGCCAGCACTTGTCTGGGAGCTTGGGGCAGGGTTTGCTTGTCCGGCAGCCCCTGCAACGGGGATCACCCCAGTGCTGATAAGCGCTGCAAATGTCCCGGATGAGCCTACCGATACTACCAGACACGCCAACACGCCGATCATAATTTTATGCCATGTCTCAAGCCCTTTTTTGGGCTTTTTCGGCGGCGGGGTCTGCACAGGCTGCGACGGGCCGGGAGCGGGACCGGAATGGTAACTGCTGCCATTCCAGTAGGTGGTGGGTTCCTGCTTTGGTGCATCCCACTGGGCATTGCCCTGATTGGTAGTATGGTTATTTTCATAAGAATTATACATTGCTGAAGTTCTCCTTTCTCAAGACATCCAAAATCATGTAGCGATCTTTTTTCTTAGCCGTACTTCTATTGTATCCGGCAAATGTGATGCTGATGTGAAGAACAATGATATTCTATCTGATTTTTTGGGTTTGTATATTCCAAAAAAGAATTAAAAGAAAATTTCTTTCAAAACTTCATAAAAACCCAACTTTATTTTTACAAAACAAAAATAACTTTTGAATTTGTGAAAAATTTTCGCGAAAAACGAAAACGCTGTCAAATCCGGGCCACACCGGTCCGTCTGGCCGCCTCCTTGACCGCCTCGGCCACTGCTTTGGAAACAGAACGGTCAAGGGCTTTGGGGATGATAGAATCCGGCGACAGCTCCTGCTCCGGGATCAGCGCAGCAATCGCATGGGCAGCGGCAATTTTCATTTCATCATTGATCTCCCTGGCACGTACGTCCAAAGCCCCGCGGAACAGCCCCGGGAACACCAGCACATTATTAATCTGGTTGGCAAAATCCGAACGCCCCGTCCCTACTACTTTCGCGCCCGCTTCTTTGGCTTCGTCGGGATAAATTTCCGGTACTGGGTTTGCCATGGCAAAGACAATGGCATTGGGATTCATTTTTTGTACCATTTCT
The DNA here is from genome assembly GCA_949741605.1 of uncultured Eubacteriales bacterium. GTDB lineage: Bacteria > Bacillota > Clostridia > Oscillospirales > Acutalibacteraceae > UMGS1071. Next base: position 6,567 of record CATJNB010000106.1, on the reverse strand, counting down.
TTGGTCAGGCATCCCGGCCCCGAAACTCCCAAAAATAAATCCGCACCTGCAATCACATCGCCAAGGCTCCCCTGTTTGCCCTCTTGGTTTGTGACCTTTGCCATCGCTTCCTGTGCCGGGTTCATGCCCTGTGCGCCCTCGTAGATCGCCCCATGCCGGTTGCACATGACAACATGCTTGAGCCCCATTGCCATAAGCAGTTTCGTACATGCAATCCCAGCCGCGCCCGCACCGCTGACCACCACCGAAATCTCCTCCATCTTTTTCCCCACCAGCTTTAACGCATTGATGGCTGCAGCCGCTACCACAACCGCAGTCCCATGCTGGTCGTCGTGAAAAACCGGGATATCCAGTTCTTCTTTGAGCCGCCGTTCAATCTCAAAGCATCTCGGCGCAGCAATGTCCTCCAAATTGATGCCGCCAAAGGTGGGGGCAATCATTTTAACGGCCTGCACAATTTCCTCGGTATCCTTCGACGCAAGGCAAATCGGGAAAGCATCCACGTCCCCGAACGCCTTAAATAACACCGCTTTGCCTTCCATAACCGGCATCCCGGCTTCGGGGCCGATGTCGCCCAGCCCCAGCACCGCTGTGCCGTCTGTGACCACCGCGACAAGATTCCATTTCCGGCAATACTCATAGACTTCATCCGTCTTTTTATGGATTTCCATGCAGGGTGACGCAACGCCGGGGGTATACGCAATGGATAAATCATCGGCTGTTTCAACCGGGCAAGTCGGGACAATCTCAATTTTCCCATGCCACTTTTTGTGCTGTTCCAATGCAATTTTTCCGTAATCCATGCCTTAAACTCCTTTGTATCTGAATATTCTTTCCCTATTCTACCACACGAGAACGATGCCCCGCAAGGCATAAAAAAACGTATCCAGAAAGGAACCTCTTTCTGGATACGTCATGCATTATGGCAGCATTCCCAAATGGAACCATGGGTTACCGGGCCAGATGGTATTGGTCGCAATCAGTACCGCGCATCCCACAACCGCCACTGCACAGGCAATCAGCGCACAGGTGGAAACGGTTTTCCAAACCGGAGAACCCGCCTGCCTGCGGGCAACCGCTGCGATCCCGACCCCCAGCGCCGCACAGAGGATCGCTGCAACGGTGCCCCATCCGAACCATGCGCTCCCGCAGGCCGCGGCCAGTAAAGCAAACGACAATCCGACCTGTACCGGCACAGGCAGGAACCGCCCTGCAAGATAGTACATCGTAAACAGGAACAGTCCAACCCCAACGCCATACGCAAGGTTATCCGTGGCAATGACGACCCCGACTGTGAGCGCCATGGTCATGGTCTGCTCAATGGGCACTTTGTGGGCTTTGAACACCGACGCCCAATTGAACGTATGGAAACACACCACGAACATCACCGCAACCAATGCGGCCAGCGGGATCTGCCCAAGGAAAAACGACAGCGTAAACAAGAGGACTGCCATCAACCCGCCCGCTACAAACGTGGATAAACGCCCGCGCCCGCCGGAACGGATATTCGTCACGGTCATGGCAATCATGGCGCAGCCCGGCATCGCGCCAAGGCTGCCGCACAGGATATTGCCAATCCCCTGCCCGCGGCATTCGCGGTTAAGGTTGCCGTCTGTTTTGGTTTCCTCGTTGACAAGGCGGGCAGTCAGCATGGTTTCGATCAAACCGACAAACGCCAAAGACAACGATGTTGGCAAAATCGCGAGGAAACATTCCCCGGTAAACACATTGCCGATCCGCGTGAACACCTGTCCAACGTGGTCAAAGCTCGCAGAAATCGTGCCGATATCCGAGATCGTCATGACCTTGCTGTGGAAAATCATCGTGTATGCCGTAATAAACAGGATCGCCACAAACGACTCCGGCACCCGCTTTAAAAACGGCACCACTTTTTTCACAAACGGGAACCCTACAATAATCCCAATCCCAATCGCAATGAGCAGGAACATTTCCACCGAGCTGCCCTTGATACATAATTTCACCTGCGAAAGGAAAATCATGATCGCCAGCCCATTGACGAACCCGTGCATCACACAGTCCGGGATAAAGCGCACTAGGTTTCCCACCCGGCATAATCCCAAAATAAATTGGAAAATCCCGGCAAGGATCACCGCTGCGAATAAGTATTCGGGATTGGTCTGCCAATATTTGGCGATCAGGCCGGCGGCAATCATCGCCGTCGCCCCGGCGCCTGCCGACACCAATCCCGGACGCCCGCCCACAAACGATAACGTGATCGTCAGGCAGATCGTCGTGTAAAGCCCCATGTACGGCGGAATCCCCGCCGCAATCATGAAACCCACTACCTCCGGCAGCAAGGCAAACGTCGTAACGGCGCCGCCCCAGAGGTCCCCAATGATATTGCCGAACCATTCTTTGCGTTCGCGCAAAAACCACCGGGAAATTTTGCTTTGGTTTGTTGTGCTCATTTGTTGCATACTGCAATCGCCTCGAATCATAATAAAATGTCCGAATCTATATATCCCGCGTGGACACTGTGGGGCACAACACAGCGTCTACGGAATGCCCTATCATAAGGTGGATGCAGTGGTGTGGCGTTTTGGCCACTTTTGTATTGTATCATATCTTATTTTCCCTTGTAAATATTTTTAGGCGAAATTTTTGCGGCAAATGAAAATTTTATGGTTACCAGTTGAAAAATGCCGTTATATTTGGTATGATAAGATATATTGTCCAATCTTAGGAGGATCTATCGCCATGTGGCCAGTGGCTGTCTGCCGGAAGCCCGGGTCAGCATGGCTTTTTCCAGCAGCATACTATCCGGCAGGGAAATGGGGTTGTTTATGAAACGGTTCTTGAAACCAGTGTTCTTCCTGATGTTAAGTGTATGCAGCGTGTTGCTTGCAAGCGGGTGTTCCGGTAGTTCCAAAGGCGGTGTATCAACGGCCGAGCTTTCTGCATCGGAACAAGTTATCGCGGATGCCAGCTGCGATATCTTCCAAACCTATACCTTAGAAAAAGGCTCTGTCTATGACGTGGTCTTTACCGCTTACCGTAACGGGCTGGAACAGCAGAAAGTAACGGTTGGGAAAATCACAGCCACGGAAGACAACAATAAATTATTGCTCAGCGCGGTCAATACGGGCGGCCTCAATTACCACTGGTCCCTGACCACCCCTCAGACCGAACCCGGCAAACGCGAACAGTTCCAGGTTTCCAATATCGTCGTGGATGGAAATACGGTGCGGATCGGCGGGGTTGGCGAGACCGGCTTCTCCATGGAGCCGAAAACTTCGTATCTGCTCTACTACGTTGCCTACAAGCAAAGCAATACCTCCACCAGTATCTCGGAAGCCCCCTTCCATACCTGGAGTTCCTTTACGGATAAAGACGCTTTGCTCAAGGATTTTGACTGTGCGTACCTGGTGACCATTACGCTGTCCGCAGACGGGCAGGCGTAAGGCCGCCCGGTATCCGCAAAGGCTGTTGGCAGTCCCGCTGTCTGACAGCCTTTTTCTTTCCCCATTCATAGCCTTTCCTCTATCATTTTTGCCCCCCTGTGCGGGTACATTATATAGGAAATCCTCTTGCGTCCCCACGCCTGAAAGCGTACAATGAGAGATAGAAAAGTTTCTAACTTTGGTTAGGAGGTATCTGATGATTATTTTAATGAAAAAGAATGCGTCGAAGGAACAAATCCAGTCTGTGGTCGATGTGCTGGGAGACCATGGCCTTGGCGCGAACGTTTCGCCCGGCACAGAAGCAACGGTAATCGGCATCCTGGGAGATAAATCCAAGCTGGGCTGCATAGACCTTGCCCTGATGGACGGGGTGGACGACTGTGTACCGATCATGCACTCGTATAAGCTCGCCAGCCGCGATATGTGCCCGCAGGGGCGCACTGTGGAAATCGGCGGGGAAGTGTTTGGCGGGGAAAAGCTGATTGTGATTGGCGGGCCCTGCGCGGTCGAAAATGAGGAAAGCATCCTGCAATCCGCAGCCGGGGTCAAGGCGGCCGGTGCTACCTTCCTGCGCGGCGGCGCCTATAAGCCACGCACTTCCCCGTATTCCTTCCAAGGCATGGAAGTGGAGGGGCTGAAACTGCTCCGCAAAGCTGGCGACACCTATGGCTTAAAGGTGGTCAGTGAGATCGTCGCTCACGAACAGCTCGAGGATGCTGCCAAATATGTGGATATGATCCAGATTGGCGCACGCAATATGCAAAATTTCCAGCTGCTCAAAGAGGTTGGGCGTTCGAAAATCCCGGTGATCCTCAAACGGGGCATTGCCAATACCATTGAAGAATGGCTCGACGCTGCGGAATATATCCTCAGTGAAGGCAACCTCAATGTAGTTTTGTGCGAGCGGGGCATCCGTACCTTTGAAACCGCGACCCGCAATACCTTAGATGTCAGTGCGGTTCCGGTGGTCAAGGAACGCAGCTGCCTGCCGGTCATTATTGACCCGTCACACGCGGCCGGGAAAATGAAGTATGTCAAGCCGCTCTCGCTGGCTGGGATTGCCGCTGGCGCGGATGGGCTGATTGTCGAGGTGCACTATAACGCGAAGATCGCGATTAGCGACGCAGCCCAACAGCTCAGCCCACAGGATTTTGCGGAACTGCTCGCCAAAGTCCGCGAACTTGCCCCGGTAGTTGGTCGGTCTTTGTAAGGATAGATCAGTCTTTCCTCCCTGTTTTGTACGGGAAGGAGAGGCTGTTTTTTTATTTTTGCCTCTGATTTTTAAGAAATTTTTTCCTTTTTCTGTGAAATTACAAAGAGTATTTTCTTTGCTGCGACTTCCCCAGAAAGCCTAGGTGTTAAGCGGGTTTGAAGGCTTTTTGATAGATTTCAATTTATACAAATAGTATAAAGTATCAAAAAAATAACATTCCTCCTGCTAATTATTACGTAATTGTAACTATTATTTCTACAGGTTGCATAAGAAACCCTGCGAACATATTGTCGAGAAAAAGCGAATCCATGCCAAGCCTTGTCTTTACGCCATATTTTTTCGTCAATCTGCACAACCTTACCCCGCAAAACAATTTGACTGATAACAAATATTTGCATATAATACTGGAAACGAAAAAAATCCAAACGATACAATCCCAAAATCATTCGTAACTCTTTTGTAAATTTTAAGTCAAACCATACAAAAGGGCGGTTTTCGGATTGGACAATAAGGAGAGTAACCCAGTATCATGCAAAATCATTCGAACCGAACTCATAGAACCCCAAACCCTTTTCTGAAACGTTCGATCATCAGCACATCCGCCATGATGGCAGCCGTGATCCTTAGCACCAGTATCCCCCAAACCGTCATGGCAGCCACCCCCGAACGTTCCACTACGGTGGTCGACGGTCCTGCAACCTATCAGGTCGTGTACAATGGCGATGATACAAAAGGCATCCTTGAGATGACTGGAATTGTTACAAGCGAGAAAGACCGCATTGTGGTCAACGAAAACAAAGATGAAAGAAATATTATGGTAAAGCGTCCCGTACAGATCCCTGTGCGTGCCGACGGCCAGTCGAAAACCGTTTCGTGTTATACCGGTGATACCGTGGCACAGGTTCTCGCACAGGCGGGCGTCAGCCTTGGCAGCTCTGACCGCGTCAACCTGGATTTGGATGCTCCCATCCTGTCTGACACGTCCATCGCGGTCACACGCTATTATAATGTCTATCTGGTAGACCGCGGGGTGGCCAAAGCCTACTGCATCCCAGAAGGCACCGTCGCACAATCCATGGCGTCTACTGACGTGGTCCTACAAGGTGACGACGTTTTCTCCAATGCCAATGAAACCGTCAGCGAAAACCTCGTGATTGGTGTTGACCACGTTTCTTATAAAGAAGTAAAAACAACCGAGGAAATTCCGTATTCGGTTGTCAAACAGTCCTCCGATTCCCTCTATCAGGGCAGTACCCAAGTGAAAAACCGCGGGAGCAATGGCAGTAAAATCGTTACCAGCCGCCAGAAATTTGTCAACGGGGAGTACGTTTCCTCACAGGTCATTCACGAAGAAGTCGTGACCAAACCAGTGGATGAAGTCGTGCTGGTCGGCTCTAAAGCAAAACCGTCTGCCGTAGCAACCGGTATCTCCATCACCCCACAAGGCTCGCTCGTGGATGCTTCCGGGAAGTCGGTAAGCTATTCGAGGAAAATTGTTGGCAGCTGTACCGCCTACACCGGCGGCGGCACTACCTCCACAGGCAGACCTGCCGCAGTTGGACGCGTTGCCGTAAACCCGAACGTTATCCCATATGGCTCCAAGCTCTATATCTGTTCCCCGGACGGCAAATATGTTTATGGCTATGCCATTGCTGCTGATACGGGTGGCGCTTTGATGTCTGGCCGTGTCCTCTGCGACCTGTATATGAATTCCTATGGCGAATGTGTCAACTTCGGCCGTCGCCCTATGGCAGTTTATGTCCTGAACTAAATCCAAAAGCACACAGGAAACCTCTCCTGTGTGCTTTTTCTTTTCAAAAACTTCAGGGGAACCACTCTTGGTCCCCCTGATTTGTTACCTGCTATTGTGTGTTAAGCTGTTTATTTGCCTTTGCGTTTCCGGTCAAATTCCGGGTTAAACGCATAGAAATT
>CATJNB010000105.1 GCA_949741605.1 uncultured Eubacteriales bacterium | reverse complement strand
CTGTGATGGGGGTTGATGCCTTGGCTCTGCCACGACATTAAAGCGGATATTCCTCTGCCACAGGCATGAATATCGGACATTTTCTAGGAGGATTTTATTCATGGATGCACTCAAATTAATTGCACAGGATTCCCTGAAAGCGGAAGTACCACAAATTGAAATCGGGGATACCATCAAAATTGATGTAAAGATCCGCGAAGGCGAAAGAGAAAGAATCCAGGTCTTTGAGGGGACAGTCATTGCCAAAAAAGGCAGCGGCATTTCCGAAACCTTTACCGTGAGACGTGTTTCTTATGGTGTTGGTGTCGAAAGAGTTTTCCCGATCCACTCCCCCAACGTACAGGGTGTCAAGCTCGTACGCAAAGGCCATGTGCGCCGCGCAAAGCTTTACTATCTGCGTGACCGCGTTGGTAAGGCAGCAAAACTTAAAGAGAAAATCAGATAACGCTTTCAAAAGGGGACATCACGGTGTCCCTTTTTTGCTATTTATAATGAAAAGGAGGCGGTGTTCCCGTGAGCGAACATCCGAAAAAACAAAAAGACCTTGTCCCCGAGACTCCAAACGAGCCCCGCAGCGGTGCGATCCGCAGCGAAGGCAGGCTGGGTTCCTTTGAATGGGTGGAGTCGCTGATTATTGCGATCATCATTGTGGGCGTGGTGTTTACGTTTGTGTTCCGCATTATCACGGTCAACGGCGATTCCATGTATCCCAACCTCCAGCATAACGACCGACTGGTGGTATCCAGCTGGTTCTATACGCCAAAAAAAGGCGATGTGGTCATTCTCAAACGCACCGAAGGCTTAAACGAAGCCATTGTCAAACGTGTGATTGCTACGGCTGGCGACCGGGTTTATCTGGATTACGGAGCCGGGGAAGTGTATGTCAATGGGGAACGGCTGGATGAAACGGTGTATCTCGATGAGGATGTGCGTACATACCAGCCGGATACCCGGTATGATCTGCTGGATATGCCACCGGAAGGGCTGGAGGTCCCAGATGGCCATATTTTCGTGCTGGGCGATAACCGGAAGGTTTCCCTTGACAGCCGTTATACCGATGTCGGCATGGTCGATACGCGGTATGTGCTGGGCAAGGCGCAGTTTACGATTTTCCCATTTTCGCGTTTTGGCGGCGTCATTAATGAGCCCGCGCAGCCTGCCGGACGTTAATCAAACAGCGCGGCAGAAGGGCGGATTATATTCATGAAAGAAGCACAATCAATCCAATGGTTTCCGGGTCACATGACGAAAACCAAACGCCAGATGGAAAAAAGTTTGAAGCTCGTGGATGCAGTGGTCGAGATTGTCGATGCGCGGATTCCTGTGAGCAGCCGTAATCCCATTTTAGACCAGATTATCCAGAGAAAACCACGGATTCTCCTGCTCAATAAAGCGGACATGGCAGACCCCACACAAACCAGCCGCTGGATTGCACATTATGAAACCAAGGGCCTTTTGGCAATCGGGGTGGACTGCCGCAGCGGCAAGGGGCTCAATCAATTGATCCCAACGGTGCGGCTGGCACTCAAAGATAAAATTGCATCGTGGGAGCAGAAAGGCATGGTTGGGCGTACCATCCGGGTGATGGTGGTCGGGATTCCCAATGTGGGCAAGTCGTCGCTGATTAACCGCATGGCAAAAGGGAGCCGCGCCGATGTCGAGGACCGCCCAGGCGTTACCCGCGACAACCGATGGTTTTCGATCTCCAAGGGCTTTGAAATGCTCGATACCCCGGGCGTTTTGTGGCCGAAATTTGAGGACAAGCTGGTCGGGGAACATCTTGCCTTTACCGGGGCGGTACGCGATCAGGTGGTGGATCTCGAATGGCTCGCCTGCCGTCTGATTGAGGAATTGAAAACGGCATATCCCAAAGCCATACAGGAACGGTATAAAATGCAGGACATTGACCTCGAACCCCTGCAAAGCTATGAAATTCTGGAGCAGATTGGGAAAAACCGTGGGATGCTCATGTCTGGCGGGCAGATCAATACGGAACGTGCAGCGATTGCAGTGCTGGATGAGTTCCGCGCCGCCAAGCTCGGACGGATTACGTTAGAACAGGTCAGGGGGTAACCATGGAACAGCACGACTGGTTTGCCTATGAGAAACAGGCACAAACACAGGGGTTTTCTGCGATTTGCGGGATTGATGAAGCAGGGCGCGGCCCATTGGCTGGCCCTGTTTTTGCGGCTGCGGTGGTTTTGCCGCCGGGCTGTGTGATCGAGGGTCTGAATGATTCCAAAAAGCTCACTGAGAAAACACGCGAAATTTTATTTGACGAAATCCAAAACAAAGCGGTCAGTTATGCGGTTGCCTTTGCTACGGAGTCGGAAATTGATGAAATCAATATTTTACAGGCCACGTATCTTGCCATGACGCGCGCTTGTAAAGCGTTGTCACCGGCGGCAGATTACGCATTGGTCGATGGCAACCGGATGCCGCCAAACCTTCCGGTACCGGGAGAAACCGTAGTCAAAGGGGATGCTTTGAGCGCAAGCATCGCGGCGGCTTCTATTTTAGCGAAGGTCAGCCGGGACCGTCTTATGCTGCAACTCGATTCCTTGTACCCGGAGTATCAGTTTTCCAAACATAAAGGGTATGGCACAAAGCTCCATCGGGAACGATTGCTCCAATATGGCCCTTGCCCGATTCACCGCCGGTCCTTTTTAAAGAAAATTCTGGGGCCGCAGCATGGTTAATACCAGCGGAATGGCCGGTGAACAGGCGGTCACGGATTTACTCACAGAAGCAGGATACACAATTGTGGCCCGCAATTATCACAGCCGGTGGGGCGAAATCGACATAATTGCCTGTGACGAAAAATATATTGTATTTGTCGAGGTGAAAACCCGTCGCAACGTACGCAAGGCCGAACCCGAAGAAGCGGTGACACGTACAAAACAACAGAAGTTGATCCAAACTGCATTGGCATATTTACAAAAGTATCCGCAATGGCAGCAGTACCAGCCACGTTTTGATGTGGCGGCGGTGACGGTTTGCGGGGCAGACGTACAAAGCATCCGTTACCTGACTGGCGCTTTTCTTTTGGACTGGGAGCAAGGGGGATTCTTTTGAGCTGTGATACCAAACCGATTGGGCTATTTGACCTGCATTGTGATACGATTACGGAATGTTCGCTGCAAAACCAGCCTTTGCGGGAAAACAGTCTGCACCTGTCGCTCGGCCGCGGACGGGCCTATTTGCCGTGGATGCAGTGTTTTGCGGTGTGGCTCCCTGATGAAATACGTGGGGCAGAAGCGGTTGGTTATTTTGACCGGGTTTTGCGTCGGTTTCAACAGGAATGTCAGTGCAATGATGATTGGATGCTGCCGTGCCGGTGCGCGCAGGATTTGCAGATGGCAAGGCAACAGGGGAAATGCGGCGCAGTTTTGACTGTTGAGGGCGGTGCGGTACTGGCCGGAGAAATCAGCCGGGTAAAGCTGCTTGCAGAACAGGGAGTCAGGATGCTCACCCTTACTTGGAATGGTTCCTGTGAAATAGGCGACGGCGCGATGGTGGAACACCCCAAGGGTCTGACTGCCTTTGGAAAGCTGGCAGTGCCGGAACTGGAGCGTTATGGCATGGTAATTGACGTTTCCCATGCCAGCGATCCATTATTTGACGATGTGGCGGCGCTTGCGGCTCGACCGTTTGTTGCGAGCCACTCCAATTCCCGCGCTGTTTGCCAGCATCCCCGCAATTTGACGGACCAGCAGTTTGTGACAATCCGGGATCGGGGAGGTTTAGTCGGGCTGAACTTTTACCCGCCGTTCCTGACCGCTTCCCCACAAGCCAGTCTGGATGACCTGCTGCGCCATACAGAACATTTTTTAGCCTTGGGCGGGCAGGACACTCTGGCGCTCGGGAGCGATTTTGACGGCGCACAAATGCCGCAATCCATTGCGGGGATTCAGTCCATGGGGCAGATTTGGGAACATTTTGTTAAATTTGGATATCCGCATCCGCTTCTTGAAAAAATATTTTTTAAAAATGCGTGGAAATTTTTTGTTTCTCTTTGACATTATGCCCGTTCTATTATACAATAGACAAGATATCGTATTTTAAACAAAAAAGAATTTGATGATTTGGAGGGGGATCACCTTGAATTATAAAGGCACCAGAGATGCCAGCATCTCCACAACCGCGGCACAAGCGATTGTACAGGGAATTTCCAAAGATGGTGGGCTATTTGTTCCCGAAACGTTACCGCAGTATTCCCATGCTGATTTGTCCGCAATGAAGAATTTGAGCTATGTACAGCGTGCAGCCCGGATTTTACGGGATTTCCTGCCAGAATTTTCCGAAGAAGAAATTTTGGAGTGTGTTTCCGCTGCCTATGCCGCAGATAAATTTTCCGGCGGCCATCCAGCTCCCGTTGTGCCGGTGAACAATGCCAGCGTTCCCATGAACGTATTGGAATTGTGGCATGGCCCGACCTGTGCTTTTAAAGATATGGCGCTGCAATTGCTGCCCCATCTGCTGACCCATTCGCTCCGCAAAACCAAGTGCGAAAAGACAGCAGTCATTTTAGTGGCAACCTCTGGCGATACCGGGAAAGCTGCGCTGGAAGGTTTTAAGGATGTGGACCGCACTAAAATTCTGGTTTTCTATCCTGAAAATGGTGTCAGCCCCATGCAGAAGCACCAGATGAATACTCAAGAAGGGGAAAACGTCTGTGTGTGCGCCATTGAGGGCAATTTCGACGATGCCCAAACTGGAGTCAAAAAGATTTTTGTTGACCCGTCAGTCAGCGATACCCTCCATCAAAATGGGATGCTCTTTTCCAGTGCCAACTCCATTAACTGGGGCCGTTTGCTTCCCCAGATTGTGTACTATTTCTCCGCTTATTGCGATTTGATGGCGCAAGGGGTTCTGACCGAGGAAGGCCAGAAGATCAATGTTGTTGTCCCAACCGGCAACTTCGGGAATATCTTAGCTGCCTATTATGCGAAAAAAATGGGTGTGCCGATCCATAAGCTCGTCTGTGCCTCCAATGCCAATAACGTCCTCACGGAGTTCCTCAATACCGGCGTCTATGACCGTAACCGTGAATTCCATGCTACGATTTCCCCATCCATGGATATCCTGATTTCGAGCAACCTCGAACGCCTCCTCTATGATATCACAGGGGAAGATGCTGACAAAGTGGCAGATTGGATGGGGCAGCTGAGTGCGACAGGACGGTATCAGGTGGATGCGGATACCCTAGCAAAACTGAAAGACTTGTTCTGTGCCGCTTACTGTGACGATGCCACCACAAAAGAGACCATCCGCGAAACGTTCCGTGATGCTAAGTACCTCTGTGATACCCATACTGCCGTGGCAGTGAATGTGTATCAGCAATATGTCCGCAAAACTGGCGATACCACCCCAACCGTTGTGGTTTCTACCGCCAGCCCTTATAAATTTGCGGACGCTGTTTTGTCAGCGGTATCGGATTCGTATGATAACACGATCAGTGAGTTTGAAAAGGTACAAGCCCTTGCGCGTGCCACCAATACCCAAATCCCAGCCCCGATTGCGGGCCTTGCAGAAAAACCAGTGCGCTTTTCCAATGTGTGTGAGAAAGATTCCATGAGCAGCTTCCTTCTTCAAATGCTTCATTTGAAATAGGGCTGCTACCATGAGGTTTTTATGTCATTGTTTGTGCTTGCTGACCTGCATTTGTCCTTAGGGGCTGATAAGCCGATGGACGTTTTTCCCGGATGGCAAAATTATGTCCAAAAGCTCAAGGAGAATTGGATCAGGCTGGTGAAGCCTTCGGATACGGTTGTGGTTGCGGGCGATATTTCCTGGGCAATGAAGCTGGAAGAAACCGTTGCTGATTTTGATTTTCTCCATTCCCTGCCGGGGACAAAACTGCTCCTTAAAGGCAACCATGATTATTGGTGGTCAACGAAAAATAAAATCACAGCTTTTCTTAACCAGCACCAGTTCCATTCCATTGGGATTTTGCATAACGACGCTTTTGTTGCGGAAGGGAAGGCGCTGTGCGGTACCCGGGGATGGCTCTATAATTCGGAAACACCAGAAGACCAGAAAATTGTGCGCCGCGAAGTTGGACGCCTGCGTGCTTCCCTCGACGCCGCCAAACAGAAAGATCCCCATGCCGAACGGATGGTATTTCTCCATTACCCACCCGTTTACGGCCATATGGCGTGTGCCGAAATTCTGGAGGTGCTGGAGCAGGAGAAGATCCGTACCTGCTATTTTGGACATATCCACGGCAACCAGGCTTCCAAACGTGCCATCCGCGGCCACTATAACGGCATCAAAATGCACCTTATTTCCTGCGATTATGTCAATTTTACCCCTGTTTTGATCCGTTGACGTACTTTTTCTTGAAATTTTTCGCTTAACGCTCTAGTAATCCCCCATCCCTTTGTGTTATAATGAAGGGACGGTATCCCAGAAGGTTCCCTTATTATATTCTGTGATCCTTTCCCCGTCTGTTCCGGCGGCGGTCTTATCTTACAAAATATGCTATCTTGATTTAGCAGGAGGAATTATAAAATGAACTTGAAATCTTGTAATAATGTTGCTACCAACCGTTATCAATTGGAAATCGAGGTCGATGCACAGTCCTTTGAGGATGCCATCAACCGTGCCTACCTCAAAGATAAGAAAAAAATTTCTCTGCCGGGTTTCCGCAAAGGCAAAGCACCCCGCGCCTTTATTGAAAAATATTATGGGGAAAAAGTGTTCTATGAGGACGCAATCAATGATGTTTACCCAGTCGCTCTTGAGGAGGCTGTCGCAGAAGCAAAACTCGATATGATTGAAGATAAAATTGATTTTGAAATCGTGGAAGCTGGGAAGGATGGCCTGATCTTTAAAGCTACCATCACAACCAAACCAGAAGTCAACATTGCCAATTACAAGGGCTTGAAAATTACCCCGAAATCAACCGAAGTGACTGAGGAAGATGTGGATGAACGGGTCCGCCAGCTCCTCGACCGTCATTCCCGTATGGTAACGGTAGAGCGTGCGGCACAAAACGATGATATTGTGGTCATGGATTTTGAAGGCTTTGTGGATGGGACTGCTTTTGAAGGCGGCAAGGCGGAAAATTACAGCCTGACCCTTGGTACGAAAATGTTCATCCCGGGCTTTGAGGATCAGCTGATTGGCCATGTTGCTGGCGACGATGTTGATGTAAACGTTACCTTCCCGGAAGATTACCATGCACAGGCACTCGCTGGACAGCCCGCTGTCTTTAAGGTTCATATTCATGAGATCAAGGGCAAGGAGTTCCCAGAGTTTGATGACGAATTTGTGAAGGATATCAGCGAGTTCGATACGGTTGAAACCTTCCGTGCGGATATCAAAGAAAAACTCGAAGCTTCTAAAAAGGATGAAGTTGCCGAGGATATCGACAACCAGCTGATGCTTCAGGTCAACGATCTGCTCGAAGGAGAAATCCCTGAGGCCATGTACGAGCGTCAGATCGACGATGAAATCCGTGCGTTCAATTACCGCCTGCAATCCCAGGGCCTGCGCTTTGAAACCTATATGCAGCTGACTGGCCAAAATGCCCAAACCCTGCGTCAAGGCTTCCGCCAGCAGGCAGAAAATCAGGTGAAAATCCGTCTTGCCCTGGAGAAGATCGGCCAGCTTGAGAACCTCTCCGCTTCCGATGAGGAAATCGAGGCAGAATTCGAGAACCTCTCCAAGCTCTACAAGCAGGATGTCGATAAGGTAAAAGCCATCATTTCCAGAGATGGACAGGCAAAAGATATCATTGCGAGAAAGGCCATGAACCTCGTACGTGATAATGCCGTGATTGAAGAGGCAAAAGCCGAATAATTTCTTTGTTACCAGCCTATACTGAATCAGATATGCTTTTTTCCGCCTTGCGGGAAAGCCGTAATACCATCTGTCATGTTCCACGCGCTATGGCAGGTGGGTTATTCATACCTTACGAAAATTCTCTGCTGCGTGGAGAAAGGGTGGTTCCCATGAGTTTAGTCCCTTATGTTGTTGAACAAACCAGCCGCGGCGAACGCTCCTATGATATCTATTCCCGCCTTCTCAATGACCGTATCATTATGCTGACCGAGGAGGTCAACAACACTACGGCCAGCCTGATTGTGGCGCAGCTGCTTTATCTCGAAGGGCAGGATAATTCCAAGGATATCAGCCTGTATATCAATAGCCCCGGCGGTTCCGTGACGGCTGGCCTTTCCATCTATGACACCATGCAGTACATTAAATGTGATGTTTCGACGATCTGCATGGGCATGGCTGCCAGCATGGGTGCTTTCCTGCTGTGCGCCGGTGCGAAGGGGAAACGGTTTTCCCTTCCGAATAGTACCATCATGATCCATCAGCCCAGCGGCGGCGCCCAAGGGCAGGCCACGGATATCATGATCCATGCGGATTACATTGTCAATACGAAAAAACGGCTCAACCAGATTATGGCCGATAAAACTGGCCAGCCCATTGAGATCATCGCCCGCGATACGGAACGCGATAATTTCATGACTGCCGAACAGGCTCTGGATTATGGGTTGGTTGATAAGATTATTACTACGAGATAATTTTTGCGTCGCCTGCCTTGCCGGCATGCACGTCGAATCTCTACCATGCAGAAAGGCGTGAGTCAATTATGTCCATCAACGATGATTCCAAGGAACGCGAAGTGTGCTGTTCCTTCTGCGGACGTCCTCAGGATGAAGCCCGCAGGTTTATCGCTGGCCCGGGTGTCTATATTTGTGATGAGTGCGTCGAACTGTGTATGTCCATGCTTCATGACGACCTTGCCCCCTACGATTACGACCGTCATCCCCACGAATCCGGCAACGCGATTTTGCTCAAACCCAAAGAAATTAAAGACATGCTTGACCAGTATGTCATTGGTCAGGAAGAAGCGAAGGTTGCGTTGTCCGTTGCGGTGTATAACCACTATAAACGGATTTATTATGGGGTGGAGGATGTTGAGATTAACAAAAGTAATGTCCTGCTGCTCGGCAGTACCGGCGTGGGCAAAACCCTGCTTGCACAGACACTGGCCCGGATGCTGGACGTCCCCTTTGCCATCGCTGACGCTACCACCCTCACAGAAGCTGGCTATGTTGGCGAGGATGTCGAGAATATCCTGTTGCGCCTGATCCAAGCTGCCGATTACGACATCGAACGTGCAGAACGTGGCATTATCTATGTCGATGAGATTGATAAAATTGCGAGAAAATCAGAAAATGTTTCCATTACCCGTGATGTCAGCGGGGAAGGCGTACAGCAGGCTTTGCTCAAGATTTTAGAGGGCACGGTTTCCAATGTGCCTCCGCAGGGGGGACGTAAGCATCCCCAGCAGGAATTTTTGCAGATTGATACCAAAAATATCCTCTTTATTTGCGGCGGCGCCTTTGATGGTTTGGAGAAAATTATTGAAAAACGGACTGCCCATTCCAGCCTTGGTTTCGGGCGGGAAGTCTATAATAAAGAGGAACTCAGTAAAACCGATTGGTTCAGTCAGGTCACCCCGCACGATTTGGTGCGCTATGGGCTGATCCCGGAACTTGTTGGGCGTCTGCCGGTGATTACGTCGCTCAATAGCTTGGATGAGAAGTCGTTGGTACGCATCCTGACAGAACCCAAAAACAGTTTGGTCAGCCAGTATAAAAAGCTGTTCCAGCTCGATAAAGTGGAGCTTGAGTTTGAGGAAGATGCGCTGCGTGCGATTGCAAAGAAAACCATTGAGCGCAAAACCGGTGCCCGTGGCCTGCGTTCCATCATGGAGGAACTGCTTGGTTCCCTAATGTATGAAGTTCCGTCCGATTACACCATTGAGAAGGTCGTGATTACGGAGGGAGTGGTCACGAATAACGAAAAACCTCAAATGGTTTATAACCCCAACCGCAAGCCCGTCCAGATTAAACTTACGAATCACCAATTGCAAAACCATGGGCGTAACAATACCGCCTCTTAATATCATTTGGCTGTTGCGGTAGATGCCCTGCCTTGCAACGGCCTTTTTTCTACTGGAAAGGTTTGGCCGTACAGGAATCATTTGTTTGGCACCCTGGCGGCTACTGTTTACTTAAATAGGAGCAATATTTATGACAAATATCATCGAAAATAACCATGAATCCCTGAACCTGCCGGTGATCGCCCTGCGTGGTCTTGTGGTGTTCCCAAACCTTTCGATCCAATTTGATGTCGGTCGGAAAAAGTCGATCTTGGCCATCAGTGCGGCTATGGAGCATAACCAGAAAATTTTCCTTGTTGCACAAAAAGACCTTGCCGATAACGATCCTGACCGCAGCCAAATGTATCCTATGGGGGTCGTCGCTCAGATTAAACAGGTTTTCCGCCACTCCGAGGATGGTTTGCGGCTGTTGGTGGAAGGCCAGCACCGCGCTAAAATTCAGGGCCTGACCCAAGAATCCCCCTTTATTGAGGCAGATGTCGTGATTCATGAAACGGCCGCTTGCCCGAAAACTCCCAAAAGCGAAGCCCTCATGCGGCGTACCCAAGCCCTTTTTGAGGAATATATCCAAAATTATAAACAAGTTCCGCCGGATATTATTTTAAATGTGGTCAAGCAGAAGGACTGTGGGCGTCTGGCGGATTTCATTACTTCCCACATCACGCTCGACTATGAGGAGAAACAGGAAATCCTGAGTGAGCTCGATCCTGTCAAACGTCTGGAAAACCTCATTGATATCTTAGAGGAGGAAAACCAGATTCTCGAGATCGAGAATGAAATCGCCGCCAAGGCCAAGGAGCAGATGGAGCAAAATCACCGCGAATATTATCTGCGTGAGCAGATGCGCGCGATTTCGTATGAGCTTGGTGAGGACGAGTCCCCGCAGGATGAATGCGATACGTTCCGGGAGAAGGTCATGGAACTGGCATTGCCCGAAAAGTCGGAGGAGAAGCTGCTTAAGGATTGTGCCAGACTCGCGAAAATGCCCAGCAGCTCCCACGAATATAACGTGCTGCGTAACTATTTGGAAATCTGCTTGGATTTGCCATGGAATGTTTCCAGTGACGAGGTGATTGATCTCGAGAAAGCTGCCAAAGTTTTGGATAAAGAACATTATGGTCTGGAGAAGGTGAAGGAACGGATTCTGGAATCGCTCGCGGTACGCAAACTGGCCCCAAAGAATAACGGCCAGATTATTTGCCTTGTCGGGCCTCCCGGGGTTGGCAAAACTTCCGTTGCCCGTTCGATTGCCAAAGCGGTCGGATGCGAGTATGTGCGTATTTCTCTAGGGGGCGTGAAGGATGAATCCGAAATTGTCGGCCACCGCAAAACGTATGTTGGTTCTATGCCGGGGCGTATTATTTCGGCCGTCCGGCAGGCTGGAACCAATAATCCCCTGATCCTTCTGGATGAGATTGATAAGCTGTGCAGCGACTTCCGGGGCGACCCAGCTTCTGCTTTGCTGGAGGTACTCGATTCGGAACAAAATTCCTCGTTTTATGACCACTATATTGATCTTCCATTTGATTTGAGCAAGGTTTTGTTTCTCACAACTGCCAATGACCACACTACAATCCCAGCGCCTCTGCTCGACCGTATGGATGTGATTACGCTGTCCAGCTATACCCATGAGGAAAAGTTCCAAATCGCAGTCAAACATCTTATCCCAAAACAGCTCAAAAAACATGGTATTCTGGCCAAACAACTGAAAATTACCCAAAGCGCGGTGCATGAAATCATTTCTTCCTATACAAAAGAAGCTGGTGTCCGGGGTCTTGAACGCAATATCGCAAAAATTTGCCGGCAATGCGCGAAGGTGATTGTCGATGACCCGAACGCGAAAACAACGATCAAAAAAAGCAACCTTGAAGATTATCTGGGGCCAAAAAAGTTCCGCCACGATGAAATTTCCAAGCGCGATGAAATAGGTTTGGTCAACGGCCTTGCGTGGACAAGCGTGGGCGGTGAGATCTTACCGATTGAGGTGGCTGCCATGACTGGTACGGGGAAACTTGAATTAACCGGAAACCTTGGCAATGTCATGAAGGAATCCGCTAAAGCTGCCATCAGTTGTGTGCGTACCCGCGCGGAAAACCTCGGCATCTCCACGGATTTTTACCAGAAAATGGACATCCATATCCATGTCCCAGAAGGCGCTGTCCCGAAAGATGGCCCTTCCGCTGGGATTGCGATGGCTACCTCCATTACGTCTGCGCTTTCCCAGACGAAAATCCGTCACGACGTCGCCATGACCGGGGAAATTACCTTGCAGGGGCGTGTCCTGCCCATCGGCGGACTCAAGGAAAAAACAATGGCTGCCTATCGTGCTGGGATTAAAAATGTGATTATCCCCGCAGATAATGTTTCGGATTTGGCCGAGGTCGATCAGGTGGTCAAAGAATCCATTGAGTTCCATCCTGTACACCGTTTGGATGAAGTGCTGAATCTTGCCCTGACGGAAATGCCTAAACCGAAAAAATCCCAGCCCGGCGCTGACGACCGGAAACCAGATCCACTCCCGGATCCTGCTGTTTCGCAGCCGTAATCTCTGGGAGGGGTGTTCCATTATGGTTAAATTTGAAGCCGCGGTTTTTGAATTCGCCGCTGGGAAATTGGAGCAGCTTCCTGTTTCCGATGTCCCGGAAATTGTGTTTTCCGGAAAGTCAAATGTTGGGAAATCTTCCCTGATTAACAAGCTCCTCAACCGCAAGGCGTTAGCCCGTGTCAGTGCTACGCCCGGTAAAACGGCTACGATCAATTTTTATAATGTGCAAGGGGCGCGTTTGGTTGATTTGCCCGGTTATGGGTACGCCAAAGTTTCGCAGGCCGAAAAACGCCGCTGGGCTGATCTCGTCGAAGGATACCTTGCTTCTGACCGCAATATTCAATGTATTGTGCAGATTGTCGATATCCGTCACCGCCCTACGGAAAATGATCTCCAAATGATCCATTTCCTGATGGATACCGGGTTCCCATTTGTGGTGGTTGCCACGAAAGCGGATAAACTCAACAAAACCCAACGTCAGCAACAGCTTGCCATGTTTGACGAGCTGTTTCAGGACGAAAATGGGGAGAATGTGTTACAGGTCATCCCGTTTTCTTCGGTTTCTGGCGAGGGTGCGGATACGATCCGCCAAATGATCCGTTCGGTTGCCGAGATTCCTGATCCGTCCTGATTGTTTGGACAGGCCTTGTTTTATGGTGTCCCATGCGGACGCTTCTGTTTCTGCTTTGCAAAATTTGTCACAAAAAGGGTTTGTGCCTGTCCTGCTGGTACAACAATGAAAGGTTGTAGATGTTATGTTTCTTTCCGATACTTTTTCCGTTAACGAGCGCGGCCATCTGACGGTCGGAGGCTGTGATACCATCGACTTGGCGGGGGAGTTCGGCACCCCCCTTTATGTCTTGGATGAAAATAAAATCCGCAGTACCTGCCGGATGTATCAGGATTCTATCCAGCAGTACTATCATGGGAAAGGCTGTGCGCTTTATGCCAGCAAGACCTTTAGCTGTAAGGAAATTTGCCGTATTGTCCAGCAGGAAGGTTTGGGTTTGGATGTTGTTTCCGGTGGCGAGCTTTATACCGCGTTAGAGGCTGGTTTCCCTCCTGAACGCATCCATTTCCATGGCAGCAATAAGACTGCCCATGAAATCCAGTTTGCTTTGGATGCCGGGGTTGGGCATTTTGTGGTGGATAATCTCACCGAGCTTCATACCTTGGATGCTATGGCTCGCCAAATGGGCAAAACTGCTGATATTTCCCTGCGTATTAAGCCCGGCATTGACGCCCATACGCATGAAGCAGTCATGACTGGTCAAATTGATTCGAAGTTTGGTTTTGCATTAGAAACTGGGGAAGCGCTGGAAGCAGTACGCGCTGCGATAGCATTACAAAATGTCTGCCTGAAAGGTTTGCATAACCACATCGGTTCCCAGATTTTTGATGTTGCCCCTTTCCAGGAGGCTGCCCGCGTCATGACGAATTTTATTGCCCAGATTAAAAAGGAAACTGGTACTGCCATCGAAGAACTGAATCTCGGCGGTGGTTTTGGCATCAAATATACGGAAAACGATCAGCCTGTTCCGTATGATGCTTATATGAGGGAGATTTCCCAAACTATTTTTCAAAATTGTGAGGATTTGGGTATTGAGATTCCTTACATTTACATGGAACCCGGCCGTTCCATTGTGGGCGAGGCTGGGTTGACCCTGTATCAGATCGGCAGCGTGAAACATATCCCTAATGTGCGCACTTATGTTTCTGTGGATGGAGGCATGACGGATAATCCCCGTTATGCCCTGTACGGTTCCGAATATACTGTTTTGGCTGCTGCTCAGCCAGACGCCCCTGCTACCCAAACGGTCACGATTGCTGGCCGGTGCTGTGAAAGCGGGGATCTCATTCAGGAACACATTCCATTGCCGCAGGTGCAGCCCGGAGATATTTTGGCGGTTTTGTGTACGGGCGCCTACAATTATTCCATGGCCTCCAATTATAACCGTGTCCCGCGTCCGGCTGTCGTTATGGTCAGGGATGGCGTCCCGCGCCTTGCGATCCGCCGGGAAAGCTATGAAGATTTGGTTCGAAATGATGTATAATCCCAGATAATTCCGCCGCAGAGGACAAAATCAGATTTCCTCTGCGGCGTTCCTAATGCTGGGAAGGGGGCCGTGCTGCCCCTTTACTTTTCAGCTTTTCTGTGCTAAAATCGTTAGCAGATAACCAATTGTCACAGACATTTTGACGGAAAGGTTCGATCAGTTTGAATTCAAAAATTAAAGATGAAAGTGTAGATTTTCTGTTTCGTTCCATCCTCGCTCTGGAAAGCGTAGAGGAGTGTTACAATTTCTTTGAGGATTTGTGTACGGTACCGGAAATTAAAGCCATGTCGCAGCGTCTGAATGTGGCTTATATGCTTAGTACCAAGCGCGTATATAGTGAGATTGTCGCCAAAACTGGTGCATCGACCGCAACGATCAGCCGGGTGAACCGTTCGCTCAATTACGGGTGTGACGGATATGAACTCGTGTTCAACCGCCTGAAAAACGAGGATAAACCGCAATGAGCTATGCAGCTTTTGCGGACTATTATGACGCCCTGACACAAAATGTGGAGTATCCCGAACGTGCCGATTACTTTTGCCGCCTGTTTGACCATTTGCAACATTCTCCCGGACTGACGCTCGATTTAGCGTGCGGTACCGGAAGCCTCACCCTCGAACTTGCCTGCCGTGGGATGGATGTTTATGGGGTGGATGCGTCGCCGGAGATGCTGTCTGCCGCACAGCAGAAGGCAGCCGAAAAAGGGGAAAATATTTTATTTTTGTGTCAGGACATGCGTTCGCTGGATCTGTATGGGACGGTCAATACCGTACTCTGTACGTTAGACAGCATCAATCATCTGACGGAAATTTCCGATCTCCAGTCTGCGTTCGACCGTGTTTCCCTGTTTTTAGAACCAGACGGATATTTCATTTTTGATGTGAATACGGTCTATAAACATCGCTGTATCCTGAAGAATGAAGCATTTGTTTATGATACGGATGCCGTGTATTGCGTCTGGCAGAACCGCTACGACCCTGCGGATGGCAAACATCTCGTGGAGATTTCGCTTGATTTTTTTGAGCGTCAGGGGCAGGTGTACCAGCGCAGTTCCGAGCGTTTTGTGGAACGTGCTTATCCTACCGAGGTTTTGCAGGAATGTTTGGAACGTGCGGGCCTGATATGGGTCGCCTGTTATGGGGATCTGACCTT
Source organism: uncultured Eubacteriales bacterium (assembly GCA_949741605.1). Lineage (GTDB taxonomy): Bacteria > Bacillota > Clostridia > Oscillospirales > Acutalibacteraceae > UMGS1071. Next base: position 5,992 of record CATJNB010000105.1, on the reverse strand, counting down.
GTTGCCTCCAGAGGAGGATTGTCAGAGGGTGGTTGTGGTCGCTAGAAAACCAACAAAAAGTTAAGGGAGTTTTTTATGGAACAAGATAAAATTATGCGTTGTATTACCTCCGATGGCAGTCTGATGGCCATGGCCATTGATTCTGGAAATATTGTGCATACTGCCCAGTGTATCCATCATACCAGCCCTGTTGCGACCGCTGCTTTGGGCCGTTTTCTGACTGCCGCTTCCATGATGGGAGCGATGCTCAAGAAACGGGACGCGGTCGTTACGCTGAAGATTAACGGCAAAGGCCCGCTTGGTACGGTCACGGCCATTTCGGACAGCTTCGGGAATTGCCGCGGCTCGGTGGGAAATCCGGGCTGTGAGATGCCCAATCGGGCAAACGGCAAATTGGATGTTGGCGGGGCGGTTGGCACGAATGGGATGCTGGCTGTGATCCGTGATCTGGGGCAGGGCGACCCTTATATCAGTCAGACCGAAATTGTCAGCGGTGAGCTTGCCGAGGATATCACGGCGTACTATGCCAAGAGTGAGCAGATCCCGACCGTGTGTGCGCTGGGCGTGCTGTTGGATAAAGAGGATCATAAGGTGCTGCTTGCCGGCGGGCTGCTGATTCAGGCGTTGCCCGGCGCGGATGATGCCATTCTGGAACGGCTGGAACAGAATGTCGCCGTGCTGGAGCCGGTGACGACCATGCTTGCCAAGGGCTTTACTGTGGAGGAAATTTGCCGCAAGGCTTTGCAAGGGTTTGAGGTTGAGGTGCTGGATCAGTTTGATGTTGGCTATGCCTGCCCTTGCAATAAGGAGCGTCTGGAACGCGCGCTGGTGTCGCTTGGCCCAGAGGAAATTGTCAAGCTTGCCGATGAGAGTGGCATCATGGAAGCGACTTGCCAATACTGCGGGCGCCGCTATACGTTCACGCAGGACGAGCTGGATTCTTTGGCAAAATCCCTTTCTTAGGGGGGCGATTGGTTTCGACAAAAATTTTTTAGAAAATATTTGCAAAAAGTGTTGACAGATCGCACGCGGTATGGTATTATAATAAACGTCGCCAAGAGAAACCAAATTCTGGTTCTCAAAAGACGGCGTATCTGGGAGCATAGCTCAGCTGGGAGAGCATCTGCCTTACAAGCAGAGGGTCATAGGTTCGAGCCCTATTGTTCCCACCATTTTGGCCTAGTAGTTCAGTTGGTTAGAACGCCAGCCTGTCACGCTGGAGGTCGACGGTTCGAGCCCGTTCTAGGTCGCCATTTGCCCCTGTAGCTCAGTTGGTAGAGCAGAGGACTGAAAATCCTCGTGTCGGTGGTTCGATTCCGCCCGGGGGCACCATGATGCGGATGTAGCTCATCTGGTAGAGCGCCACCTTGCCAAGGTGGAGGTAGCGAGTTCGAGCCTCGTCATCCGCTCCAAGCGGTGAACAATGACGCCTTTAGTTTTCTTCTAAATGCGTCATTTTCTCACCATATGGTGCCATGGCCAAGCGGTAAGGCAAGGGTCTGCAAAACCCTTATTCCCCAGTTCAAATCTGGGTGGCACCTCCAAAATGATTCCCGGATGCTTTCTATATGGCATCCGGGTTTTTATTACTAACCTCTCAAAAAATGTTGCCGTGTCCAGTGATTGTATCGTGGAATTTTGTCGCATAGCTGGGAAAAAGATCGCAAAAAATTTCCTTTTCTTTGTTAATTGATAAAATTTATACAACAACAACATTGTACAACTTCTCAAAAAGTGATATTATTTTTTATAAGAAATCAGTTTTTTAGTGGAAAACTGGTTTCTTAACGAAAATCAAATATCACAAAAGCGCGTCGAAAAAACACGAAAAAGAGGAGTGCGGTTGTCATGAAACAGGTTGTACAAGTCAATTACACACAGGAAATGGTTGGGTATTGGAAAGACCGTTCGCAAAGTTACAGCGAGCAGAACCGGGCCCAGATCGAAAGCGATAAACGGGAGGTATGGGCGAACCTGATTTTGAGCAACGCTCCAAAACAGGATTCCCTGCGTATCCTCGATATCGGGACTGGACCCGGATTTTTTGCGGTTATTTTGGCGCAAAAGGGCCATCAGGTGACAGCGGTGGATATCAGTGCCGATATGCTCCAAAAAGCGAGGGAAAATGCCCGCCTTTATGGTGTGGAGATTGCATTCCAGCTGCTCGATGCCCAAAACCTGCCCTTTGCAGATGACTCGTTTGACCTTGTGATTTCCCGCGACGTTACTTGGACGTTGCAGGAACCCGAAGCGATGCTTCAGGAATGGCGACGGGTGGTCAAGCCGGGCGGACGCCTCCTCTATTTCGACGCGAATTGGTATCACTACTTATATAATGAAGATTTTTTGCGCGCCCATCAGGAAAATCAGAAAATGTGTCTTGAGCGTGGTGGTTTCCATTATGACAAACAGGATGTCATGGAGGAGATTGCTTTCGGTCTGCCAATGTCTGCCCGTATGCGTCCCCAGTGGGATCTCCAAACACTGCCGCAGTTGGGATTTTCCAAGGTGACTGTTATGGAAAACCTCAACCCCCTGATCTATACCGAAATGGAATGTATGCAGTACTGGAGCAAGCCTGAGTTCCTAGTGGCCGCAGAAAAATAGAAAGGTTTTTCGCGTGGTTAAAAAACTTATCTTCCGAATCCTGCATATTGCGGTTGTGTTGCTGGGGGTCACGTTCCTCTCGTTTACGCTCCTGCATCTCGCGCCCGGCAACCCCGCTGAAAAATATCTTGCTGGTACGGACGGCAATTACGGGATCGTTTCTCAGGAAGCTATCCGCGAGCAGGAACGCAAGTGGGGGTTGGACAAGCCCTTTTTTGTCCAGTATTTTGTCTGGCTCGGCAACGCCTGCAAGGGGGATCTCGGAAATTCTTACAGCACAGGACATCCGGTTGTCAGTGAGCTGTTCAGCAAGGTGGGGCCGACGGTGATGTTATCTGTGGCAGCCCTTTTTGTTACGCTCCTGATTTCCATTCCTCTGGGAGTTCTTTGCGCGTTGTATCAAGATCGTTTGCTGGATAATATTGTGCGGGGATTTTCCTTTTTGGGCATTTCCCTGCCTTCTTTTTTGACTTCGTTATTGCTTTTATATGTCTTTGGTTTGTGCCTGCGTTGGATCAACATTACTGACCCGTCTGGGTTTGTTGGGATGCTTTTGCCGATGGCTGTGCTGGCATTCCAATGTACAGCGAAGTTTACCCGTCAGGTACGGGCGGTGGTACTCGAGCAGATGAATCAGGAATATGTCCGGGGGGCTGTTGCGCGTGGGGTGCCAAAATCCCGTATCCTGTTTTCCCACGTCCTGCGCAATGCCTGTCTGCCTATTATTACATGGGTCGGCCTGTATTTTGGCATCCTGCTCGGCGGTGCGTCCATTGTGGAAACGATCTTTTCGTGGCCAGGCATCGGCCAGCTGGCTGTGGAGTCGGTTGGCAGGCAGGATTACCAGATGATTCAGGGGATCGTGCTGTGGATGGCTTTGTTATATTTGGCGGTCAATTTTTTGGTTGATTTGTCTTATTCTTTCCTTGACCCCCGTATCCGTGTCCGAAAGGGGGGACGTCTGCCGTGAGTTACCTGATTCCCCGGCGCCGCGCCCGTGTGAAGAAGCGGCGTCAGATTACGCTGTATCTTTTGATGGCGCTCGTCCTGATGCTTCTGTTGACCGCCATTTTTGCCCCGATTCTCGCGCCTAATGACCCCAGTGCCGGTGATATTATGCAACAACAGCAGGGGCCTAGCGCCCAGTTTCCGTTTGGTACGGACCACCTCGGACGGTGTGTGCTTTCGCGTATCCTCTATGGCGCGATGACTTCGGTTTTTTCCAGCCTTGGGATTATTGCGGCGGTTTTTGTGGTTGGCAGTGTGCTGGGCATCCTATCTGGGTATTTTGGCGGCCTAGTCGATACCATCATTATGCGGATCACGACGATCCTTCAGGCATTCCCCCGGCTGCTTTTAGCGATTGCACTGGCGGGAGTGCTGGGCGTTGGAATCGGCAATACGATTTTAGCTTTGTGTGTTATCTACTGGACGGAATATGCGAGAATTGCCCGCAGCCTGACGCTTAGTATCAAAGAGCGCACTTACATAAAAGCCGCGAGGGTCTGCGGCGAAAACCATGTGCAGATTATCCTGCGGCATATTATCCCCAATGTCTTTCCATCCTTGATTGTTACTGCCACACTCGACATTGGCGCTATGATTATGGAGGTTGCCGCGCTTTCGTATTTGGGGCTTGGCGTCAAGCCTTCCATGCCGGAATGGGGTTCTATGATGAACCTTGGCAAACAATATCTCCAAAGCAACCCTTGGCTTGTACTAATCCCCGGTATTGCGATTTTTATTACTGTGGTTATCTTTAATCTGTTCGGGGAAAAGTTGCGTGACCTGTTCGATTTAACCTAAATGAAATGAGGAATTTCCCGATGAAAAAAGTAATTGCCCTTGGATTATCCGCTGCCGCTTTTGCTGCCATACTCGCAGGCTGCGGCGACCCGCAAACCAATCCGTCCGATCATGGAAGCGGGATGCAGACGGCTGCAAAATCCACCATGGTTTTTGCCGATACCCAAGGCCCTTCCAGTATGGATCCTGCCGATCAATGGAGCAGCTGGTACACTTCCCGGTATGGGATTGTGGAAACGCTGTTTCAGCTGGATCAAAATTTGCAGCCGCAGCCTTGCTTGGCGCAAACCCTTGAGGCAGTGGACAATACCACATGGAAAATTACCCTGCGCGATGATGTGACATTCCAGAATGGCAAAAAACTTACCGCACAGTCGGTCAAGGAGAGCTGGGAGCGCACCATGGGGATTAACGCCCGTTTTCAGGAGCTGCTCTATCTGGACAGTATGCAGGCCGACGGTCAGGTGCTGACGGTTAAGACTTCCAAACCAGTTCCATCGTTTCAGTCGAGTTTGTGCGAGCCTCTGACGGGGGTCATTGATGTTGCTTCCGGTACGGACCATGCGGAAAAACCGATTGGCACAGGCCCTTATCAGGTACGCAGTTATGAGCCAAAAAAACAATGTGTGGTAGAGCGTTACGATGGCTACTGGGGCGGTACCCCGGCTCTGGAGAGCGCGACCTTCCGGATTGTCGCCGATGCCAGTGCATTAGCTATGGCGCAGCAGGCAGGGGAATCTGACGTTTCTTTGACCATCCCATCAACCAGCCTGTCGCTGTTTGAAAACGATGCCAACTTTGTCGTGGATGGGGCGGTTGGTTCCCGTGGGCAGATCGTGTATATGAATTTCCAGAATGAGTTTCTTCAGGATGTCCATGTGCGTAAAGCCATCAGTATGGCCATTGATAAGGAAAATTATGCGGGTATCCTTAACCATGGTGCATCGGTTGCTGCAAATGGGCTGTTCCCAGATAGTTTTGCCTTTGGCGGCCAGGATCTCAAGGGCTATGAATATGACCTCGATGCCGCGAAAACGCTATTGCAGCAGGCTGGCTATACGGATACCAATGGCGATGGCATTTTAGAAAAGGACGGGAAAACATTGACCCTGCGCCTGAGTACCTATACGACCAAGCCCGAGTTGCCTACTTTTAGCGATGCCATGGCCAGTGACTTGAAAAAGATCGGGATTGAGTTGGACCAGCAGACGGGCGCGTATGATGCCCTCATTGAACAGCAGAAAAACGGCGATTTTGATTTGATGCTCATTAGTATGACGATGTGCCCCACAAGCGACCCGCAGTATTTTGCCGATCTGGCCCTGAAAACAGGCGGCAGCGCCAATTATGGCAAATATTCCAATGCGGATGTCGATGCCCTGATCGGCCAGTTGGATCAGGAATTTGATGCGGCAAAACGCAATGAGCTTTCGCGCCAGATTCAACAGAAGGTGCTGGATGATGCCGGGTTTGTGGTAATCGGACATTCCAAGTTTACCAATGTTTTGAATGCGAAGGTCAAGGACTGCCCGACAAACCCATCGGAATATTATCTGCTCAACGCTAAAACATCCATGGG
>CATJNB010000104.1 GCA_949741605.1 uncultured Eubacteriales bacterium | reverse complement strand
TTTGAAGGCCACTGGTATCGTAAGACGTATTGATGACTTAGGCCGTGTGGTGATCCCAAAAGAAATCCGTCGCACACTTCGTATCCGCGAAGGGGACCCCTTACAGATATCATTGTTACAGACGGATGTAAGGCGGGCGTTCTTACATACGTTTCTGGAACTTGCGAAAAAAATTTGAAGATATTGATTGACACCAAATACGGTATCACAATATAATAACAAAGTAGAAGGGGGAGGCGCAGCAGGATGAAAACGCTCAATGAATATATGGCAATGTCTTATCGTATGGAGATTGTGGAAGATCGGGAGGAGGGAGGATTTTTGGTTTCCTATCCAGACCTTCCCGGATGTATCACCTGTGGGGAAACGATTGAAACGGCCATTGCAAACGCACAGGATGCTAAGAGGGAATGGTTTGAGGCAGCCCTGGAAGAGGGAGTTGCGATTCATGAACCAGACAGCCTACATGAGTATTCCGGTCAATTCAAATTGAGGATTCCACGCAGTCTGCACCGCTCCTTGACGGAACACGCCAAACGGGAAGGGATCAGCATGAACCAGTACTGTGTCTATCTTCTTTCCCGAAATGATGCGGTTCTTTCCAAATAAAAAGCGGCAACTTGGGAATACAAATCGTATAAGGATGTAATGGATTCAAAATAAAAAGGCCACCGGATTATGGTGGCCTTTTTGCAAAATTGGAATGTGTTTGATTACCAGTCTTCGCCTTCCCATTTTTGCTGCTCTTCTTCGCGGCGATATTCGCTGTCGTCCCAATGATAGACGTATTCGCCCCTTGTGATACTGAAACCGTTTCGATCAATTTCTTCGTATTCACCGGAATCATAGTTAAAACACCATTTAGACATCGATTTATTCCTCCTTATCCAATACATATTGCAGCATTTTAAAAGCTGCTGTTTTTTTGGCATCTTTTTTTGATGATGATACCGAACAAAAATCCCTCTCCTGCTCTGCGATACGGCAAACACATTTCCAAATCGGGTTCCCGTTTCTATCATATGTTTGCTTAAAGTCGTACGTGGGGATGGAAAAATATCCACGCCGAGCCAGAATTTCCAATTGGCTGATGGCCTCGGCTTTGTTAGGGTTCTCAATCTCGTCCCGAATGGAGAAACAAAGATTTTCCTTTTCTAGATATTCATAGGCAAGTTTACAAACTGCCATTCTTGCCTCCGCTTTTGAACGGCCAAATCCTCTGAAAATCGGTAATTCATTGGATATTTTCAGCAAACAATGATACTGTACTTCTTCTGCTTCCCGACTTCCTAGTACACAAAACGTCTGGGAAATCCCTTTAAAAGGAAAATACCATGTTGAGCGATAATTTGCTTTTTCAAAATGATAAAGTGGAATGTTGCCTGTTTTCATCTGTACCCAATCCTGAATCAGTCCAACATAATTATCCTTTTTTTCCTCTGCAAGAAATTGTTCCGGGTTAAGCATAATCTCTGCTGTTGCAAAAATGGTATCAAAGTTCCACCCGCAGTCCAGGGCAACTGCTCCTAACAGCGCTTCAAATAAATCTTCCTTCACTGAGTCTTCTTCGGCGATGCTGTTCTGAATATCTCCGTTTCCTAGGATCAGATAATCCGCCAGTCCTAAATTGTCAACTCTCTCAGCAAGCGTCCTCTTACTTACCAGTTTCTGTTTCAGTGTTGATAGCTGTCCCTCATTACAATCACAAAGAAATTCGTTCGTGATGTCTGCGTCAGGCTGCTGCGGGCACAAAGGAATAAACTGTACAGAAAGCTTCACAGGATCCACACAATCTCCATTTGCCATGCGTCCGTATTTTTTGGAAAGCAATCGAATGACCGAAAAATCCAATGCTTTGTCACCAATAAACTCCAGTACCTCGTTATTTTCCCCACCATTTTCCTCAGAATAGGACCGCCTGACAAACGCCTGCCGTAATAAATCCTTGTTTTTGAACGGATACCCAATTTGATCTTCAATAAAGGTACGTGCTGTTTCTTCCAACATAAAAAACTCCTCTTAGTAAAATTTACTAAAAGGCATAACGAGGGCACGACAAAAACACTTCCTCCCGCGAGATGGAAATGTCCCTGCCAGACAACAATCCGTTAAATTCAATTCTTTATTTCCATTTGTTTACTCGGGTTCACTTGCATGAACAGGAATAAACACATAAAAATAATGTCTCGAATTTAAGTCGTTATGCCTGAAAGCAATTCTATTATACCAGGTGCAGAATGAGTTAGTCAAGATCATGAAAAGGGGATTTTCCCTTTTAGAATATTAAGAATGATTGTTTTATTTAAAAAAATGTCATACAATAGTTGACAAATAACTATAATTGTATTACAATAAAAATATCAAAGATGAGAAGGGGGCTACCAATGGCGAATCATAGTACTAGAATAAAGAGTGTATATTATCAAAGACTAGAGTTGCAATTTTGAGTTGTTGTATTATTTAAATTGCAGAAAGGGGACATGAGAAATGTCTTAATCATTGATATTGCCTTCATTAAAATTACGATAAACAGAAATAGAGGCAATTATTGCATTTATAGTGAGGAGTTGCATGGTATGGCAGTTATTTCAGCCAGAGTGAATGACCAATCTAAGGCACAGGCAGAGGCTATTGCAAATGAGATTGGGTTATCTTTAAGTACAGTGATCAATATTTTTCTGAATCGTTTTATTGCAGAAAAAGGTTTTCCTTTTGATGTGAAAATACAAAAAACAGAGAACCCTATATTCGACAAAAAGGAACTGGAAGAACTTGTTATCCAAGCAATCAAAAATCATACAACAACTCCTGCACTTCCTGCATCTGCTTACATTGATCCAAATGATAATATAATCAGACATACAAAATCGGAAGGATGATTTTATGTCCATAGTACTATTATTTGCCGGACCAAACGGATCTGGAAAAAGCACCATAACTTCGCGAATTCAGATCATTGGAGAATATGTGAATGCGGACCTCATAGCACAAGACCTTCCTTGCTCAAACGAGAAAGCCGCCGAGATAGCCGAAGCTACTCGGGAATATTTCTTGAAGGAGAATCAGGATTTCACGTTTGAAAGTGTCCTATCTACAGATCGCAATATTCAATTACTCCAACGTGCAAAAGAACAAAATTACACGGTAGCCTGCATCTATGTTCTAACTGTAAATCCCAGTATCAATGTGCAGAGGGTTGCCAAACGGGTACAGCTGGGAGGGCATCCTGTGCCCAAAGAAAAAATCGTCCAGCGGTATCATCGGGCTTTGGCTTTATTTCCCACTTTGTTCTCAATTTGTGATGAATTATACGTGTTTGATAACTCTCTTGATTCCAATCAAGGGGACAGTCGCCTGATTCTCAGCTGTTTGAATGGTAACATCAAGAAATTCCCAAATAAGATTTGGTCACAGGAAATGCTTGACAGTCTGGTTTCCGGAAGCTATCCAGACAAGTACTTAACAAACGAATCAGGCATATAAAAAATTTTCCATAAAAAACGAAAACTGGCATCACAGCAGAAATGTTGCGGTGCTGTTTTTTTAGTGAAGGTTTTGTATATGACAGCTTAAAATCAATCTTTCTATAAAAAATAAAAAATTTTCTAAATTTGTGCAACATTTCTGGTTTTCCATCTGTATATAGAGCAAAGACATCTCAAAAACCTTACAAGAAAACTGGAAAGGAATTGACATCATGAAAAAACGAATGCTATCTATTATTGCTGCTGCCCTGCTTGCCACCATAGCCATGCCTGTGGCAGCAGAGGAACCCCAAACACTGCCTATGACAAGTAGTACAGAAACACAAATTCCGAACCCATTTGTGGCCTGTGACAGTTTGCAGGAGGCTGCGAAGCTCACCGGGTTTCCGCTGGCGGCACCAGAAACGCTCCGGGATTACCCAGAGCGCAGCATCCACGTGACGGATCACAAAATGATCCAAGTGAGCTATCAAAATGCCCAAGGAAAAACCGTTACACTGCGTAAGGCAGCCGGATCTGGTGACATCAGCGGGGATTTCAGGCAGTACACACAAACCACGAAGGAAACAATCGCAGGTATTTCTGCAACGGTCAAACGTACAAATGCAAGAGCCTATGTTGCAATTTGGAATCAGGATGGTTATACCTATTCGATCCAAAGCTCACACGGGCTGGACAACGTAACCTTGCAGCATTTGATACAGGCCAAAGAGGCAGAAAAAACGGGTGAGCAGCTCCCAAACCCTTTGCTGGAATGTAAAACCTTGCAGGATGCTGCGGACATCACAGGATTTTCCATCACCGTTCCCGAAAGGATCGACGGTTACCCGCATCGCATGATCCAAACCATAGACAAAACCACCATTGAAGTCAGGGATGAAAACCAAGATGGAGGCACTGTCATGATCCGAAAAGCTGCTGGAAACGGGGATATCAGCGGAGATTACAACCAATACCCCGAAGTGGCATCCAAAACCATAGATGGGGTATCGGTGACCTGCAAAGGCAAAAACGGAAAAATATTCCTTGCTACATGGACAAACCAAGGTTATACTTACTCTATTAGCATTGAGGGCATGCCGTTAAGTGCTCTAAACCAGCTCGTGCGTGCGATAAAGTAAATGAGAAGAATTTAGGAGGAGAATTGGGTGTTAGCATACGAGGGGGTCCTGCAAAAGCCGTGGATTGCTGAGCGGCTATGGTATATTGGGACAAAATGTTTGGTTCCTGTATGGCGGATATTAAATTTTTCCAGCGAGGTAAAGCAATCTGCCCATGAGGATGGCCGGGAATGGGTCAACCAACAGGCACAACGGTTACTGGACAGCTATGGGAACAGCCTGCTGCGGTTTGCATATTCGTATGTGCATAATCTGAGTGATGCGGAAGAAATGGTACAGGACACCCTCCTGCAATATTTTAAAACTTCTCCGGCTATCCAGAATCCATGCCATGAAAAGGCATGGCTCATGCGGGTTTGTGCAAATCTAAGCAAAAACCGTCTGGATTATAATGCACGCCGCCAAACCGACGAGTTGACGGATATGCTTGCCGCGCAACAGCGGGAGGATTTGTCCTTTGTTTGGCAAGCGGTAAAAGCATTGCCGCCAAAAGAGTGCGAGATTATCCATTTATTTTACTATGAAGGCTATTCGAGCGTGGAAATTGCAAAGCTTCTGGGGAAAAAGGAGTCTACGGTACGTTCCTTATTAAAGCGTGGAAGAACCAAACTCAAAACCGTTCTAAAGGAGGCGTACGACTTTGAAGAAATATGAAAAAGTCATGGATCACATTCAAGTAACCGAGGAAATGCGCTCCCGGCTAATAAACCACATTCAGGCCAGCCTTTCCAATGTGCCAAAAAGAAAACGAATACGTTTTCCAAATTATAAAAGGTATATCCCCGTTGCTGCATCATTTGTGGTGCTGATAGTTGGGGCTGTCCTGTTCTCCCAGCTTTTTAGTCCATCCGAGCCGATTACCAGCAACCCGCCGCCTAATCTGCAAATAGGTTTTCAAGTCGTTCCAGTAGCTTCTGCAAAAGAATTAGAGAAAAAGGTTGGTTTTACCATACCGGACCTTTCCGAATTACCCTTTTCGGTAGAAGCCATTTCCTATACGGCATATGGTACGGAGCTTGCAGAAATCACGTATGAGGGTCAGGGAAAGACAGCCGTATTACGAAAATCCATACAAAATGGAAATAACTCCGGTATTTTTGACCTTTACGAAATCACCGAGCCAATCCCCAGCCAAGAGATCAGTGGGACATTGTCGGGCCATTCTAAGGACAGTTTGGTTTTAGCTGTCTGGCAAGGCGGGAAAGCTGCCTATTCTATCTTCCTGTCAGATGGGGTCGGGCAAGCCGAATGGGGATTAATTCTTGGATCCATAACAGAATGAGCCATTGTGTATGAAGTGTTTCAAAACAGAAAATCCCAGAGAAAAACGAACGAAAGTAGAGGAAAACCACATGAGTAAAAAATCGAAAGCTTTCACAATTACCTGGATGGTTGGTATGATGCTGTTTATTTTTCTGTTGGCTGGGTGTGCAGGGGAAGAGAAAATAAAAGAAATTCCAATCACAGACCTGATTGATTTATCCCCTTCCAATATCGCCCAGATTAGGCTTAGCCGGGGAGACGTCCCACAAACCATCATTGAAAATCCAGAGCAGTTGGAAGAAATCTGTTCGTTCTTATCTTCTGCGTTTACTTTAGAAAATCAGTATAAAGAGTTCCGTATGCGGGATGATGTGGTTGGTGGAATAGGAGATTACATTTTGATTCGCTATTCCAGTAATGCCTCTGTCCATATACAGATTAGCAAAAACGAACAGGATCAAACAGCCGCTGGAATCCTGATTATGGGGAGGATAAAAGAAGGGGAAATCAAAGACAATTGGAGAAATTATCGGTTAGTAAATTTTTCCGAGCAGGAGCGGTTGAACGAGATTTTTTCTATGGAACCCATTAAATAAAAAAATAAGCCCCAAGAATGAATCTTGGAGCTTATTTTGTTTAAATGTTATGGCGTAAGAGTGCCTTGGTATTCTCTACATAGTCGCCCTGTCCCGACTGAAAGACGATGGTACGGTACGTTTGCTCCGGACAATATTGTGCGGCAATTTCATTGATGATTTCATTGCAGTCCGGATGCGAGCTTTCTTCGTGTGTGAGCCAAAACAGGAGCATTTTTTCCTCATGGTCGATACTGATTCGCATACAATTCCCCCTTTCTTTTTAAAATTTCCAATAATTTCTAAATTAAACCTCTCAAGGAATGATTTTTACAAAACTAGTGACTGGAGTTTTTAACTGGATTCCCCAAAAACCCCGTTGGGCATTGGCAAGCATTTTGGTTTTCCAGCGGTCTGGTTTCAGGGAAAATTGCCGTAATAACGTCTGGGAAAATGCTTTTTGGGTGGCGACATTTCCAATCTTATTTTCCCTGCAAAACTTTTGATAAGCCTTGTAGAGTTCATCCGTATGGGTTTTAACTTGCGGGTTACTGCGGTCACAGCACTCCTTTACGAACGCAAGGATTCCAGCTTCATCGTTATTTTGCCACTGGAGTTTCAATTTTTCAGCAGCGCGGCATTTAGGAAAGCAGTAATTATTTTTTATCAATTCTCTTGCGGCTGCCATAGCCTTGGTGACAATCCCATCCCGTTCTTTTAGGAGTTTGTCGAGCAATTGAAGATCTTTTTGTTCTTCCGGCACGGAGTACAGGAAGGGAATCAAACGAAAACGGTTCCAAAAAGCGGCGTCCTCATGCTGCAAGGTAATGCGTGAATTACATCCAAAAATGAGTTTGGCGCGGTTCTGGTAGGCGAACATATCACAGTATTTTTTATTGACGTTGAGACGATCTTTGCCAGTGGCAAGTTTGGTGGCGCTAACGGCGCGGTCATCAATCGGGTCTCTGGGAAGATCCATAGAAATATTAAGGAGTTTCCCGACGAGCGGCTCCAAGGCAAACTCTTTTTTCAAATCTTGCAGCGGAACATTGGAGACCATGTCGACCCCAACAAGGTTCTGTAACAAATCCCCCAACACACTCTTGCCGCTGTCGGGAGCGGGGCCAAGCACAAAGAAACACTTGCCTTCCATTTCCGGCAGCAAGCACCAGCCCAACCATGCCAGAATCAAATCTTTGATTTCCTGATCTCCGCCGGTACAGCTTTCCAAAAATTGATCCCATACCGGGGTAGGAAGATAAGAATCCGGCAGATATCGGGCATGGATTTGGTGGGTATAGATCCGATCTGGACTGCTCTCAATTTTCTCACTGGTACGGATATCAAAAATCCCATTTTCAAACACGACTTCTCCAGGATAGATTGGAATTTGCTCAATTTTTATCCCAGAATAAGTAAAGAGACTGTTATAGATCTCCTGATAGGAACTGCTCCTCATACGGTTTTTTTCGTCGTAAGTCAATAAGTCGCGGATTTTCTCAACCATATAGTGGTATCCTACGGGGACATAAAGAGGTTCTTCATATAAATAGAGAGTCCCTTTTGCCGTGCGGTTCCCACCGATGTTGATGATGCAATATTCATCAAAGAGACGCCCAAGAATCGTTTCCGAATCGAGTTTTGGAGGCTGGATTTTTTTCGTAGTGTTCCGGTTAACGGAAGGTTCCATCGGGAGATCGTCCTTTGTAAAGGATGGCAGATTTCGTTCATGGGGTTCTATCACCTCATAATCCGATAGATCATAAGAATACGCAGCTTCGATTTCCTCCCGGGTGCTTTCAAAATAATCAGGTACGTCCCCCATCAAAAAGGTTTCCTCGAAAGAAACATCATAGGACAGTTCGATTTGTCCCTGATTCTCTTCAAAATACTGCTCCGCCTCTTTGCTTTGCGAATACCCTGAAAAGCAAGGAATGTCATATGCCATATCTATGACAGCTTTGTTTTCTTCAAAGTAACGCTGCGCACTGTTCGTGTGTTCCTCATTACTCATCCTGTGTATCCTCCTTGTCGTAGAGAACGTTCTTTAGTTTTTCAGCGAATATCTGATTGTGGCGCGCCAGAAGCGTAACCGCAAGACCCCTGAGATCATTGATTTCAGAATTTAACGTCAGGTGCAGGGGATGTGGAAGATTGCTGTCGCAATAAATAAATTTGGTGATTTTTCGCTGATAAAGAAAGAACAGGAAATAATCGTCTGTGTCACATGGATGTTTCGGACTAAAGTATCCAC
>CATJNB010000103.1 GCA_949741605.1 uncultured Eubacteriales bacterium | reverse complement strand
GACAGGCGGTCTCCATGGCAAGCGTCGCAGGGGATGGCTGTCATATACGATTCGATCTCCTCTTTAATCCAACTGCTCTGCGTTTCCCGGAACCGCCGTTCTAAATTATTGACAATCCCTTCAAAAGCCTGCTGGTATTTCCCCGACCCATAGCCGCCTTCGCGTTCCAGACTGATTTTCTCCCCTTTTGTGCCATACAACAAAATATCAATAATATCATCCGGCAATTCCCCAACCGGCGTATCGAGAGAAAAGTGATAATGTTTTGCAAGGCCTTTCATATACATCGCAGCAATCGTACTGCCTTCCATCGCCCAACCGCTCGCCTTTAATCCGCCTTTGTTGATTGACAGACGTTTATCGGGCAGGATCAAATCCGGGTCAATTTTCATGGATACGCCAAGCCCAGTACATTTCGGACATGCCCCAAATGGATTATTAAACGAAAACATCCGTGGAGTCAATTCCTCCATGCTCACTCCATGCTCAGGGCACGCATAATTTTGAGAAAAGGTCAGGTCTTCCCCATCTATCACATTGACAACCACCAGCCCGCCAGATAATCCAGATGCCGTTTCCAGCGAATCCGACAGCCGCGATGCAATATCCGGTTTGATCACAAGGCGGTCTACAATAATTTCGATGGTATGTTTTTTGTTTTTCTCCAAGGAAATCCCCTCAGACAAATCATATAAAATCCCGTCCACCCGAACCCGCACAAATCCACTTTTGCGTGCTGCTTCAAATTCCTTGACATGCTGCCCTTTCTTTCCGCGCACCACAGGCGCCAGAACTTGAATTTTCGTACTTTCCGGCAATGTCATGACCTGGTCTACAATCTGATCAATCGTCTGCTGTTTGATTTCCCGTCCGCACACCGGGCAATGCGGGATTCCAATGCGGGCATACAACAAACGCAAGTAATCATAAATTTCCGTCACTGTACCCACAGTCGAACGTGGATTTTTGGAAGTGGTCTTCTGGTCAATGGAAATCGCCGGGGACAACCCATCGATATAATCGACATCCGGTTTTTCCATCTGGCCCAAAAACATCCGGGCATAAGAAGACAACGATTCCACATATCGCCGCTGCCCCTCCGCATAAATGGTATCGAACGCCAAAGAGGATTTTCCAGATCCCGACAAGCCAGTAATCACAATCAGCTGGTCGCGGGGAATCGTAATATCAATATTTTTTAAATTATGTTCCCTTGCGCCTTTCACAACAATATCTTTTAACATAACGCTCTCCCTGTTATTTTTCACCCTGTAATTGCTTAATTTTATCCCGCAGATGTGCCGCATGTTCAAATTCCAGAAGTTTGGCCGCTGCTTTCATTTCTTTTGTGAGCTGCTCAATCATCTGCTGCCGCTGTGCTGCGGTCAAACGTTTCCGGGGCTTTTTCTCTGAAGGTTCATCGGAATGGGTCGAAATTTCCAGAATATCCGATACTTTTTTCGTCACTGTTTGAGGAACAATCCCATGCTTCTCATTATATGCCTGTTGAATGCCGCGGCGGCGTTCCGTTTCCCGGATCGCATTCTCCATGGACGGTGTGACCCGGTCTGCATACATAATAACGGTCCCTTCTGCATTCCGCGCTGCCCGTCCAATGATCTGGATCATCGAACGTTCCGAACGCAGAAACCCTTCTTTATCCGCGTCAAGAATTGCCACCAAAGATACCTCTGGGATATCCAGTCCTTCCCGCAACAGATTGATGCCAATTAACACATCAAACTCCCCAAGACGCAGGTCACGAATGATTTCCATGCGTTCGACTGTATCAATATCATGATGCATGTAGCGGACCCGGATACCAGCCCCTTCCAAATATGCGGTCAAATCCTCAGCCATTTTTTTAGTCAGAGTCGTCACCAGAATTTTCTGTCCACGTGGAGTCCGCAGGTTGATCTCCGAAATCAAGTCATCAATCTGGCCATCCGTCGGTTTTACCGTGATTTCCGGGTCTAGCAGGCCAGTCGGTCGGATCACCTGTTCCACAATCTGGGAAGATTTTTCTTGTTCAAAATCACCCGGAGTGGCACTGACAAAAATGACCTGATGAATATGGTCGTAAAATTCATCAAAGCTTAAAGGACGGTTATCGTAAGCGGAAGGCAAACGGAATCCATAATCAATCAGGGATGCTTTACGCGCACGATCCCCCGCATACATCGAACGTACCTGTGGAAGCATCACATGGGATTCATCAACAAACAGCAGAAAATCATTGGGAAAATAATCCAGCAGCGTGCATGGTGCAGCTCCCGGATGACGTCCCGAAAGCACTCGGGAGTAATTTTCAATCCCCTTGCAAAACCCGATTTCCTGAAGCATTTCCATATCGTAATGCGTGCGTTGTTCAATTCTCTGGGCTTCAACCAATTTATCATTTTCTTTAAACAATTGTACTTGCCGGGTAAGTTCCTCCTCAATTTCCCGGACTGCACGCTGCATTTTTTCCCGGGGTACAATATAATGAGAAGCCGGATAAATGGCCACATGTTTTAAGGTCGCTTTAAATTCTCCGGTTAATGCTTGAATTTCACTGATCCGGTCAATTTCATCGCCAAAAAATTCCACCCGGATAATGGTATCATCCGATTGTGCAGGAAAAATCTCCACCACATCTCCACGCACCCGGAACTTATTTCGGATAAAATTGATATCATTGCGTTCATACTGGATTTCTACCAGCTTACGCAGCAAATCATCCCGGCTTTTCTGCATCCCAGGGCGTAAGGAAATCACCATCGTACGGTAATCAATCGGGTCACCCAGACTGTAAATACACGATACGCTTGCAACAATAATCACATCCCGCCTCTCGGACAGTGCGGAAGTCGCAGAATGGCGCAGTTTATCAATTTCATCATTAATGGCAGAATCTTTTTCAATATAAGTATCCGTCGTTGCAATATAGGCTTCTGGCTGGTAATAGTCATAGTAGGACACGAAATACTCAACTGCGGATGTTGGAAAAAATTCGCGGAATTCGCTGCAGAGCTGTGCGGCCAACGTCTTGTTGTGGGCTAAAACCAACGTCGGCTTTTGCACTTGCGAGATAATATTAGCCATGGTAAAGGTCTTGCCGGAGCCCGTAACCCCAAGAAGGGTCTGCTCTTTTATGCGGTTTTGGATCCCTTGTACCAGTTTGGCAATTGCCTGAGGCTGGTCGCCAGTAGGCTTATAGGGGGAAACTAATTTGAATAATTCTTCCTTGTTTTGACTGCTCATACACGATTTCCTCTATTGTATAATAGCCATTATCGGCCAAAATATGGATGTTTTAACGACCTGTTTCCATAGCGATTCCATGAAATTGAATTCCACAACGCTTATGTTGATAGTTTAGTATACCACAAAATTTCATATTTTTCAATTCTACAACTTTCTTGGTATACAACTCTTTGACCACTGCCAGATACAGCCAGCCCCCATCTATGGAGATGTATGTGATATCGAAAAGTAAATTTCCAAATCAAAAAACAGCTGTAAGACTCTCTATAAATAAGGAATCTTACAGCTGTCACTTATTCCAATAAAAGTTGGTTTCATCATGTGCTTTGGGTAGTATCATTCGTTCTTAAAAATCTGCGAATACTTCCATCTGTTTTTTCAGTTCTTCTACAATCTCCCGGTTAGTATCCATACGCCCTGTAATATCTGCCATATCCTCGACTAAACTCTTGGTGCTGTCTGCAACTCCGGTAATCCCCGCAGCACTATCATCCATGGCTTTTGTAATGCTTTCAATGGAATCGGCTATCTCGGTCATAGAATTTCTAAGGCGGTCGGTCCTGTTGTGAAATGCATCAATCATTTCCTTGATATAATCGGCATCCTTTTTGTACTGTTTCCCAGAATGGACGAATTCCTGAAATTCCGTCAAAATTGTCTGGCTCAGATAGTCTGCCATATCCTGGGAATGCTTTGATAAATTATGTACAGCATTGATAACGATCTGATTGACTTTCTGAATATGACCAGCGGTTTCACTGCAGGAGCGTGCTAAGGACTGGATCTCGGATGCTACAACAGCAAAGCCTTTCCCAGCTTCTCCGGCACGCATAGCTTCTATGGAAGCGTTTACGGCAATCAGGTTGGTGGTCGATGAGATTGTCACAATATCTTTTGTCAGTTTGTTTACCTGATCTACACTTTTACTGTTTTCAATCGCATCTTCAAGTACCTCGAGGATATCAGCTGCCTTCTTTTGAATTACTTCGGTATTGGTCTGTGCCGCTGCCTCCATATCATTGGCTCGTATCTTCATCGCAGAGGAATAATCCGTCATGGCACAGCATTCTTCTGCCATGTCACGGACATCCCCTTTGATGTCGGCCGCATTGTCATTAATAATCGCTGCATTATTTGCTACCTTCTGGATCGACAGGGACAGAGAGCCTGCCAGAGAGGAAAGACCTTTGACACTTTTTCCCGACGTGCAGGTATGTTTCAGGACTTCGCCTGTTACCTCGTCCAACTTCTGCGAACTTTCCTGAAGCGTATCCACAGTACCCTTGATTGGTTTTATCACATGTTTTTTGATAATCCGGATGGAAGCCAGCACCAATCCTAAACATGCTACAATGGATGCAACAGCAATAATCAGTGAGATGATATAGACAATTAAAAGCTTCTGCCTTGCACTGGCGGTCCTTGCACTTACAGCCTCATACAGTTCATTGGTATTGTCCGCTATGGCAGAGCCGAAACGAGCAAAATCACCATTAGCGTAAGCATAGGCATCTTGAGTCTTGCTGTCTGCACTCGCACATACAAGATAGACTAAAGCATGCCCAAAGGACTCATAATTTTCTAAAAGCTGTGCATAAATCGTTTCTTCATCGCCTGTGACATAGTTTTTATATTCTTTTAAATAGGTTTCCAATCTTTTTTCTTCTTCTTTAATCTGTTGCACAACTGTGATCATGGTATTATAGTCCGTTGCAACGATATGAGACAGTGCCATCTTATGGATATTGGTGGTCGTGTGGCGGATGTTCTGCAATGTTTCCGAACCTACCATATAATCATTTACGATTTTCGAAGCATTAAAATTTACATTGTTGATACTGAAAACCGACAAAGCATTTGAAATTAATGCTACCACTCCAAGGAGGATGATCGGAAGTATCAGACGTTGTTGTATGGTGAGCTTTTTCTTCATCTTACATTAACAAATCCTTTCCACATGAGTATCTATCTTGCAGAAATGCCTTCTACCATCTCGTCTAACTGTTTCTGCAAACTTTGGCCAGAAGGATTTCCCTGCGCCATACTCCCCGCAAATTTGGAAACAGGGTCCCAGAACTTCCCGCCTACCCGTTGTAAGTCGGAAAACTCAGACTGCTCTAAAAGGGCAGCGATCGCTGGGGATTGTTTGATCTCTGCGGAATCTGCAACCGCAATATTGGACGGTCCCTGTCCCCGTACTTCGAATCGAAGTCTCTGGTTCTCTTCATTCGTGATCCATTCCGCCAGTTTGGATGCCCATTGAGGATGTTCGGAATACGCATTGACACCAATCAGTTTACAACCGGAAAAAGAAGCCATCTGTATCTGGCTGCCCTTACAACTATAAGTCGGAAGCTTGGCGGCTCCGGCGTTTTCTCCCCATGCCTCCTGTACGGTAACGGAGTTCCATACACCGCTGACACCGGCAATCACAGAACCATTTTTGACTCCATTCACAAATTCTTCATCCGTATAACTGGCAAAACTGGAATTTTTCGCAATTTGAAGCATTGCCTGCGCGACATCAACTCCGCGGATATCTCCATCTTTTTGATTCCATGTGCAATAATTCGTGATCCCATCATCATTAAGCCCAACTTCGAGCCCTGTATTTCCAAAAAAGGAATATACATACCATGCTGAGGACCAGTCCATGGTAAATAATCTGCGGTTTGCAGCCGCAGCTTTTAAGATCCCATCCAGTGTTTTAACCTGTTCTTCTGTGATATATTTCTTGTTATAATATAAAAAATACCCATT
The DNA here is from genome assembly GCA_949741605.1 of uncultured Eubacteriales bacterium. Taxonomy (GTDB): domain Bacteria; phylum Bacillota; class Clostridia; order Oscillospirales; family Acutalibacteraceae; genus UMGS1071. Next base: position 548 of record CATJNB010000103.1, on the reverse strand, counting down.
ATCTGCAGTCAATGGATAGGCATATAGCTGATTGTTTACCGTCGCTGCCTGTACTGCGCTGGATAGATTTCTGCTCCTGATCTCATCCGCATTCTCGATAGGGTTCAAAGCTCCAGCCGCTGCCAGTGCATTTAACTGGTCGTCTGCAAAGGTAAATACATCCGCGCCATCCTCCAATCCGCCGATCAGTGCATCTTTACACTGGGATTCTCCCTGTACCTCAAATAAAATATCAAAATCTGCCTGTCCCTGATAGTTTGCCTCAAAGCTTTGGATAATCTGGTTCATCAGTTCGGTATCTTCCTGAGCCCCCCAGACAACCAGCTCAACTTTTTCGAGTTCTGTATTCTGCAAGTCCGTTTTCCCTGCCAGACCACATCCCGTCAATACTGCGGTACATAAAATGCCTAAAAGCAATCCGCATATTCTTTTTCTCATAATATTCCACCCTTTATGTTCCCATTTTTTCTGTGGCTATTATACCACTGATATAGGCTGTTTGCAATATGAGAAAGCACAATGTTTTCCATATGAAAACAAGTCGATTT
>CATJNB010000102.1 GCA_949741605.1 uncultured Eubacteriales bacterium | reverse complement strand
ATTCCATTTAACCCGTCTGCTGCCTGTACGCTTCCCCGTATGGAACGCAAAGAAATAAAGCCCCTAGAAGAATCAACAATCGCTGATTTTCTGGGGGCTTTGGAAAAGAAACGGTTTCAAAATTTGTTTTTGGTGACGTTATTCACCGGAATGAGGGAGGGGGAAATCCTTGGGCTTACTTGGGGTTGTGTGGATTTTGAGCAAGGCACTGTTACCGTCAGCCAGCAACTTCAAAAGGAGAAGAACGGGGACTATTATTTCATCAGTCCGAAGAGCGGAAAGAAACGGGTAATTGTACCGGCACCATTTGTCATGAAGGTGCTCCAAAACGAAAAGCACAAGCAGACTGCAAACCGTTTGAAAGCCGGGAGCGTTTGGAACAATCCCCCCAATCTTGTGTTTACAGATGAGATCGGTAAGAACCTAGTCCCCCGTACGATTATAAAGCATTTTAAGCGGATCGCTTGCGAGATCGGAATACCGGAAGCCCGTTTCCACGACCTAAGACACACTTACGCCGTTACGTCATTGCAGGAGGGCGACGACATCAAAACCGTACAGGAAAATTTGGGGCATGCTACGGCAGCATTTACTCTTGACGTATACGGCCATGTTACGGAAAAGATGAAAACGGAAAGTGCGGCCCGTATGGAAGCGTTTATTAAAAACTGTAAAGGGTCAATTAAAGGGTCAAACAGTGCGTAAAAAACAAGAAAAAGCCTCAAACCCGCGTATCTGCTAGGTTTGAGGCTTTCAAAATCTGGCAGGGGCAGAAGGACTTGAACCCTCGGCACGTGGTTTTGGAGACCACTGCTCTACCAACTGAGCTATACCCCTATATATTCAACGTTTTTTAGGATACCATAAAAATGGGGAGAAGTCAAGAGGGAATTTGGGAAAAGTTTGGGAAATGGTAAAAAAAGGCGAAGAGGGAAAAAATCAGGATAAAACCAAAAAGATTTGTAAGATAGGTCTTGACAGAAGGGGGGAAAATGGGTATAATAACTTTTGTATTCTGTATTGAATTCGATACATGAAAGAACCCCTGCCGTGGTGCGGATGGGAGGGATAGAATAAATGGCAGAAATCAGAATTAAAGACAATGAGTCTTTGGACAGTGCTTTGCGGCGTTTCAAAAAGCAATGTGCCAGAGCTGGTGTAATCGCTGAGGTCCGTAAGAGAGAAGCTTATGAAAAGCCTTCTGTAAAACGGAAGAAAAAGTCTGAAGCAGCTCGGAAACGTAAGTTTAAATAAGCTGTATTTGGGAGCCAAGCGGTACCAAAAAAGAAAAGCGGGCAGCTATGCCTGCTTTTTTTCGTATAGGAAGGAGCAGTTATGGGATTATTCCGACCAACCGTATCCGTAGAGCGGGTCACCGATATCACCCCCGAGCTGGTGCGCGCGATGGGGGCGGATACCCTTTTGTTAGATGTTGACAATACCCTTGCGGCGCATGGCAGCCCGGAGCCGTTCCCCGGGAGCGTGGCATGGACCCACAATATGCGCAACGCCGGGATCCAAATCATCATTGTGTCCAACAACTATGCCCACCGGGTCGCACCGTTTGCCCGGCAGTATGACTTGCCATTTTTGTGCCGGGCATTCAAGCCCCTGCCGTCGGGATACCATCGTGCAGCCAGTATCATGCGCGCCAAACACCGCACAACCGTCGTGGTAGGCGACCAGGTGTTTACGGATGTGCTGGGGGCGAACCTGTCGGGGATGAAGTCGATTTTGCTCATGCCGGTCACCCCGGAGGCTTCTCTGTCGTTCCGGGTCCGGCGCCGGCTGGAAAAACCGATCCGGCGTTCGCTTTGCCGCAGAGGAATCCATTTGCCGGCCCGTCTGGCACAGCGCAACGGCTGAAAGGAGAGAAAACAGATGCAAACGGTTTCACAACGGCTGTGGCAAACCCTGCCGCAAACCGTTAAAGCGGATGCCATGCTGTTTCACAGCGGTGCAAACTGCCGGTATGTCAGCGGATTTTCTTCGTCCGCACATACGGTGCTTCTCACGAAAGAGGAAACGTATTTCCTCACGGATTTCCGGTATGGCGAAGCCGCCCGCAAGCATTGTCAGGACTGCATCGTCATGACCTATGAAAAATTAGAAAAAAGCTTAGAGGAACTTTTGCGCCGCCACGCGTGTAAAACCATCCTCATGGAACGTTCTGCAACCACCCTCGCACAGATGGAGTGGTTTGATGGGCTGTTCCAGAAAGCAGGGGCCAAAGCAGTCTGGGACAAGACGTTAGACGATGCGATCCGGCAGGTGCGTGCGGTAAAAACGCCGCAGGAGCTGGAAAACATCCGGGCAGCACAGGCGATCACGGATGCGGCTTTTACGTATATCCTGCCGCGTCTGCAACAGGGGCGCACGGAGCGCGAAATTGCCTTAGAACTGGAATTTTATATGCGTCAAAACGGTGCCGATGGGGTGGCGTTTGACCTGATTGTGGTGTCTGGGGAGAATGGTTCACAATGCCATGGCGTGCCCGGCGAACGAAGGCTCCAACATGGGGATTTTGTCACCATGGACATTGGTGCGAAACGGTATGGCTACCATTCCGATATGACCCGCACCGTGGCGATTGGCAGCGCCAGCCGTGAACAGCGTAAGGTGTATGAAACGGTTGCGCGGGCGCAGCAAGCGGCTTTGCGTACGGTGCGGGCTGGGGTGCATTGCCATATTGTGGACCGGGCGGCGCGCGCTGTCATTGACGAGAAATACCCCAAAACCTTTGGGCATACGACCGGCCATGCGGTGGGTCTGGAAATCCATGAATGGCCGTATTTTTCCCCGTCTTGTGAACAGCTGCTCCTGCCGGGCATGGTGCTGACCGTAGAACCCGGAATTTATTTGGAAGGCAAATTCGGGGTGCGGATTGAGGATATGGTGGTGGTGACCGACGATGGCTGCCAAAACCTGACCCATTCCCCGAAAGAATTGATCGTTGTATAAGGAAAATTTCCAAAATTGCTTGAAAAATTCTGGGAAATATTATACAATTATCAGGTAAGATAATTTTTGGAGGAACGATTTTATGATATCAGCAGGCGATTTTAGAAATGGTATGACCTTTGAACTCGATGGCAACGTAGTGTCCATTGTGGAGTTCCAGCACGTCAAACCCGGCAAAGGCGCTGCTTTTGTACGCACCAAAATCAAGAACGTGATTACTGGCAGTGTCACAGAGCGTACGTTTAGCCCCACCGAGAAATTCCCCACGGCGTTTGTAGAGCGTAAGGATATGGAATATCTGTATGCAGACGGCGATCTCTATTATTTCATGGATTGTGAAACCTATGAGCAAATGCCGATCAATGCGGATGTGCTTGGGGATAACTTTAAGTTTGTTAAGGAGAATATGACCTGTAAAGTGCTTTCCTACAAAGGCAATGTGTTTGGGGTAGAGCCGCCAAACTTTGTCGAGCTGCAGGTCACCCAGACCGATCCCGGCTTTAAGGGCGATACGGCAACCAATGTCACAAAGCCAGCCGTGCTGGAAACTGGCGCAGAGGTAAAGGTGCCGCTGTTTATTGATGAGGGCGAAATGATCCGCATTGATACCCGCACTGGTGAATATATGGAGCGCGCTTAACCAACAATAATTGGGAAAAGCCGGGTTTTGGTTTGGCAGGATGGTCAAAAAAAGGAGGTATTTCTATGACGAATTTAGAAAGAGTAGCTTATATCCGCGGCCTGATGGAGGGCTTGGAATTGGATGCTGAGAAAAAAGAAGTCAAGGTGATTCAGGCGATGGTCACGCTGCTCGAGGATATGGCGCTTTCGATTTCCGATGTGGAGCACGCATACCACGATATGGCCGATCAGCTCGATGCCGTGGATGAGGATCTGGGTGCGCTGGAGGATGAATTCTATGGGGAGGATGACGACGAGGACGAAGAAGAATGTTACTATGAAGTGACATGCCCGTCGTGTCAGGAAACCATTTGCCTGTCGGAGGATGTCATTGAAAATGGACAGATTGACTGTCCGAACTGCGGCGAAAGCCTGGAATTTGATATCAATGATGTCATTGATGAGTTTTCGTGCGGGTGCGGCCATGACCACTCCCACAGCCATCATGACCATCCCGATGAGGATACGCAAAAAGATTGATCCTTGACGGTCAAAAAACAGGGAAGCTGCTGGGTTGTTTTGCGGACAAGCCAGCAGCTTTTTCTGTTGATGCAGGGATAAGAAGGGAAAATTTGCAAAAGATATCCAAAAGGAGTCCCAATGGTTTTGGGGGAAATGACGAAACCAGGCGGCATATTTGGAAAAAAATTTTAATTTTAACGAATTATGTATTTCTTTTGTGGATGATTTATGGTATACTCAATAAGTTAGCAGACAAGCGTCTGGAGGATTCCGGAATGGGCTTTTCTGCATGGGATAGAAGAAAAGGAAAATATGGGAGTAATACTTCATGAATAGTAAACGTTTTAGTATAATGTATTCGATATTCCAGGCGGTTCTGGATGTGGGATGTGTGTACCTTGCGTATCTTGTGGCGCTTTTCTTGCGGTTCGATGGCGCAATTGCCCGGTTTGATATGACTTCCTATTGGCTGCTCATGCCGCAGGCTGCGGTGATTTGCCTGTTAGTGTTCGCTTTGTTTAAGTTTTATACGACCATGTGGCAGTTTGCGAGCTTTGACGAATTGATCCAGATTGTGATTGGCACCACGATCGCGTGTGGAGCGATTACCGTTTTTGGCTGTCTGCTGGCGACACCGGTGTATGGGGTCATCCGGTTTCCGTACTCGGTGTATATTATCGGCTGGGTGTTCACGCTCTTATTTGTAGGGGTCATCCGGTTTGGGTTCCGGTTTCTGCGCAGACTGCGCGGCAAGAATTTTGCAAAGCCCCGCGACCCGGCTGATTTCCACCGGGTTATGATTATCGGGGCCGGGGAGATTGGCTCCATGGTCATTAAGACCATGAAAGCATCCCCTGCAAGCCGCGGTATCCCAGTGGTGGGGGTGGACGATAACCGTGGCAAACGCGGCACCCGTATCCATGGGGTGAAGGTGGCCGGCGGCCGGGACAGCATCCCGAAAATTGCATCGCGGTATAATGTAGATCAGATTGTTATGGCGATTCCGGCAAGCAGCCGGCAGGAACGGCAGGAAATTGTCAATATCTGTTCGAAAACCGGATGTCAGCTGAAAACAGTACCGTCGATTCAGGAGATGCTCGAACATCAGGACGAGGCAGTCCCGGTTCGGAATGTCGATATTGTCGACCTTTTGGGGCGCGATGAAATTACGCTCAATGTAGAAGCGATCAGCGGGTATCTGAAAAACAAGGTCGTGCTGGTGACAGGCGGCGGCGGGTCGATTGGCTCGGAGCTGTGCCGGCAGATTGCGCGGTATGAACCGAAAAAGCTGATCGTGTTTGACATTTACGAAAATAACGCTTACGACCTGCAAAATGAATTGCTGCGGAAGTTCCCGGACCTCAATCTGGAGGTACTCATTGGCTCGGTGCGTGATAAGGCGCGGCTGGAGGCGATGTTTGAGGTTTGCCGGCCCCATGTTGTGTTCCATGCGGCGGCGCATAAGCATGTCCCGCTGATGGAGTTAAGCCCCGGGGAAGCTGTGAAAAACAATGTGTTCGGCACCATGAATGTGGCGGAAGCGGCGCATAAATTTGGTGCAAACCAGATGGTTCTGATTTCTACCGACAAGGCAGTGAACCCCACGAATGTTATGGGGGCTACCAAACGGATTTGTGAGCTGATTATCCAATATTACAGCCGGCATAGCAGTACCACCGAATTTGTTGCAGTACGTTTTGGCAATGTGCTGGGGAGCAACGGCAGTGTGATCCCGCTGTTTAAACGCCAGATTGAGGCGGGTGGTCCTGTAACGGTCACGCACCCGGATATCACGCGCTTTTTCATGACCATCCCGGAAGCCGCAAGGCTTGTGATCCAAGCGGGAGGCATGGCAAAAGGCGGGGAGATTTTTGTGCTGGATATGGGGCAGCCCGTAAAGATTGTAGATCTTGCGCGCAATTTGATCCAGCTTTCCGGGCTGGAGCCGGATGTGGATATCAAGATTGAGTATACTGGTTTGCGTCCGGGAGAGAAGCTTTATGAGGAGCTGCTTTTGGACAGTGAAGGCGGGGTACAGAAAACCGCCCACGAACTCATCTATATTGGTACGCCGATTCCGTTCTGCGAGGAGACCTTCCGCAGCGATATAGACGAGTTGCGCCAGTATGCCGGGGTCGATAACGTGCGTATGATGCAGGTCATCCACCGGATTGTGCCCAATTATACTGGCCACGCCGAAGAAAACGACGCACTGCGTCAGGATACTTTGCCCGGTGCGTAAGACTCGAAAGCCTCTTTTACAGGGGCTTTTTTTATTCAGGAGGATCGTATGGGAGGAAAACCAAATCAGGGGAATTATCAAAAAGAGCTAAACCGGCTGCTGGAGAACCTGCCCAAAGACCGCGTGCCCACGCTGTTTTTGCATAGTTGCTGTGCCCCATGCAGCAGTTATGTGCTGGAATATTTATCACAGTTTTTTGCCATTACCCTTTTTTACTATAATCCGAATATTGCGCCGCAGCAGGAGTATGAACGCAGGCTTTCTGAACAGCGGATGTTACTCGAACAGTTGCCAGTGAAACATCCGGTCAGGCTGATACAGGGCATGTATGAGCCTGACCGGTTTTACGAACAGGTCAAGGGCTTGGAAAACGAACCCGAAGGCGGGCAGCGGTGTTTCCGATGTTATGAGCTGCGGCTGCGTGAGGCGGCGGCACTCGCACAAAAAGGCGGGTTTGACTACTTTACCACAACCTTATCCATCAGCCCGTATAAAAACGCGCAGAAGCTGCATGAAATCGGAGAATGTCTGGCCAAAGAATATGGGGTAGCACAGTTGCCGTCGGACTTCAAGAAATGCGGGGGATATCAGCGCTCGGTTACCTTATCGGGAGAATATGGGCTGTACCGGCAGGATTATTGCGGGTGTGTCTTTTCCCGGCGGCAGCGCCATGGGGATGAAAAAAACCTCCCGTAACTGGGAGGCTGTGGGATTAGTCAGCAGTTTCTTCGCAGGCTTGGTCCTCGGATGGGGTGGGCATTTCCAACGTGCCATCTTCTAATTTTTGATCCATTTCCTGATATTCCGCAAGGGTCAAAAGGAAATCAGTGGTGTACAGGGTCGTGAACAGCTTGGATTCTGCCAGTACAAAGGCTAAGATCCGGTTGGTATCCATTTTCTGTTCCTCATCGGCAAACGACTGCATCCGCTGGAGTTTTCCGGCTTCCATCTGTTTTTCGACGCGCTGCTGGATTTCGCTGGATAATTGGGCAATTAAATGTTTATCCATGATGATGGGATTCCTTTCTGTACTCTAAATTGAGATTGCGATATCCTTTTTATTATAGCATAGCGCAGGGGGAGAAGAAAGAGGGAATGTAAAATTTTTGAAAAATTTGACGAAAATCTTTTTGGAATTTGCCTGAAATATGCTATAATGAAGAAAAGGGATCATTGGGAAGAAAATGGGGAGGAATCGGGTATATGGGACAGGTACAGGTTTCCATGATTATCCCAGTACAGGACGAACAGGGGAACATAGATGAGATTTTAGAGCAGGCAGTCCGGGAAACCCGGGGGATGTGTGCGGAAGTGATTGTAGTGGATATGGGCTGGAAAGGGCCGCTTTTGCAAAAGGGGTACCAGCTTTACCAGGAAAAACAGCTCCGCGGCGGAGTGGTACGCAATGGTGATGCGGATTTAGCCAGTGCAATGAATACAGGGCTTCAGCGCGCACAAGGGGAATTTGTCACATTTCTGCTGCCCAAAGACCGGTATCAGGAATACTTAGCCGGATATTTGCAAACCGCGCTTCAGGGGGCCGATGTGGTATTTGGATGTATGAATGCCAGCGGGGTACGTGCTGCGGAACGCCGGGTGAACAGTACGGCGGTCAAAAGCCAGCGCGGAGCCGACTTTGCCTGCGAGATGATCCGCGGGACTTTGTTGCTTTCCCCTGGGGCAATCCTTTTGCGGCGCAGCTTTCTGGAAAAGGAAAGAATCCATTTCCGGGAAGGGGTACACTATGGGGTGGGGGAGGAATTTCTGTTCCGGTGCCTGTTAAGTGCCGATACCGTTTTGCAGTCGCCTACGGTGCCGGTACATGCCGGAACGTGCGAACCCCCTGCACAGGCACCCAGCACCACCATTACGGGAAAAGAGATTTTTGATTTCGTAGACACCATGATCCGGGTGTATGACTGGGTGCGTTTGGAATGCAGGCACGAGGAATTGGTGCGGCTGTTTCGCTACCAGAAGCTTCCCGAAACGGTGATGCAGTGTGTCGAGCAGCTCCTTTTTGAAGGCATGGGGCAGCGGTATATCCGCGATTGTATGAAACAGGGGGGCTATGAACGGCTGCTCGAAGCAGACCGGCGTTTGACTTCCCCGGAACTCAAACGGCGCATGCAGGTGTGGAAGCATTTGCCGTGGCTGTACCGGGTGCCGGAGAAACATTATGAATCAATTACGAAAGGCAGGGGGTATCTTTGCAGGAAGAACAGTGTGTCGAACTAGCCGGACAGCTCATGGCAGTACGGGCACGAGGGGCAGTCCCAATGGCAGTGGTGCGTACGTATGGATGCCAGCAGAATGTTTCCGATAGTGAGAAAATCCGGGGGATTTTGGCACAGATGGGATTTTCGTTCACGGACGATGAAACAAAAGCCGACCTTGTGATTTTTAATACGTGCGCGGTGCGGGAAAATGCAGAGTACCGGGTGTATGGGAACGTGGGGAACCTCAAAAACCTCAAGCGGGAACATCCCGCGATGTTGATTGCCGTGTGTGGGTGCATGATGGAGCAGGAGCATGTGGCAGAAAAAATCCGCAAAAGCTATCCGTATGTCAGTTTAGTATTTGGCACGAACCTGATTCACCGCCTGCCGCAGATGCTGTACCGGGTACTCTCAACGGGCAAACGGGTCTTTGAACGCGGCGCAGAAACAAAAGAGGTCATCGAAGGCGTACCAGTGCTGCGGGACCGCGAGATCCGCGCGTGGCTGACCGTGATGTATGGGTGCGACAATTTCTGTTCGTACTGTATTGTGCCGCATGTGCGCGGACGCGAACGCAGCCGGCAGGCAGCGGCGGTGGAGGAAGAATTCCGCCAGCTATTGGCGCAGGGATACCGGGAGATTGTGCTGTTGGGACAAAATGTTAATTCCTATGGCAAGAATTTAGAACAGCCTGTCAGTTTTGCCGAATTGCTGCGGCGTTTGGATGCGGTGCCGGGCGATTACCGGATTCGTTTCATGACCTCCCACCCCAAAGACGCCACCTATGAACTAATGGACGTGATGGCGCAAAGCAAGCACATTTGCCATAGCCTGCACTTGCCGTTTCAGGCCGGGAATAACCGGGTGCTACGGGAGATGAACCGGGGATATACGCGGGAGAAGTATCTGGAACTGGTGCAGTATGCCCGGGAAAAAATGCCGGATATTACCCTGACATCGGACATTATTGTCGGGTTCCCGGGAGAAACGTATGAAGAATTTCAGGATACGGTGTCTTTGGTGCGGCAGGTTGGGTTTACTGCGCTGTTTACCTTTTTATATTCCCCGCGTACCGGGACCCGCGCCGCTGCGATGGACGACCCCGTACCACACGAGGAAAAATCCCGGTGGTTTCAGGAGCTGCTTGCGGCACAGGAGGAAACTTCCGAGAAAAACAGCCCGGGTATCCTTGGGACAGTCCAGCGGGTGCTGGTAGAGGAATACAACGAAAAACGCGGGTTGCTGGCGGGCAAGACCGAAGGCAACCTCAATTGTGACTTCAGCGGCGATGCTTCCCTGATTGGGTCGTTTGTAGACGTGAGGGTAACAGAGTCGCACAATTGGGTACTCAAAGGCGAACCGATTTTAACCAAATAGGAGGACGATCCATATGGATATCATTGCATTGGCACGGCAGCTGGGAAAGGCGATCCAAGAGGACGAGCGGTATTTGCAGTTACAGGTGGCGCGGCAGAACAGCGATGGCGATACCGAACTGCAAAATGCCATTGGGGAATTTAACCTCAAGCGCATGGCGATCAACAACGAGGCTACGAAAGACCCCCGGGATGATGAAAAGTTACAGCGGCTCAATACAGAACTGCGGCAGGTGTATACAGAGATCATGCAAAATCCAAACATGATTGCGTATAATCATGCCAAAGAAAGCATGGATGCTTTGCTCAAGCGTGTAAATGCGATTGTGGCGCTGTGTGTGGACGGGGCAGACCCCGAAACTGCGGATTTAACTGAAGAAAGCTGCGGGGGGTCCTGCGCGAGCTGTGCGGGCTGCCACTGATTGGAATTTTTTGAAAGAACGTGTGCAAAACAGCTGCGGACAACTGCGGCAGGTTTGCACATTTCTGTTTTACACGTGAAATGGGGGATATCATGGCAGATTTGTCACCAATGATGAAACAATATTTGGAAATCAAGAACAACCATCCCGACACCCTGGTTTTTTTCCGGCTGGGGGATTTTTACGAGCTATTTTATGAGGATGCCAAAATTGCCTCGCAGGAGCTGGATCTGGTGCTGACCGGGCGCGAGTGCGGGCAGGATACGCGCGCGCCCATGTGCGGGGTGCCGTTTCACAGCTGCGAGAGCTATCTGGCAAAGCTGGTGGCCAAGGGCTATAAGGTGGCGATTTGTGAACAGCTGGAAAATCCTGCGGAAACCAAAGGGTTAGTCAGGCGGGATGTAGTGCGGGTCGTCACCCCTGGGACGGTCATGGAAACCAGTATGCTCGACGAAACGCGCAATAATTTTATTGCATCGCTGTATGTGGATCAAAACCGGGCGGGGCTGTGTTTTGCAGATATCTCCACCGGGGAACTGCATACCACCTGTTTTGCGGCGTCGGAATGGGATGACATCGAGCGTCAGGCGCAAAGTGAACTGGGGCGTTTTTCTCCCAAAGAAGTGCTGGTTCATCCCGAAGTGATGGAGCATGCAGGGCTTGCGCGGTTTATCACGGAAAAGCTGCACGCTTCCCTAGAGGCTTTGGAGGAACAGGCATATTCGTATGTGGAAGGGGAAACGCGGGTAGTGGAACAGTTCCGGCAGGATTTGTGTGACCTTGGCCTGGAGGAACGCCCTGAAATTGTGTGCGCGCTGGGAGGGCTGCTGTGGTATCTGAAAAAGACCCAGCGTACTGGCATGGAGCGCATGAACCAGATGGATTGTTATACGGCGGCCCAATTTATGCGGATCGACTGGAACACGCGCCGCAATCTCGAACTGCTCGAAACCATGCGTAACAAAGAGAAAAAGGGTTCTTTGCTCTGGGTACTGGACAAGACCCGTACCCCGATGGGAAAACGCCTGATCCGCACTTGGCTGGAACGTCCGCTGCTCAGCCCGGCACAAATCAACCGGCGGCATGACAGCGTGGAGGAATGGGTCAAGCAGCCCATGCTGTGTGATGAAATCTACGGCCAGCTTTCCGGTATCCCGGATATGGAACGGCTCATGACGCGGATTGTGTATGGCTCTGCCAATGCCCGGGACCTGCGTAGCCTGCTTGCAGCGGTCCGTGCGCTGCCCATGATGAAGGCGGTTTTGGGGTCGTCGCAGGCTCCTCTGACCCGTAGCCTTATGGAACAAATCGATCTGCTTGAGGATATTGGGGAGCTGATCGCACGGGCGATTGTGGAGGACCCGCCGTTCTCGATCCGTGAGGGGGGCATGATCCGGAAAGGATACCACGAGGAGCTGGATCAGCTCAAAAGTGACATGACCAATGGGAAAACCCTGATCGCCGAACTCGAAGCCAAGGAACGGGAACGCACCGGCATCCCCAAGCTGAAGGTGGGGTATAACCGGGTGTTTGGATATTTCCTTGAGATTTCCAATTCATACAAGGAGAAAGCGCCTCCGGACTATATCCGCAAACAGACCCTGACCAATTGTGAGCGGTACATCACGCCAGAACTCAAGGATCTGGAAGCGCGCATTTTGGGGGCGCATGACAAGTCGGTACGGTTGGAAACCGAGCTGTTTGAGGATGTGCGCGGGATTGTCGCGGACGAGCTGGACCGGGTGCAGCAGACAGCGGCAGCCATTGGGCAAATTGATGTGCTGGTATCGTTTGCAAGAACCTCCATCGAACACCATTACACCCGTCCGCTCATGACGGCCAATGGGTCGATTGTCCTCAAAGACAGCCGTCATCCAGTGGTGGAAGCGCTGCTCAAGGGGGCGCCGTTTGTGCCCAATGATGTACTGCTCGATCAGAAGGAGAACCGGGTCGCGATTATCACCGGGCCGAATATGGCTGGGAAATCTACCTATATGCGCCAGACTGCCCTGCTGGTTCTGATGGCGCAGATTGGATGTTTTGTGCCGGCAAAGCATGCTGAAATTGGCATTGTAGACAGCATTTTTACCCGGGTTGGCGCGTCGGATGACCTGTCGGCGGGGCAGTCTACCTTTATGGTCGAGATGACCGAAGTGGCTGACATTTTAGCGCATGCCACCAGCCAAAGCCTGCTGATCCTCGATGAGATTGGGCGCGGTACTTCCACCTTTGATGGCATGAGCATTGCACGGGCCGTCTTGGAATACGTGGCAAATCCCAAAACATTGGGAGCAAAGACGCTGTTTGCTACGCATTACCACGAGCTGACCGAGCTGGAGGATTTATTGGAAGGGGTCAAAAATTACAATATCGCAGTCAAAAAGAATGGCGATGATATTACCTTTTTGCGCCGGATTATCCCAGGCGGCGCAGATGACAGCTTTGGGATTGAGGTGGCAAAGCTGGCGGGAGTGCCGGACGCGGTGGTAGCCCGTGCCAAACAGGTCCTTAGGGAACTCGAACAGGGACAGCCGGTATCCGCCGCAAAGGGCAACCGGAAAGCATCCCCACAGGAAACGGGGCAATTGGAACAGATGACGTTTACCCCGCCGCAGCATCAGGAGCTGATTACCTGCCTGCAAAAGATGGATGTCAATACCCTCACCCCCATTGAATGTATGAATACGCTGTTTGAACTGGCAAGGTTAGCCAAGGGAAAGGAGTAAGTGGATGGCGCATATCGAAGTATTGGACAAACAAGTGGCGGAGCTGATCGCCGCTGGGGAAGTGGTGGACCGTCCGGCATCGGTGGTCAAGGAGCTGGTAGAAAATTCGATTGACGCTGGGGCGACGGCACTCACAGTTGAGATCAAACATGGCGGCGTGACCTTTATCCGGGTGAGCGACGACGGCAGCGGGATTGCCCGGCAGGAAGTACCCACAGCGTTTTTGCGCCACGCTACCAGCAAGGTGCGAAAGCAGGACGATCTCGATCAAATTTCCACACTAGGGTTCCGGGGAGAGGCACTTGCATCGGTGGCGGCGATGGCACAGGTGGAAATGTTCACTCGCACGCAGGACGAATTAGCCGGTACGCATTACCGGATTGCGGGTGGGGAGCAGGAAGTATGGGAAGAAGCCGGATGCGCGCAGGGGACGACCTTGGTGATCCGCGACCTGTTTTACAATACGCCGGCACGTATGAAATTCCTGAAAAGCGACGCCGCAGAATCCCGCGCAGTAGGGGCGGTGCTGGATCATATCGCACTGTCGCACCCAGAAGTTTCGATCCGGTTTCTCCGTGACGGCAAAGAAGAGCTGCACACGCCCGGGGACGGCAATTTGAAATCCGCGGTATACGCAGTGTATGGCAGGGAGTTTACGCTGGGACTGATCCCAGTGGAATATGAGCTTAACGGTGTAAAGGTATTTGGCTTTATTAGTAAGCCAAGCGCGGCGCGTCCGAACCGCAGTATGCAGCAATTTTTTATCAACGGCCGCTGTGTGAAAACCCGTACCGTCATGGCTGCCTTAGAAGAAGCGTTTAAAGGTTCGCTGATGGTTGGGAAATTTCCAGCGTGTATATTGCACTTGGAATTGTCATGCCAAGCCGTGGACGTCAATGTACACCCCACAAAATTAGAGGTGCGTTTTTTTAACGAACGTCCCGTATTTGACGCCGTATATCATGGGGTGAAAACCGCTCTCAATGAGGGGGATACGCCGGCTTCTCTGGTTTTCCCTGCCGAATCCCAGCAGAAAAATATCCGGCTGGAAACACCCCAAAAGGATCCGATGAAACATCCCAAACCATCCGCGAAAAGCCCTTTTTCTCAAGCGTTGTCTGCTTCGCCCAATCTTCCTGCAAAACCGAAAGGTTCTCCGCCGGTCTTTTTTCCAAAGGCTCCTGATGAATTTCGGGATGGGCCATCGATGTTGAACGATTCTGTAAAATCAAATACCTTTACAAAGCAGCCCCCAGAAAGACAAAAAACGCCGGTTTCCGTTAAAAAACCACCCGTTTCCCAGCCAGCATTTTTTTCGGATGGGCCTGTGCCAGAAGGGGCAGAGGAGATGGCCCCTTCTGGGCAGGTACGCCTGTCCAGTACGCAGGAACCCCGGCTGTTAGGCGAGGCGTTTGGTACGTATATCTTGGCGGAACTCAACTCCGAGGAGCTTTTGCTGATTGATAAGCATGCGGCTCACGAACGGCTCTTGTACGAACAGCTCAAAGAACAGCAGTCTTCACAAGGCGCCCAGATGTTGTTGGAACCAGTGACGGTTACCCTGAGCAAACAGGAATATGCAGCGGTACTCGACGCCCTTGAGATGTTTGCGGAAGCGGGATTTGAACTCGAAGATTTTGGCGCAGGCACCGTACTGGTACGCAGTGCGCCGCTGGCTTTGGAAAAAGGCGATCTTGCCGGGGCGGTGATGGAAATGGCAGGATATCTGGAGAGTGCGAAAACCGACCTGACCTGTGAACAGATCGACTGGCTGTATCATAACATTGCATGCCGGGCGGCGGTCAAGGCGGGCGATGTCAGCGCCCCGTTGGAACTGGCGGCTTTGGCCAAACGCCTTCAGGAACATCCCGAAATCCGCTATTGCCCCCATGGACGTCCTGTTTCGATTGTGATAAAGCGACAGGATTTGGAAAAACAATTCGGAAGAACCTAACAATATTTTCTTCTTTTCTGGAATGTTTTTTAATAGATGAGAGAAAATGTATCCAGTTTTCTATTTCAGATAAACGATTGCGAACCAGATATGGTATACTAAACAGGTATCTAAAAAATCCGGTGCCGGGAAAGGAGGATGGGCCATGCAGCAGATCCCGGTGATTGCCGTAGTAGGGCCGACTGCGTCAGGGAAAACCGCTCTGGCTGTCGAACTTGCTCGCTGGAAACAGTCCGAAATTATTTCCGCCGATTCCATGCAGGTGTACCGTCAGATGTCGATTGGTACGGCAAGGCCCTCCCCGGAAGAACAGCAGGGGGTGCCCCATCATCTATTGGGCTTTTTGGATTTGTCGGAAACATTTAGCGTTGCCGATTATGTCCGCCTGGCACGCACATGTATTCTCGATCTCCATAAAAGAGGAAAAATCCCAGTGATAGTTGGCGGGACAGGGCTGTATGTCCGCTCCCTGCTCGAGAACCTCAGCTTTGCGGAAAATGACCGCGATTCCAAATTACGCGAGGAACTTACCGAAAAAGCCCGCATCCATGGGGAACAGGCTCTGGTGGACGAGCTGTCCAGCTTTGACCCGGATTCGGCTGCCCGGATCGACCCGCATAACCTTCCCCGGCTGATCCGCGCCATTGAGATTTACCGGGTGACCGGGCGTACCATGACCCAGCAGCTGGCTGATTCGCGCAAACATCCATCGCCCTACCATGTGTGTATGATTGGCCTGAACTTTTCTGACCGCCAGATCCTGTATCAACGGATTAACCAGCGGGTGGACGACATGCTGCAAAACGGCCTTTTAGAGGAAGCCCGCGGGGTTCTGGCGCATCCCAGTGCAAAAACGGCGTGGCAGGCGATTGGTTATAAAGAGTTTGCGCCGTATTTTGCTGGGGATGTGCCTTTGGAGGAGGCGGTGGAAACGATGAAGCGGGAAACCAGACGATATGCAAAGCGTCAGCTGACCTGGTTCCGCCGTGACCCTGCGATCCGTTGGATTTATCCAGACGTATGTGGGCAAGAGAATGTGCTGCCCACCGCTATGGAGATCGTTTGGGAGATGCTGGGATAATGTGCCGGGAGGAGCGTGTTTATGAATAGTACCATTGCAAGGCGCCTGATTTCCCTGCTGATTGCCGTGTTGCTGCTGTCTTATATTGGCTATCAGATTTATCAGGCGAATTATTCACAGGTGCGTACAGAAACAGCGGTATTTGCCTCTCTTGCCGACTCGGTGCAGGCAGAAGGGATTGCGATTCGCAAAGAAACCGTCCTGTCGAAAAACAGCACTGGGGTTGTGGCGTACGAGGTGGAAGATGGAGGCAGGGTATCCAAAGGGGGGACTGTCGCATCGGTGTATGCGAGTACCCAAGCCGCCGCTTCCGAGCAGCAGGCTAAATTATTGAAACAAGAGCTCGATGAGCTGACCCAAATGAATAAACCCGGCAATGTGCAAATGATTAGCCCGGAAAGCCTGACCCAACAGATCCATATGGATTTGTATGACCTGCTGGAACATCATTCTGAGGGCAGCCGTATGGGCGTACAGGAGAAAAAACAGGATATTTTATCCCTGCTCAACCAATGGCAGATTGTTACAGGGAAGGTGGAGAATTTCGACGCGCGCATCCAGTCCCTGACCACCCAGATCTCCACCTTGTCGGGGAGCAGCGGCACTAAAACCGGTACGGTCACAACCCCCGCAGCCGGATACTTTATTGCCAATGCCGACGGGTATGAATCCGCGTATTCGTATGAGAATGTACGCAGCTTGTCGGTAGCAGACTTGAAAAAAGAAATCCAGCCAAGCGATGTACCGCAACAGGCGATCGGAAAAATATGCGAGAATTTTGACTGGTATCTGGCCTGTGTCGTGTCCCCGCAAACAGCCGAAAAATTAAAGGAAGGCAACCGGATTATGGTTCAGATGCCGTTTGCCACTACGATGGAAATCCCTGCCCGCATTGTAGCGGTCAATCAGGCGGACAAGAATTCGGAAGCAGCGGTGATTCTGCGCTGCAACTATATGGACAGCGCGTTAGCGAATATCCGTAAGGAACCCATGCGGCTCAATATTGATACTTATGAAGGGGTGCGGGTCAGCCAGCGCGCGGTACGGTTTGTGACCATGACCAAGGTTTTTAAGGACGAAGAAGGCGTGGAAACGGAAGTCACCCGGGAAGTCCGCGGGGTGTATGTGATGCACGGGAGCGAAATTCGATTTGTGGAAATTATCCCGGTGTTCAGCAGCAATAACTATGTGATTTGCAAGACCGAATTGGACGAACAAGAGAAAAAAGATTTGATGACCGATTCAACGATTTCGCTGTATGATGAGGTTGTTGTGGGAGGAAGCGATTTGTATGACGGAAAAATTGTTAAGTGATCGGGAGCTGCTGGAGCGGTGCCGCGAACTGGAGGAACATTATGAGGTGGTGCGGGGGCGCATTCAGGATGCCGCACGCAAAGCCGGACGCACCCCAGAGGAAATCACGCTGCTTGCCGCGACCAAGACCGTACCGGTGGAAGTGATCAACCACGGCATTGCTTTGGGGATTACGCATATCGGGGAAAACCGCGTGCAGGAGCTTTGCAGCAAGTTTGAGGCGCTGCATCTTAACGATTGTCATTGCCAGTTTATCGGGCATCTGCAAACCAATAAGGTCCGCCAGCTGGCCGGCAAAGTGGAAATGATCCAATCGGTTGGGAGCCTGAAGCTCGCGCAGGAAATCTCGAAGGTTTTCTCGGCGCGCGGCGAGAGGATGGACATTCTCATTGAGGTAAATATTGGCAGGGAAGAAAACAAATCTGGTGTCCTGCCAGAAAATCTGGAATCCTTGCTTGTGCAAATCGCACAACTTCCTGCCCTGGATATTCAGGGTTTAATGGCGATTCCACCAGCTACCCATGAACTTTCTGAAACAAAAGCTTATTTTTCAAATATGTACAAAAAATTCATTGACATCGGCGCTAAAAAATTAGATAATGTTAATATGAATTTTTTATCCATGGGCATGTCCGCCGATTATGCCGAAGCAATCGAGTCGGGCGCTAACATTGTGCGGGTTGGGTCCGCACTGTTCGGAGCCCGGGCCTATCCTCCTCGGATGGGCGTATGAGATCGTACTGTGGATACTCATACATCATTTTACGATATAGGAGGCAAAAATCATGTCAGGCTTTGTAAGGAAATTTAAAGATATGTGGAACCCCCCGGAGGATGAGTACGAGGATTATGAGGATGCCCCACAGTCCGAGGACGGTATGGATGAACCGCTCGATGATGACCGCCATTACAGAGAATCAAGCAGGGCTTCTTCGGGAGCCAGCAGTCAGGGGGGCAATAAGGTTGTGAATTTCCATAATACCGCACAATTGCAGGTAGTACTCTTTAAACCAGAGCATTTTGGGGAAGATACCCGCGCGATTGCCGACGAGCTTTTGAAAATCCATACGGTTGTACTGAACCTTGAGGGGACCTCCAAGGAGGTTAAGCGCCGGATCATTGATTTCCTCAGCGGTGTGGCCTATGCCAATGGAGGGAAAATCAAAAAAGTGGCAACCGATACCTTTATTATTACCCCATACAACGTGGACCTGACTGGCGACGACCTGCTCGATGAGCTGGAGAGCAGCGGGGTGTATTTCTAGGCCGTACGAAAGTGTGCGTGCTGAAATGTTTGGGAGGTGCAGCAGCACGCCGTGAAACCACCTTACACACCATCCAAAAAGACAGGGGACAGCCTGCTTTATGCCCGTTTGGCAGATGCAGCTGGCCTCTGTTTGGCGCATAACCAGACCGGCTTTGTTGGGTTTCTCGATGAGCGGGAAACCAGTATGGCACAGTCCTTTGCCGCCTCGCAAAAGCTCTCCCACACACTGCTCTGGGGCGGGTATCCAGATGCTGAACGCAACCTGTTTGGTGTGTTCCCCGATTTCCTCGACCCAATTGCTGACTGGTTCCCGATTCGGGCGCTTACCTTCACGTTCCGTGTGCAGGATTGCCTGAACCATCGGGATTTTTTGGGTGCTTTGCTTTCCCATGGCGTTCGCCGCGACGCGATTGGGGATATCCTCATAGAGCCCGGACGAGCCGTAGCGTTTGTGAAAGAGGAGATTGCGGGGTACCTTCTGGGGCAGGTGGAAAAAATCGGGCGCGTTGGGGTCAGGGCCGAAGAAGGGGTTCGGATGCCCTTGCCGCCGCCCCGGCCAATGCTCGAGATCCCGGGGGTTGTATCGTCCCTGCGTCTGGACTGCGTGGCGGCAGTATGTACCCATTTGAGCCGGGAAAAAACAGCGGCCATGATTCGGGAAGGCTTGGTGATGCTCAATCATCAGACGGTCACAGTACCGTCGCAGATGGTTCAGAGCACAGACAAGCTTTCTATTCGCGGCAAAGGGCGTTTTTTGTTGGATTCGGTTGGCACGGCTACCAAAAAAGGCAGGTTCCATCTTGTGATCAAAAAATATATTTAACCGTTAAACCGACACTAGGAGGGCTTTGGTGATGCTTACACTCAATGATATTATTAATGTCAGTTTCCGGAAGTCGAACTTTTCCGGATACCGTTCCGAAGATGTGGATGATTTTATCGACGAGGTGAAAGATTCCTATGATCTTCTGATCCAGAAAAATATCGCACAGAAGGAAACAAACGATGCCCTTACTGCCGAAAATGAGCGTCTTCGGGAGGAGAACGAAACCTTGAAGGCGAATGTCGATAAGTACCAGACGGATGCCGATGAAATTAAAAATGCCCTCATCAGCGCCCAGAAACTCAGCGAGGCTTCGATCCGCGAAGCCCGCCATAAAGCAGAGATCATCTTAAAAGACGCCAATCTCAAGGCCGAACGGATTGTGTCGTCGGCTGAGGCGGAAATTTTAGAACAGAAAACCGAACTCGACCAGATCCGTCAGGCGGTTACGGATTTCCGTTCCAAACTGCTTGATATGTATAAAGAGCATCTGACGCTGATTAATGCACTGCCATGTAAAAAATCCGGGGTGGTCGCAAACCCGCCGGTTGTGATCCCGGCCGAGGCTCCGGATCCTGTGCAGCAGGAAGATACGCAGGTGTTCACTCCCCCGCCGATGCCTCCTGCTACAATGCCTGACGCTGCACCGCCGGTTGCGGTGCCTGCGATGGAAACCGTCCCGCCAGAAGCGTCCCCGGCCCCGGTTGTCGCTGCCATGCCGCCTGCCGATGCAGGACCCATCCAGCCGGGGCCAAGGGAAGCGTTGGAGCCAGTGAAAACGGAAGAATTGCCCGCTGTGGTAAAGGTGCCAGATGTGGATGAGGCGGATACCCAAAGCTTCACATTAAATGACAATGAGCCTGAACCGAAAGAGGAACCCACAGACCCAGTCTTGCCGGCGGATCTGCGGTACAATGTCCTGAAGTTCGGCGATGATTATGATATTAATTCCGAAGCGGAATCCCCAGTAGGGATTTTCCGGCGGAACCGAAAATAACTGGAAGGAGCGAGCAACTACCCATGCCGCAAGATTATAAAAAGACCCTCAACCTCCCGAAAACGGATTTCCCTATGCAGGCCAGCCTGCCAAAACGGGAGCCAGACCTGTTAAAGGAGTGGGAAGAAGCCCACATTTATGAAACTCTCATGGAAAAAAACAAGGGTAAACCTTTGTATGTGCTTCATGATGGTCCGCCGTATGCCAATGGCGATGTCCACCTTGGTACAGCTTTGAATAAAACGCTCAAGGATTTTATTGTACGGTATAAAAATATGGCGGGATTTCAGGCGCCGTATGTGCCCGGATGGGATACCCATGGCCTTCCGACGGAACTCAAAGCCCGGAAAAAAGCTGGGGTTGGCAATTCGACGACCATTTCTGATGTCAGACTGCGTGAAATTTGCCGGGAATTTGCCCTTGGCTATCTCGAGGACCAGCGCAAGCAGTTCCGGCGGCTGGGCGGCATCGGTGACTGGGATCATCCGTACATCACCCTGAATAAAGAATTTGAGGCTACCCAGATCGAAATTTTTGCTGAGATGGCAACCAAAGGATATATTTATAAGGGTCTCAAGCCGGTGTATTGGTGTGCCGACTGTGAGACGGCATTGGCCGAAGCTGAAATCGAATATGCGGAAGACCCCTGCTATTCGATCTATGTGAAATTCCCGGTTAAGGAGGACAAGGGCCTGCTGTCCGCTTTGGGCGCAGACCTTGCCAAAACCTATTTTGTTATTTGGACCACCACCACCTGGACTTTGCCGGGCAATGTCGCGATTTGTGTGGGGCCGGAATTTACCTATTCGCTGATCGAATGCGAAGGGGAATATTATGTGATGGCACAGGCTCTGTACGAGAAGGCGATGGAAGCTGCGGGCAAAACCGGGTACCGGGTTCTGGGTACGCTCACAGGAGAGCAGCTGGAGCGCATGGTGGCAAGACACCCTTTCCTTGACCGGGATTCCTTGGTGATTGTGGGTGACCACGTGACGCTGGAAAGCGGTACTGGTTGTGTGCATACTGCGCCCGGACATGGTGTCGAGGACTACGAGGTGTGCCATGGATCGTATCCCGAATTGCCGATTCTGGTGCCGGTGGATAACCACGGGAAAATGACTGCCGATGCCGGGCAGTTTGCGGGCCTGACCACCAATGAGGCAAGCAAAGCCATTGCAAAGCATCTCGAGGAGACGGGGATGCTGTTTGCGATGGAGAAAATTATCCACCAGTATCCGCACTGCTGGCGCTGTAAAAACCCGATTTTATTCCGCGCAACCGAGCAATGGTTCTGTTCGGTGGAAGACTTCAAACAGGAAGCCGTCGATGCGATCCATACGGTAGAATGGATCCCGGGATGGGGCAAAGACCGTATCACCTCCATGGTGCTTGACCGAAAAGACTGGTGTATTTCCCGGCAACGCCGTTGGGGTGTGCCGATCCCGATTTTCTATTGCAAGGACTGCGGCGAACCCTTGATTTCCAAACCTGCTATGCTGGCAGTAGCGGAGTTGTTCCGCAAGGAAGGCTCGGATTTGTGGTATGAGCGTTCGGCGGACGATATTCTGCCTGACGGGATCCATTGTGAGAAATGCGGGGGGACCCATTTTAATAAAGAGCATGATATCATGGATGTCTGGTTTGATTCCGGCGTTAGCCATGCAGCGGTGTGCGAACATCGGGACGAGCTGCACTGGCCGGCTGACCTGTACCTGGAGGGTGCGGATCAGTACCGCGGATGGTTCCAGTCCTCCCTTCTGACATCCGTAGCGTGCCGGGGCAAGGCGCCTTATAAGGCCGTTGTGACGCATGGATGGGTTGTGGATGGCGAAGGCCGGAAAATGTCAAAATCGCTGGGCAATGGCATTTTGCCGCAGGAGATTGTTGAGCAAAATGGCGCGGATATTCTGCGCTTGTGGGTTGCATCGTCGGATTACCATGCCGATATCCGCATGTCCAAGGAGATTTTGAAGCAGCTTTCGGATGCTTACCGGAAAATCCGCAATACTGCCCGTTTCCTTTTAGGGAACCTGCATGGCTTTGACCCGGATACGGATTCTTTGCCGTTTGCAGAGCTTCTCCCGATTGACCGCTGGGCGCTGCATAAGCTCGACGAACTGAACACCAAGGTGCGCCGTGGATATGATACGTTTGAGTTCCATCAGGTGTACCATGCTATTCACAATTTCTGTGTGGTGGATTTATCGAATTTCTATTTGGATGTCATTAAAGACCGTCTGTATGTAGAACGCGAGGACAGCAAACAGCGTAGGGCAGCCCAGACCGCCATGTACCTGATTCTGGATCATATGACCCGTCTGATTGCGCCGATTTTGGCCTATACGTCGGATGAAATCTGGCGTACCATGAAACATGATACATCCGCAGATGCCCGTTGTGTACTTTTTAACGAGATGCCGTCTCTGACTGGCGTAGATGCGGATGAGGCATTTACTGCCCGCTGGGACCGCATCCATGCCTTGCGCGATGTCGTGAAAAAGGCTTTGGAGATTGCGCGCAACCAGAAAGTGATTGGTGCGTCTCTGGATGCGAAAGTACAGATTTTCTGCGACGGCGAAGCCTATGATTTTGTGGAATCTGTGCAGAATGAGCTGGCAACTGTCATGATTGTGTCGCAGGTTGAAGTGACCCGCGGCGGCAAAGGGGAATTTTCCAGCGAAGATATGCCGGAGGTTTCGGTCACCGTAGGACGTGCGGAAGGGGAAAAATGCGCGCGCTGCTGGACGTACAGCAGTACCGTTGGGCAGGACTCCCGGTATCCCGATGTGTGCGCCCATTGCGCGGCCAATTTGGACTAAAAGAAAACAAAAAGGCGGGCTTTGTTAGCTGCGCCTTTTTTTGATCGTTGGATATGAAACTTTGGAGGTAGGTCGGATATGGTAATGGGAGTGGTTTCGCTCTTGGTGATGGGGGCGCTGGTGGCAGCGGATCAACTGATTAAAGTGCTGGTGACAAACGTATTGCCCGGGGCGGGGGTCGTGACCGTCATCCCGGGGCTGCTGGATTTTCGGTATGTACAGAATTTTGGGGCAGCCTTTGGGATGATGGCAGGGAAAACATGGTTTTTCCTGATTGCGACGTCTGTGGTTTGTGCGGTGCTGATTGCAGGGCTGTTTGTGTATAAAAAACACAATTGGATGTCCTACACAGCATCCATCCTGATCGTAGCAGGGGGCGTGGGCAACCTGATCGACCGGATTGTGAATGAAGGGCATTTTGTAACGGATTATATCCATGTGTCATTTTTCCCGCCGGTCTTTAACTTTGCGGATATTTTAGTCACTCTTGGGACCATCAGCATGGTGGTTTACGTGATTTTTTTCTCCAATAAAACCCGGAAAAAAGGAACCAAACCAGAGGAAAAGCAGGAGGAAACAAAATGACAGCAGGCTTTTTGGAACCAGACGAGCGGGAGACCGTGGTAGTACAGGTGAGTGAGGAGCAGGCTGGGGAACGGTTGGATAGGGTTGTGAGCGCGGCGGTGCCGGAAACGACCCGTTCGGCAGCACAGAAGTGGATCGAGTGCGGGTTTGTGACCAAACAGGGGAAAGCTCTTGCAAAAAGTACCAAGCTTTGCGCGGGTGACGAAATTGAGATTCAGGTGCCGCAGCCAGTCGCTTTGGCGGTGGAACCCGAACAGATTCCCTTAGATATCCGGTATGAGGACGAAGATGTTCTGGTGGTCAATAAGCCAAAAGGCATGGTGGTGCATCCGGCGCCGGGGCATCCGGGCGGTACGCTGGTCAATGCCCTTTTGTACCATTGCGGGGATACGCTTTCCGGGATCAACGGCGTGGTGCGCCCGGGGATTGTCCACCGCATTGATAAAGATACCAGCGGCCTTTTGATGGTAGCGAAAAATGACCGCGCACACCAGTCGCTCGCGGCACAAATTCAGGATCATTCGTTTACCCGGATTTATGAGGCTGTGGTGTATGGAAACCTCAAAGAAGATCACGGGAGCATTGACGCACCCATTGGCCGCCATCCGTCGGACCGCAAGAAAATGGCCGTCACTGTACAGCATTCACGCCCGGCTGTAACGCATTATCAGGTTTTGGCGCGTTACCGGGGGTTTACCCACGTACAGCTGCGTCTGGAAACCGGGCGTACCCATCAGATCCGGGTACATATGGCCTATCTGGGGCATCCTGTGGCGGGTGACCCTGTTTATGGTGTGAAAAAGGTCATCACGTCGCTTCAGGGGCAATGCCTGCATGCAAAGGTGTTGGGTTTTTTGCATCCGTCGGGGGGGAGGTATCTCGAAATTACCAGTGAGCTTCCCCGGTATTTTACCGATTTTTTAGGGCATTTGCTGTAAGGAGACAATGGTATGCGGGAGAAAGAGCAAAACGATCTGCTGTATATCCTCATTGGGATCGCCTGTCTGCTGGGGGCTGTGGTCGTTGCGTACCCGTTTTTGTTTGTGCAGGAGCCAAGCCCGATTGTGATACTCACTGACGGAGGCTCTGGCATTGGCCAGACCGATACGATGGGGCTTGTGAATATCAATCAAGCGTCTGAGGAGGAGCTTCAGGAATTGCAGGGGATTGGACCAGTTCTTGCAAAACGCATTGTAGAATACCGGCAGGCAAACGGCAGTTTTGAACGTCTGGAGGATTTGAAAAACGTGACCGGAATCGGGGACAAAACTTTTGAAAAATTCCGGCATCAGATTACGCTTAGCCGTACAGATACCGAAAAATAAAAAGCAGGAAATCTTTTGTATGGATTTCCTGCTTTTTGCTTAGGATTTCGATTTTTTGGAACGGGGCAAGGTATCGTTCGTGTCGCCAAAATGGATGCCAAGGTCGCGGGCAGACTGGATCACATCGAGGTCCGCAGGGACGGTTTTGAGTTTGCCAGCAACGTCCTCCAGCGGAACGGGGACAATCTGGTCATTGCGTAAAGCGACCATATTGCCGAAGTTACCATCGCGGATGAGCTGGGCAGCAGCGGTGCCAAAGCGGCTGGCTAACACACGGTCAGCTGGGCAGGGCGCGCCTCCGCGCTGGAAATGGCCGGGGACCGTGACACGGATTTCCCGTCCAGTGCGTTCGCCGATCTCCTTGGCGATGCGGTAGGAAATAGAAGGGAAATGCATATGCGAACGGCTCTCCCGGAACTGTTTTTTGGACATTTTCGCCTCCTCCTGCGAGATGGCGCCTTCGGCAACCGCGAGGATGCAGAAGCGTTTTTTCAGGTAGTCGCGCACACGGATATTTTCCACCAGCGCATCAATCTGATAAGGGATTTCCGGGATGAGGATGACGTCTGCACCGCCGGCGAGGCCCGCATACAGGGGCAGCCAGCCAACTTTGTGCCCCATGACCTCCACGATAAAAATACGGCTGTGCGAGTCGGCAGTGGTATGGATGCAGTCGAGGACATTGGTGGCGATTTCCAGCGCACTTTGGAACCCAAACGTCATGTCTGTGCCCCACAAGTCATTGTCAATGGTCTTGGGCAGCGTTACCACATTGAGCCCTTCTTCCCGCAGGAGATTGGCGGTTTTATGGGTGCCGTTCCCGCCGAGGATAACAAGGCAGTCCAGACGCATTTTTTTGTAGGTTGCTTTCATAGCCGCCACTTTGTCCACATTGTCACTGCCAATCACACGCATTTGCTTGAACGGCTGGCGGGATGTGCCAAGGATCGTACCGCCTAAGGTGAGGATACCGGCAAAGTCGTGGGGCGACATGGGAAAGTAGTCACACTGGATCAACCCGCGGTAGCCATCCCGGATGCCGTAAATTTCAACATTATCGCCAAAATGGCCGTACAGGGCTTTGCCAACACCACGGATGGCTGCATTGAGTCCTTGGCAGTCCCCTCCGCTTGTCAGGATACCGATTCGTTTCATGGGAAAAACCTCCTAAAAGATAGTACATTATGAAATATCAAGATCAGGCTTCTGGCGCGGATGGAATCCGGTACTCCAATCCTCATCTGTGAGGCGGTCCGCTTCCTGCTGCGCCATTTTAGCAAACGCCTCATGCACATCGACCGCTGTTTTTCCGCGTTTGCTGATTGGCACATAGGTGGTGTCCTCTTGCAGGACACGGGTATTGACTGTATCGCGCAGCATCAGGTCAAGCATTTCGAAAGCGCGCTGCTTGAGGTCTGGCTCCTCAATTGGGAATACCAGTTCGACGCGGCGGTCCAGGTTGCGGGGCATCCAGTCGGCGCTGCCCATGTAAACCTTGGGGTTGCCGGCATTTTCAAACCGGAAGATCCGGCTGTGTTCCAGCAGCTGGCCAACAATACTGTGTACAGTGATCTTGTCGCTCACCCCCGGGATTCCCGGCGTCAGGCAGCAGATCCCCCGGATAATCAGCTGGATGGGCACCCCCGCCTGTGACGCTTTATAAAGCAGGGCAATCAATTTAGGGTCCACAAGGGAGTTGACCTTGACCACAATCCCACAAGGCAGTCCCTGCTGGGCGTTCTGGATTTCCTGCTTGATCATGTGGGTAAAGAAGTGGCGCATCCCATGCGGGGCAACCACGAATTTATAATATTCCGGCGGGCGCGAATATCCGGTCAGGACGTTAAACAGGGAGGATGCGTCCATACCGTAGGGTTCTTTACAGGTAAACATACTGACGTCCGTATAAATTTTGGCTGTGGAGTCGTTATAGTTGCCCGTACCCATATGGACATAACGCCGGATGCCATCTTCCTCGCGGCGCACGACGAGTAAAATTTTACAGTGGGTTTTCAGGCCCGTCAGCCCATAGATGACATGGCAGCCAGCCTGCTCGAGTTTTTTGGCCCAGATGATGTTGTTTTCCTCGTCAAAACGCGCTTTGAGTTCTACCAGTACAGTAACCTGTTTGCCGTTTTCCGCAGCTTTAATCAGCGCAGCGACAATGGGAGAATTGCCGCTGACCCGGTAGAGGGTCTGCTTGATGGCAAGCACATCGGGATCGTCGGCGGCGGCGCGCACAAAATCGACCACACATTTAAAGCTTTCGTAGGGGTGATGCAGCAGACGGTCTTTGGCGCGGATGGCATCAAAAGGGCTGGGGTAGCTGACGAAATCAGCAGGCGGGTAGACCGGTACAATCGGCTGAAAGCATAGGTGCGAGAAATCGGGGAGATTGGCAAATTTGGAGAACAGCGTCAGGTCAATTGGGCCGGGGACTTCATAAATTTCATCCTCTTTGATTTTGAGCATGTCGCTTAAAAAATTGCGGGTTTCCCGGTCGCTTTTCTGCAAGATTTCTACCCGTACCGGACGCCCGCGTTTGCGCTTTTTAATGGACTTTACCATTTCCACCAGAAGATCCTCGGCTTCTTCATCAATGTCAATATCCGAGTTGCGGGTCAGGCGGAACAGGGTGCAGGCTTTAATTTCATGCAGTTCAAAGAGCTGCGCGATCTGGTCGATGATAATATCCTCGAGCAGCACGAACGCTTTCCCGCCCTCCACAGGAGCAGGCAATTCCAAAAAGCGTGATAAAATCGATGGGACCTGTACCACAGCAAAGCACGATTCGCCTTTTTCGTCCCCAAGCCGTACCGCGATATTCAGGCTTTTGTTTGCCAGCAGCGGGAATGGGCGGCTGGTATCCACGGCTAACGGGGTGAGGACCGGAAACAGCACTTCATTAAAATACTGTTTAATAAAACGCTTTTGTTCGCGGGACATCTCGTTTGGTGTCAGGAAAGCGATGTTTTCCTTTTGCAGGGCAGGTAAAATGGAACGGTACAGACAGGTATATTGGCGGTTCATAAAATCATGGATTTTGTCCTTGAGGATCGGGAACAGCTGGGAGGGGGTCATACCGGAAGCGTCAGGATGGTGGTATTTGGAATGGACCTGGGCGCGTACCCCGGCGACCCGTACCATAAAAAATTCGTCGAGGTTTGAGGCGCTGATCCCGAGAAAACGGAAGCGTTCCATTAAGGGGTTTTCTTTTTCATAAGCCTCCTCGAGTACGCGGGCATTAAAATCAATCCAACTAAGCTCCCGGTTGATATAGGGGAATTTTGCTTTTTCCATAAACGACAGTCCTTTCACAGCGGGTTTACAGGGTTACAGCAGGTTGTTTTTGACGGTCAGGCATGGCGCAAGTCCGAACACATCTTTGAAAAAGGGGCAGCATAATTCAAACGCCCACTGTTCCAGACAGAATTTTTCCCCACTTTGTATCGTAATCCATAAGGCTTCCTCGGCGAGCCTGACTTCAAAGGTTTGAACTTTCTGTTTTTGAGATTTATCCAGCGAGTTTGCCACGCGGAAAATGGCCGCGAGTTTTGAGCAGATCACCTTTTGTTCCTCGCGGATGTGAATAAAATCAAGGTCATCATAGTTCGGGGTTTCCAGCTCATTGAAACGCGCCACATAAGCCGTCATGAGCATTTCCTCGTAGGTCACGCCGCAGATATCAATATTCTGGATCAGCCCAAAGGTGCTTTCCAAATGGTACTTGGCGTCCACAAAATAGCCGCAGTCATGCAGCATGGCAGCCAGGCGCAGGATCATACGGTGGCGCTGGTTCAGGCCGTGCAGATCTTTGAGGCAGTCGAAAATCCCGCAGGCATACTGCGATACCGCCTGTGCGTGTTCAAGCCCGCAATGGTAGCGTTCTGCAAAGGTTTTTGCACACGCTACGGCATGGTTTTCCACGGCATCCAGATATTCCTTTTTCGTATCCGGCAGGAGCATCTGTTGGCAAAGCGGGTCCCACAGGTCAATGCGCGGGGCAAGGATGCGTTTTGCCTGGGTCATTTTGGAGAGCCGCACATAAATCGCCAAAGCGGAATAGAGCATTTCAGCCTGTGCTTCGCTGATGCGGTGGCGTGAACTGATCTTTTCTGGCGACAGCGCGCGGATGCTCTTAAAGAGGTTGGTAATGCTCTCCGGCTTGATCCGGTAGACCTCCTGTTCCAAAGGGGCGTTGCAGAGCCTAGCAATGGTTTCGATCTCCGCACCGGTGACGGCAATTGTATCGATGGACTTATGTGCAACCGGAAGGGTGATGCGCCCGAGCAGGGCGTTGAGGTATTCCTCCACCACGCTGGAAAAATCGGTGGTATGCTCCTGTACGCTGCCTAACACGTCATGCAGCTTGAGCGCACCAATGGAAACATTTTGGGAGAAGCAAAGGTTTTGGCCGTCAAAGATGCCAAAGCCGACCGAGCCTGTGCCAATATGGGAAATCAGGGTGGCAGCCGACTGCATCTCGTTACGCAGTGCATGGATCACCGCAGAATAGATCAGGGTTTTTTCCTGGTTGTCCTCAAAAATTTCGACTTCCATGTGGGTCTGCACACGAATCTGGTCGATGATGAAACTTTTATTTTTCGCTTCACGCAGGGCGGTGGTGGCCACAGCCTTGTAATCCTTGACATCATATTCCCGCATGACCTTCTGAAAACCGCGCAGGATACGGACCAGGTCGTTGAGGCAATCAGGGCTGACCGCGCCAAAATGGAAGACTTCATGGCCAATACGGATGGGGCATTCCAGCTCATCGAGCGTGGCAATCTGATCCTCTTTGCACTGGCACACTCTCATTTTTACAAGGCTCGAACCAATATCAATGACCGCCGCAGCCTTATTATTTTTTGTTTTATTCACATGCAAACACGCCTTTCCAAAACTGCAAACCCTAGTTTGGGAAGAAAGGGTTTGGAAACTATATTGATTATATCAAATCCTCCTGCAAGTGACAACATGTTACAAGGAAAAATCAGGCTGGAGGATCGTACAAGATTTTTGAGGGCAGGGAGTTGTTTTTCTGAAAATGTGACAAACGAATGATGGCACGTCATGATCCTCCCCATACGCGATGGAAGAATACAAAAAGTTATTACAAAAATGGTGAAATTTGCGGGAAATCATTACAAATTGGTGAGAAGAAATTCACGGAAATGTAAGGTGAAAAAATCCGGGATTTGTGATATACTGAATCAGTACCGTCTTTGCACAACAGGGCAGACGGTCGGAAAGAAGAACCTGCCCATAAAACTTGCTGTGGGAGTGTTCCAATATTTGAAAAAGGAGTATTGTCTGAATGAAGCAAAACCCTCACAAGAAAACCTTTCATCGTATGGTGCCTAAAGCCGCTTTTGCAATGGCCGGCGGGATCATCCTTGCCATGATGATTAGTGCCTGCCAGTTTGATCCCCAGCCTGCATCATCAGCGGCAGGCAGTTCCAGCCATATGACGCAGAGTGTATCCTCCTCTGAGCCGTTACCCAGTCTGGTACTCTCGTCGGATTCCCTGTCTTCCGCGCTGGTATCCCAGCCGCCGTCAGAGCCTTCTGTCCCACCATCCTCTCAAACCCCTTCTTCAGCTGTATCTTCCAAACCAGCCGCGGCATCCGCAGTACCGTCACAACCTGCGTCTTCTGCACCTTCTTCGGCAGTGGTTTCCTCAAAACCCACATCCAAACCACCGTCTAATGCCAGCGACCGGGTCTTTGATGATGCGGTATTTGTAGGAAATTCTTTGATGGAGGATTTGTATACGTATGGCGGCGCAGGGAATGCTGATTTTTATTACCGTGTGGGGCTTACAGTACGCACTGTGTTTACAAAACCAACGGCGAAAGGTTCCGTACCTGTGATTGATGAGCTGAAAGGCAAGTCTTATGGGAAAGTCCTTTTGATGTTCGGTGAGAATGAACTGGGATGGTCTGCCGGCAGCGCGTTTGTGACGGATTACGGCAAGGTGATTGACGCAGTACGCCAGCGCCAGCCGGATGCCACGATTTATGTGCAGTCGATTT
This sequence comes from uncultured Eubacteriales bacterium, assembly GCA_949741605.1. Lineage (GTDB taxonomy): Bacteria > Bacillota > Clostridia > Oscillospirales > Acutalibacteraceae > UMGS1071. The sequence goes on along the minus strand of CATJNB010000102.1, from coordinate 3,303 downwards.
TCCCGGTCACAAAGGCTGTTTCGGACCGCAATGAAAATCAGGTCAATAATGCCCGCATCCGGGAATATAATAATCAACTCAAACAGTTAGCCGCACAGAAAGGCGCGGTTTATCTGGATGTCGCTTCCGCTTTGCAGGATGCAAACGGCAACCTGCCGAATAACGCTGCTTCCGATGGCGTGCATCCAAACCGCAACTATTGCATGAAGTGGCTCGATTATTTAAGACAAAACCTGTAAGGAGTACCGTGTAACCATGAAACAAAAAGCAGCCCTTTTTCTCTTGACTGCTGTGGCGCTTGTGTTTGCCGGGTGCGCTGCAAAAACCAGTGATTTTTCCGTTGCGGACACCGCCCAAAAGCTCAGTCAGGGTATCCCTTTTTCCGATCCCCTTTCGCCCATTGAAACCGATGTTGCCATGCGTTTGTATGAGATTGCTCCTGAAGATGTCAGGGAAGCTGCGGTCTATGTCGGCACTGGAGGCGCAACCGTGGATGAGGTTTCCGTCTGGAAAGCCACGGACAGCGCGGCCGCCGTACGGATCGAACAGGCTGTACGGGAACGGGTACAGGCCCAAAAAACGGTCTATCAGGACTATCAGCCCGCCGAAATCCCAAAGCTCGACCATCCGGTTGTGCTGGTGCATGGCGATGTGGTGATTTTGTGCGTGTCGGGGTTTGAGGAGCAGGCACGCGAGATTTTGTCTGCTTCCCTTTCTTAAAAAACGAAAAGCCATTCTGCTGGGTGGGCAGGATGGCTTTTTCTATGGGGTTGAATGGATTAGGGGTTAGTCGTTGCCACACCCACAGCCGCAAGGCTCGCAGGCAATCTCGTCAGCATAGCCGCAGGCAGGTTCCCAGTTGGTTTGGGTGTTATTGAAGCAGGAGTTGTTGCAGGAGCCCAGATTGCCGCAGTTTTGATTGCAGCGGCACCCACAGCCGCAAGTACGGTTCCAGCCACACCCGCAAGAGTTCCAGCTGTTGCACCGGTTTGCCCGGCACCCGCAGCCTCTGCATGATGTCATCCAGCACATGTTCTCTCCCTCCTTTCTGGATGGTTTACAAGGTGGTTTGTCCTTGTAGTACAAGCTATGCAGGAGCGTTGATTTGTGTGACATCTGACAAAATCTTACAAGATTTTTATTCCTTTTCATCTATCTTTTTCCGGAATACTGTGCTATAATAAAAAAGATGTCACGCCAAATTGTGACGCTGTTGCCTGCCTGCCGGATCTCAAAAACGCAGGGCTGGCAATGGAATTTCAACAATAAGGAGAAATCATATGAAAAAGAGAAAGGTTCTCGCGGCGCTGCTTTCCGCCCTGATGGTGGCTGCTGCTATCCCCATGACGGTTTTCGCGCAGGAGGAACCCCCCGCCACGCACATCATGTGGCAGGACGAAGCCTCGGACGAGCCGGTTGCCGTACTCGCTGAAACGACCACCCCTACCACGCCAGCCCCCGCTCCGTGGGGCATTATCGCCAATACCCGCACCAACTTCAGCATGAAGGTCGGGGAGAGCGTACAGGCTGTGTTGGATGTCCCGGTGCAAAACGGTACATGGAAATCTCAAAATGAAAGTATCGCGACCGTGGACGCGAACGGTAAAATTACCGGCAAGCGCATGGGGCAGGCATACATCACTGTTACCAGCAACACCGGCGAAACGATCCGCTGTACTGCCTCGGTCGGCTTCTATGTCGGCATTGATATTTCTACCCATAATAATATGCGTAAGCCTGTGGAATGGGACAAGGTCAAAGCACAGGGCGTGGATTTTGCGATTATCCGCTCGTCTTACGGCTGGGAAAATTACCCCAATCAAGTAGACGCTACCTTTGCCGCGAATGTCAAGGGCGCTGTGGAAACGGGGATTCCGTTTGGGCTGTACCACTTCAGCTATGCCCAAACCGTTGAGGATGCAAGGAAGGAAGCGGATTATGTCCTGCGTGCCATCCGGGATTATATCCCGCAGTATGCAGATAAAATGACCCTGCCCATTGCTTTTGACATGGAAACAACCCAAATGCAGAGCCTCTCCAAGCAGCAGCTGACGGATATTGCCGTGGCGTTCTGTGAACGGATTGAGCAGGCCGGGTACCGTCCCATGGTTTATTCGATTACGGTGTTATTCCGGAAAATGGACTTGAATGTGTTGCGTGCGCGCAATTATCCCATTTGGTACGCGTATCCCGATAACGAAAGCGCCGATTTTTCCCAGCGCAAGGAACTCAAAGGCATGGGCATTTTGTCGGATGTTTGGCAGTACACCTTCCGCTCGAAAATGGCCGGGACTGCTACGGAAGCCGGCAATACCGATGTGAATGTTGTTTATGTACGGGATTGTAATGTTACCACGCTGGATACCCCAGCCATTACCGGGCTGCAAACAGTCAAAGAGGGCAGTCAGGTTGAACTGCGCTGGAATGCCGTGCCCAATGCAGACCGCTATAATATTTACCGCTATACCAGCAATGGTACTGGGCAGGTGATCGGTTCCACTGACCAGCTTTCCTTTACGGATACGACCGCACCGACTGGCCAATACAGTTACAGTGTTGTTGCCGTACATAACTGCCTTGGTGTTATGCAGCGGGTTCTCAGTGCCCAAAGCACCCGTACCGCGAGTGTCACCGTTACCCAGCCGGCACCTGCGCTCCGTCTGGATACCAGCTCTGTCAATATGGTCAGCAATGTCAGTGCATACCAGTTCCTTGTCCGGGGCAACAACGATACCGCCAACTTGAAAGTGGAAAGCCTGAACCCGAATATTGCTACCGTCGCGCTTCAGGACGGCAACGATTCCCGCGGGGCAAAATATCAGGTGAATGCCAAGGCAGCCGGCGATACCCAAATTAAGGTCACATACAAGGACCAGACAGCTGTGATGTCTGTCAAAGTGTTGCCAGTGGGCGGCTCGATTATGTTGGATACAGCCCGTTATACCATGGCTCCCGGCGACCGCTATACCATCGGTGCCTATGTCCGTGATGCCAACGGCAACCGGGTAGATGCTTCGCAGCTGGTGCGCGAGGGTAAGCTGAAGGTACGCGATTCCCGTACCGGTTCGATTGCCACCCTCCAGCAGCTTCCGAATGGCAATTTTCAGGTAACTGGCAAAAATCCGGGCACCTGTTATATCCTGTATGAAATCAATGGCGTCCATGCTTCGGTACGGGTCGATGTGCAAAAGGATCTCTCGAAACCGTATGGCTCGGCTGTACGCAATACTTCCTACTGGGCTCAGACAACCTGATCCAACCCAAAAGAACCGTCGGGATTTTGTATCCCCACGGTTCTTTTTT
>CATJNB010000101.1 GCA_949741605.1 uncultured Eubacteriales bacterium | reverse complement strand
TGTGCCTGTCCAATCGAGCGTTTTCCCATCCACCGGCAGGACAAACCGTTTGAGAAGATTGATTTCCACCTGCTGACGCTTGTTGTAAGCATCCACAAATACCATTTCTAATGGTTCTAGTGTCGGTGCCTGTGTCGGCACAACCGCGCCCAGACGCTCCTTTTCCGGCTGGTAGTTTAAGTTTGGCGCATCTGTATCCGGGTCTGGATGGGTGGCAGTGGGGGAATGGGGGTTCAAATTGGTATCATCGAGATTCATTTTCTGGTTGTGGGTATCCCGGATTTCAAACGGGATTTTGCTTTCGTCCAGTTCGTATCCAACCGGGCTGTAAAGCTCCTTAAAATAATATTTTCCTTCATACAAATTTGAGGTTTTAATCATCCCGTTTTCGTCTGTGATAAGCGTTTCCACAAGCGCGCCAGCGTTAAGGATATCGCTTGCTGTAAAGGAAAGTGTACGGGTAGTTTCCGGGTAATGGGTATCAACAGTGTAAGTATAATTGCGTTTTGGGTTCCGGTTTTCCCGGATAGTTTTGTCCGCATCCCGCGCCCGGATGGGCTGCTCGTCTGCCACGTACACACCAAAAATCGCGCCTTTCAAATTCACATCCGTAAATTCCAGACTGGTAGTCCCGTCCTCATTCTCCACAATGTTCGTTGCACCCTGTCCGGTTTTGTGCAGCGTTGCATTTCCTAAAACGGGCTTGTTGAAAAATTCGATGATTACCGCATCTTCGGGCTTGTAGGTATCGTAGTCAAAATCAAAATGCACCGGGGTTTCCGACAGGTAATATCCGGCATGAGTATGGACTTCGTAAATGTCATAGCCGTTTTCGCTAAATTCAAGGAAATCCACTAAATTGGCTTTGCCTGCTAAATCTTCCCCATTGACACCTACCGCCTGCCCCTGTGCATTGGTCTGCCAAATGTCGATATTGCCAAGGACAGTGCTATTACGGTTATCCTCTACCCAGCGGTTGCGGGTACAGTCCCAAACCTTGAAATAGAAATCATTTAGTGGAACCAGTTTCCCGCTGACCGCATCTTTTTTCACAATTTGAAGATAGCGTTTTGCGGTCTGGTTTTGGATGTACAGCGGGTAGGTGATATGGTCTACCTTTTCCAGCTTGACACCATGCGCCTGCTCGTACTCGTCCTTATGCTCCTGATACACATTCCCGCCGAGTTCTGTCACAATATCCGGGTCATAGTCCAGCGCGACATACTGATCGTACATATTTGCACACAGGCTCAACGCCATATTCCCCGCTGCGTCTTTGGAAAGAAGCGTGCCATTTTCCGGGGTAATGGGGTCGCCCCATTCATCGTAGAAATTGCCGTTTTTATCCACGTAATGCGGGGTGTTAATATAGTCCTGATAGTATTCCAAAAGCTCGTTATAGTGTTCTTCTGTAATCCAGCCCTGATAAATGTCAAGGTACGGTTTTTGCGTCCCCAGCGAGTTCATGACCTTTGTTTTTACCATTTCCGACTGGCTCATGTTCGGCGTGGAGGATGGTGGGTTATATTCAATGCCTAACCCTTCGTCATTTCCCATCCCGTCCCCGCCGACAGTGCCCACAAAATTTTTCGTAATCGGGTTCCAGTATACTTGGCTGTCTACCCACTGTTCAATCGCGTGGGGAAGGTCATACCCCGGCATGGGCTGACGCTCTACAATCACATACTGGCCGTAGGGGAGCAGTTCGGTCATGGCTTCTCCGTTTACGTCTGTTTTCATGGACGTTACCCAGCCCTGTGCAAGCTGCGGGGTGTTTGCCATTTCCTCAACCGTCATAATATCGCCGTTGGCTTTTTGACGGAAGTTATAACGGTATTCTACCTGTTCGGCATCGGGAGTATCGCTTTTCGGGGTATCACTGATGAGGTACACGTCAAACGTCAGGCCCACGCCGGGGATTTTCTGCTGATTGTCATTTTCAAACGGGTTGCCATCCGGCAGTTTCTCCAGAAATTTATAGACCTTTAACCGCCCTTTTTTAATCTGGTTCGCGCACTGGATGTTTGCGTCACTTTTTCCGCCAGCCGCCCCATGGTTCAACAGGGTGTATTCGTAGGTGATTTCATTATCATGATCTCCGTCAAACTCAATCATAAATTCCTGATACCATGCGCCTTTGTCCTCGTTGGAATAGAGAAGATAGCCAATCGGCGCATTGGTTTCCATGATGCAATATTTGACCCCTTCCGGCAGGGCAGAAGAAGTTGCTACTCCCTGTTCATTCGTGATAAGGTTTTCGATCACCATACCATACGGGGTGCCGTCATCCTCGTAGCCCTCTACCTCAATGATAGAAAACTTTGCGCCTTGCAGAGTACCATCCCCCTGTGCTTGATTACCGGTTTCTTTATCCCGTTTTTCCACTGTTATCACGCCATGCTGCTGGAAGTTATACATTTCTATGAGTAAATCATCATCCACAATGAGCGAATATGGCGGTTTTGCTTCAGGGTCGGTTTCCATGGTGATACTAAATTCAAACACTTCTCCTTCGTCGCTGAAAACCGTAGGATTGAGGTAATTATTGACCGGCTTCTTTGCGCCCTCCAGTGTGTACCCGCCGCCAGTTGCATGGTCTAATTCCTGCGCGTAGTATTCGCCGCCGGAAAGGTTGCGGAATACAAAGCTGCCATCGCTTTTGCTTTTCGTAGACGCTACCCGTTTGGGCTGGTCGAATTGTACCAGTTCATA
>CATJNB010000100.1 GCA_949741605.1 uncultured Eubacteriales bacterium | reverse complement strand
CGGGCAATTTCCCTTGTCCCCCGCGACATCAGCGCACCTTTCAGAGCAGTCAGATGCTTGCCATCGAGCATCCCCGCCGCGATCCCAATGACATTTTTGGCCGCCGCACCGATTTCATTGCCGATTAAATCATCGCCATAATAAAAACGGATCAGGGGACCGGAAAAAGCCCCCACCAACGCTTCTTTCGTATTCACACATCGGCTGTCAATCACCATACAGTTTGGGATGCCGCGGGTGAAATCCTGCACATGCCCCGGCCCGACCCAAATCGCAGTTGGAAGATCCGTAAATTCTTCCACTACCTGTGTTAAGCGTTTGCCAGTGCTGATCTCAATGCCTTTCATACATAATACCAAAGTCTTGCCTGCAAGCTCATACCTGCACAGCTCCTTCATCAAGGCGCGCAGGCTCTGGGAGGCAATCGAGATCACCACAATTTCCCCATGTGCGGCTGCCTGCTCCAACGAATCCGTCAGGCAAATCTCCGGCTCGAGCGTCACAAGACCATTGGTGCGGCTTTGCCGGAACTGCTCTAAATGTTTGGAGCCTGTGCGCCCGTAAAGCATTACGGAATGTCCCAGGGTATGCAGGTACCACGCAAGGAAACTCCCCCATCGCCCGCACCCAATCACTGTAATTTTCAATTCTTTTCCACCTTTCCAGTCATCATACTGCCATCCAATTCAAACCAAAACGTACTGCCTTTGCCCAGCGTACTGCTCACCCCATACGACGCATTCCCGTGTAAATCCAACACAGTCTTGACAATCGAAAGTCCAAGCCCTGTGCCAACCTGCGCCCGTTTATGCGCCTTGTCAACCTTATAATACCGGTTCCAAATGTCATTTAGGGTATCCGGCGGAAGGCCCTCCCCTGTATCGGTGACAGAGATGCGTACCCGGGGGATCTGCCCCGGCTTGACCTGTTGGGTAATCCGCACGTTTTTATCCTCTCCCGTATAAGTAATGGCATTATTCACAAGATTATACACCACCTGCGAAATTTTAATTTCATCCGCATACACCCAAACCTCCTGCTCCGCGATCAACTGGATCTTATAATCCACCAGCTTATGATACCGCTGTAAGATGGTACGGATGCTTTCCGTAAGATTGAACGTTTCGCAATGCAGCTCCTGCACCCCGGACTGCAATTTGGAAATATCCAGCACATCGTTGACTAATGTGGTCAGCCGTTTGGCTTCGTCGATCACCACCTGAATATTTTCAGGAGTATTTTCGCCGGGCAGGTCGCGCATCACTTCACTGTATCCTGTAATCATCGTCAGCGGGGTGCGCAGGTCGTGGGAAATATTGGCAATCAGTTCCCGCTGTAAGGTTTCCACCTTGGAGAGTTCGTGTGCTGCATAGTTGAGCGTGCTTGCCAGCTCCGCAATCTCCTGGTATCCCTTTTCCTCAAACGTCACCTGATAATTGCCCGCCCCAAGCGCTTTTGCTGCACGGTTAATCTGGATGATGGGTTTGGAAATGAGCCGCGACAGAAAAAACGCGATCAAGAGCGCCAACCCCACCATAATCCCCGTAATCCAGAGCATCTGGACTTGCAGGGTCTGCACGGTGGACTGCACCGGGCTCAGAGAGGTATTAAGCATCACAAAGCGTACCCTGCCATCGCTGGTACGGAAAATGTTGCAGTAAATCATGGTTTCAGGCAGGTTTGGGTCCTCCATGGGGGCTGGGGTGTTGCCCCAAACAATCGTCGAGCGTTCCAGATAGCTGCCGCCATTCTGTTCCGTACGCAGGTAGACCCGCATACGCATCGCCGGGCTAAACCGATGGATCACACAATTGGGTGTGGCTTCATAACTGCCAAGGATATATCCCATTTCGTCTGTGATGAGAATACACATCATTTTCTGCTGGGCTAACTCGCTCAATTCTTCGTGCAGTTGTTCCGGGTCTAAATGAATTTTTTTCTGGATTTCCTGTGCGCTGGATTTGATGTCGTTCATTTTGATATGCCGGTAAAAGGAGTCCAAAAACGCAATCTGGAAAATCCACAAAAAACCAAGGATCACCGCCGCGAACAGTACCAGACAGGCAAAAATCCGCCATTTAATACTGATCCGGTTGAATACCGCCCTATGCTTCAAACCGATATCCCACCCCCCGGAGCGTCACAATACGCTTGCTATAAGGCCCCAAACTTTTCCGCAACAGTTTAATATGCGTATCCAGGGTACGGTCATCGCCGTAAAAATCATAGCCCCACACATTGCTCAACAGCATTTCCCTCGTTAAGGCTACATTGCGGTTGCGCGCCATGTAAAACAACAGGTCATACTCTTTGGGCGACAAATCTGCCGTTTCCCCATCCACTGTCACAATCCGTCCGGTAAAATCAATGCACAGCCCTTCCAAACGCAACCTCTCCTTTTTGGGCACGTCCGATATCGCCCCGCGTTTGAGGATCGCCTGAACACGCATCATTAATTCTTTGGGAGAAAACGGTTTGACCACATAATCATCAATCCCCAGCTCAAAGCCGTGGATCTTATCATACTCCTCCCCCCGCGCCGACAGCATCAGGACAGGGACATTGCTGGTTTTGCGGATCTCCCGGACTGCCGAAAACCCATCCAGCTCGGGCATCATGACATCCATAATAATAATGTCAAATTCGCCCCCCCTCTCCCGGCACACAGCGACTGCCTGCATCCCGTCCTGCGCTTCTGTGACCTGATGCCCTTCAAATTCGGCATATTTTCGGATCAGCACCCGGATCATTTCTTCATCGTCTACCACCAGAATATGGTACATTCTGTTCTCTCCTTTGCTATCGGGGTGGAACCACGCGATATACTGGTTTGTTTCTTTGTTATTATAGCACACTTGTGTGAATAATGCGTGATTTTTTTGGGAAATGTAGGAAAGAAAATCATCAAAACCGTGGAAAAATGAAAATTTGTCAAAAAAGAACCCGATGCTTCTTGCAACAGCTGGGAAAACATCGTATAATGAAACAAGATATCAACGTGGGCAAGAAGAAGCATACACGCAAAGCCATGCCCGAAGATCGGAGGAAACGAAAAATGAAACTTTCCACGAAAAGCCGCTATGCGTTAGAAGGGCTGCTGTATATTGCGATCCATTCCCCAACCGAGGCTGTCAGAATTAAACAAATTGCGGAATGTACCAAAATTTCGGTAGCCTATCTGGAACAAATTTTTTTCCTGCTCAAAAAGTCCAACCTGTTGACCACCGTGCGCGGCTCCAAAGGGGGGTATACCCTGGCAAAACCATCGCAGGAGATCACCGTCGGCATGATTATCCGTTCCATTGAAACCCATATTGTACCCGTTGCCTGTGTGGGCAGCTTGTCGGAGTGCAACAGCCGGGTACGTGCCAATTGCGTGAGCCGCCAAATATGGATCCAGATCAATGATACCATTAACCGTATTGTTGACCATCTGACCCTGCAAGACCTCGCAGATCGTTATAAAGCACAAAATTTAACGGCAAAAAAGGGGGATTCCCAATGAAAATTTCCACCCGTGGACGATACGGTCTGCGTGCCCTGTTAGACCTTGCAGTCCATGACGGGCAGGGCTGTATTGCTCTGTCCGATATCGCCAGCCGCCAAGCCTTGTCTTTTAACTATCTGGAAGGAATTTTCGCCCACCTGAAACGCGCTGGGCTGGTGATTGGGACCGCTGGTTCCATGGGCGGCTACACGCTTGCCAAACCGCCAAAAGAAATCACGGTCCACGAAATTTTACTAGTGCTGGAAGGCGACCTGTCTGTGACGGACCGTGCGCTGCCAGAAAAAGATTCGGAAATCCGCAGCTTTTTAAGATCCGAGGTCTGGGATGTCCTCGACCAAGAGATTGAAAATCTTTTGAAAACCATCACCATCGCTGACCTGACGGATGCTTTCCTGCATCGGGATCACTCCAGCCAGTGCAGCTGCCTGTAACCCACACTCCCTGCTTTTCCCCGTTTCTGGGAGAAGCAGGGATTTTCTTTTTTCTCTAAAATTCATCATAAGAATTTGGATAGGGTGTACAAATGTCGATAGATTTTTAGGGAGCTTGAAAAAATTACTGTAAAAAATGCAAAAAATAATGCAGTTATATTCTTTAAAAGAATATACTTTAGGCGTTTGCATACTATAATCGGATTAGGATATGTCACACCTTGTTCACAAATATCTGTCAAGAAATTGTATACCCGGAGGGATTCTATGACCAATACGGTAATTACTATTGCAAGGCAATATGGCAGCGGCGGCCGGGATATCGGACGCATCGTTGCCCAACGGTTGGGGATACCTTGTTTGGATAAAGAGATCATCGCCCAGACCATGCGCGAAAGCGGCTTCAGTGAGGAACTGATCCAGAAAGCCGATGAAAAAGCAACCCACAGTCTGGCATATTCGATGTCTATGGGCAGCTACTTCTTCGGCTCCCAGCCTAATTACATCAACCAGCTCCCCCTCAACGACCAAATCTTTATGGCAGAATCGGAGGTTATCAAAAAAGCTGCGGACAAAGGCGGCTGTGTCATCATCGGACGCTGTGCAAACTTCCTGTTGCGTGACCGGAAAAACCGGCTGAGCGTATTCATACATGCGGATAAACCCCACCGCATCGACCGCGCTATCCATGAGTATGGCATCCCGGAGAAAAAAATCGGGGACTTTCTGGAAAAACAAGATAAACAACGCGCCCATTACCACAGCTTCTATACCGATGAAAAATGGAATGATCTGGAAAATTATGATCTGGCTCTGAGCAGTTCTTCCCTCGGGATTGAGGCCACGGTCGAGATGATCCTCGCAGCTGCGGAAATCGTTGAAAATTCTGCACAAGCCTGACCCATTTGCAAGATATGACGCTTTTTCCTGCATTTTGGGGATTGCCCCCTGTGCATGGCTCTCTTGTTTTTCCAAAACAGTATCCTGTCTGATCCGAACGGGCAGAGATGCTGTTTTTTCCGCTTTGCCCACCATGGACGGCCCCCCTGTTTTCACGATTTATTCATCCTTTTTCCATTTTTAGAAGATCTGGCTATGGGATTTTATTAAAATTTTTGATTCCCTGTTTTTAGATTCTGGCAAAAATCACACGTTCTTTCGTTCCTCCCTTCGCTTTCATTGTGAAAAATATGGAAGTGGCAAAAAATCACAATGATTGAATTTACTAGCTCGGATTCTTATGTTATAATATCCCTATCCCCGCTGGGAAATGACTTGATTGGAGGCTTTGAATGCAAGAAAAAAAATCCAAATCCGCAAATAAAATCCCGGTTCTGCCGTTTGCCATGTTATCGGTTCTGTTGGCCGCTGTCATTGGGGTATTGGCGTTTGTATGGCTGCGGTTCGGTACATCCCTTTCCCAGGAGGAGGTGCCAAGGACCATGGATACTTATGCTATGGATGCTGTCGTCCAGCAGACCGTTTATGGCGAAAACGCGCAAAATGCCCTGTCGGAAGCATCCAAAGCAGTCAATGAGCTGGACGCCCTGCTCTCTTGGCGGCGCGAAGATTCTGACATTGCGAAAGTCAACCATGCGGGAGGCAATACCCCCGTACAGGTTGACCCCCGTACCATGCAGGTTTTGCAAACCGCTCTGGAGGTTGCCCAGCAGACAAATGGCGCTTTTGACCCCACGATCCTGCCGGTTTCCAGCCTCTGGGATTTCGACAGTGAACTGCATGAAGTCCCTGCACTTGAAACAATCCAGTCCTTCCTGCCCAACATTGGTTACCAGAACCTTTCCCTAGATCCTGCCGCGAACACAGTCACGCTCGCCCACGCCGACAATGCCATTGATCTTGGTTCCATTGGCAAGGGCGCGGGCTGTGACGTGGCCATCGAAGCCTATCAGCGTACTGGCGCTGGGTATGGCATCGTTGCAGTGGGCGGCAGTATCGGCGTGTACGGGCAGCGTCCGTCTGGGAAACCGTGGGTGGTTTCGATCCAGAATCCAGACGTAAAGGAGGGGGACACTGCTGTGCTTGGGAGCATTTCGCTGCCATCCGGGTTTGTTTCGACGTCCGGGACCTATATGAAAACCTTTGAGCAGGATGGCGTTGTGTATCACCACATCCTGGACCCCAAAACGGGCCTTCCGGTACAATCCGATCTGGTATCGGTTACCGTCGCCTGTCAGAGCGGCGCTTTGAGTGACGCCCTGTCTACTGCCTGCCTTTCCCTTGGCATTGAGAAGTCCCTTCCGTTACTCGAACATTATGGGGCCAGCGCCGTTTTTGTTGACCGTAACCATCAGGTCACTGTCACCGGTGCGCTGAAAGATTCCTTTACCCTCTCTGCCAAGGGCTTCTCCCTGACTTGATGCAAATGTTGTCATTTTTTCACACCATGAAACTGGCTTTTTCCATAAAATATTTGGTTTGATTGGAGAAAAACCCGCATTGGTTGCCAAAAGCGCCTGCTTGCCCTAGTTTTGTTCCGGCAAGCCCGCGTACCCTGTCTTAACCATGACTCTCCAAAGGAATATTCCCATGTAAGGAGGAGGAAATTATGGAGTTTCCTAGCAATCCGTTCCGTACTTTCGGCGGCGTCCGCGCACCCCACAGAAAAAATACCGCAAAATCACCGGCGGTCATGATGCCGCCCCCCGAACAAGTGATCATCCCGCTCTGCCAGCATATCGGCGCCCCCTGCAACCCTATCGTCAAGCTCAAGGATCCAGTGTTTGTAGGACAGAAAATCGCTGACAGCCCAGCCTTTGTTTCGGCACCCATCCATTCCAGCGTTTCCGGTACTGTCACGGCAATTTCGGAGATTACCCTTGTAAATGGCCAAAGTGTCAAGGCGGTTACGATCACTTCCGACGGCACCATGACCACTGACCCCAATATCCAGCCCCCCAGCTTTGAATCCCGGGAAGGGTTTTTAAAGGCAGTCCGGGAATCGGGGCTTGTCGGGCTTGGCGGCGCGGGATTCCCAACCCATGTCAAGCTCAATATCCCGCCCGGCAAAAACGTCGATACCCTGTTGATTAACGCCGCCGAGTGCGAGCCCTACATAACGACCGACCACCGTGAACTGCTGGAAAACAGCGAGGCAATCCTTGATGGGATTTTCGTGGTACTCGAACAGCTCAGCATTGCCCGCGCGATCATCGGCATTGAAAGCAATAAGCCCGATGCCATCAAGCTCCTGCGCGATATGCTCGCCAAAGATCCCCGTAACAGTGACCGCAAAGTTGCAGTGCTGGCACTGCGGGCCCGTTACCCGCAAGGGGCAGAAAAGGTTCTGATCCAGGCAGCTACCCAGCGCATTGTCCCGGAAGGGAAGCTGCCTTTGGATGTGGGATGTGTGGTCATGAATGTCACATCGGTCGGTTTTCTGGGCAACTTTTTGAAAACCGGCATGCCCTTGATTACCAAACGAGTCACGGTGGACGGCAGTGCTGTGAATACCCCGCAGAATGTCATTGTCCCGATTGGCACCAAAGTCTGTGACCTCATCAGCTTCTGCGGCGGCTATAAAACAGAGCCTAAAAAAATGACCCTTGGCGGACCGATGATGGGTTCGGCGCTGTTTTCGGATGAGCATCCCATTATCAAACAGAATAACGCTGTATTGGCTTTCAATGAAAAGGATTCCCGTATTTCCAAGCCAACCGCCTGTATCCACTGCGGGTTCTGTTTGGAAGTCTGCCCCATGCACCTGATGCCCGTTATGCTCGAAAAATACACGGAAGTTAACAATGTGGATGAGCTCAAAAACTTGTCTATCATGACCTGTATGGAATGTGGCTGCTGCTCCTTTAACTGTCCGGCAACCCGTCCGCTTGTCCATTCTATCCGGCTCGGCAAAGCCATGATCCGCAAAGCCGATGCCGCCGCAAAAGCCAAGGCGGAAGAAGAAGCCAAAAAAGCTGCCGAGGCTCAAGCTGAAAAATCCGCCGACTGACGGAGCTTTTGATTCCACAAGAAAGGCATGATTCAACTATGAAAGAGAATTTGCTCGTTTCGTCTTCTCCGCATCTCCGGGGCGGACGCAAAACTAATATGATTATGTTGGATGTCATTATCGCCCTGATGCCTGCGGTCATTGCATCCTGTATCATTTTCGGCTGGCGCGCGGCGATTATCCTCGGCATTACCACCGGGGTATGCGTGGTCAGCGAGTGGCTCTCCCGCCTGATTATGAAGCGTGACAACACCATCTGGGATTTGAGCGCAGTTGTCACTGGCATCCTCCTCGCCTTTAACCTGCCTGTTTCCATCCACCCGGTTATGGCTGGGATCGGCGGTGTGGTTGCCATTGTGGTCGCAAAACAGATGTTCGGCGGCCTTGGCCAGAATTTCGTCAACCCCGCTTTAACGGCCAGAATTGTCCTGATGGTTTCCTTCCCGTCACAGATGAGTACATGGACCAAACCCTTTGAGTATGGCTACGATGCCATGACCACCGCGTCGCCCCTTGGGATTCTCGCAGAAAGCGGCGATACTCCCATGCCCTCGTACCTTGACCTGTTCCTTGGCAACCATGCCGGTTCCCTCGGTGAAACCTGTGCGCTCGCCATCATCCTTGGCGGCGCTTATCTGTTGGTCCGCCGTGTCATCAGCCCGATTATCCCGGGATGCTTCCTTGCAACGGTCGTGATTTTCTCGCTCATTTTCCAGCGGGATATCCTGGTTGACCTGCTATCCGGCGGCGTGCTGCTCGGCGCTTTCTTCATGGCAACCGACTATGCAACCTCCCCCATTAACTGGAGAGGAAAAATTGTGTTTGGCATTGGCTGCGGGATTATCACCATGCTGATCCGTATTTTCGGCGCGATGCCTGAGGGCGTTTCCTTCTCGATCATCCTCATGAACATCGTTACCCCGCATATCGAACGCCTGACTCGTCCAAGAGCCTTCGGCAAAGCCAGAAAGGAGCGCAAAAACAATGAAGCCTAAAGCTATCCTGATTCCAACCCTTGTTTTGTTTTTGGTCTGTTTGTGCGTTACCGCGGCCCTGGCCGGCACCAATATGCTGACAAAGCCGATAATCGCCCAGCTCAATATCGAAACCGCCAAACAGTCCCGCCAGCAGGTGCTGCCGGATGCTGCTGATTTTGAGGAAGCCTCCAAGGGCGATGTCCAGTACCACATCGGCAAAGACGCAAGCGGGCAAACCGTCGGCTATGTCTTTACCAATACGTCCAATTCAGGGTACGGCGGCGCAGTGGAAGTGATGACTGGCATCGACGCAGAAGGCAATGTCACAGGCGTTGTCATCCTCGGGCACAACGAAACCCCCGGCCTTGGCGCCAATGCCGAAAAGGAGTCGTTCCGTGACCAGTATTTGCAGGCTGCCCGTGCGGAAGGGTTTTCCCTGATTAAGTCTGGTACGCCCGGCGATGGTCAAATCCTTGCCATGACCGGTGCGACCATTACATCCAATGCAGTCACCGAAGCGGTCAACCAGTCGTGTGCCCAATATTTCACCGTAAAGGAGGGGGCCTAATTGGCTAAAGATCCGAAACAAAAAAGCTATTTAAGAGAATTTCATAAAGGCATCATCGTGGAAAACCCAGTTTTCCGTCTGATGCTCGGAACCTGCCCCACTCTGGCGGTCACAACCGCTGCCTTTAACGGCCTTGGGATGGGTGCGGCTGCTACCCTTGTTCTGATCGGTTCCAACGTGGTGATTTCCCTGCTTCGGAACGTCATTCCTGATAAAGTCCGTATCGCGGCTTACATTACCATTATTGCTGGGTTCGTTTCGATTATCCAACTGTTTGTCAAAGCCTACGTGCCGGATATCGACAAATCCCTTGGCATCTTTTTGCCCCTGATTGTTGTAAACTGCGTCATTTTAGGCCGTGCCGAAATGTACGCCAGCAAAAACAGCGTGGGCCTCTCCGCACTCGACGGCCTTGGGATGGGCATAGGATTTACGCTTGCCTTAGTGGTCATGGCCAGTATCCGTGAGATCATCGGCGCCGGCACCCTTACCCTGCTGCCAAACCTCGTGATCCCGGTTACCATCAACCTCTGGTCTCCTATGATTATCTTTATCCTTCCTCCCGGCGGCTTCTTTGTCTATGGGATGCTCGTTGCGATTGTCAACAAAATTACCGTCAAAAAAGGCAAGGTGCCCAAAAGTGAACTCGGCTGCGGCGGCTGCCCAATGGCTTCCAGCTGTTCGCGCGCCAATCAGGGGGAGTGTGGTAACGAATGATTAAAATTTTAATTTATGTCTTTCTCGCCGGCATCTTTACCGAAAACTTTGTTTTGAGCAAATTTTTGGGCATCTGCCCGTTTTTGGGCGTTTCCAAAAAGCTCGATACGGCTGTTGGGATGAGCGCTGCGGTTACCTTTGTTATGGTGCTTGCCACGGCGGTTACATGGCCGATCTACCGTTTCATTTTGGAACCCCTGCATCTTGAGTTCCTGCAAACGGTTGCTTTTATCCTCATCATTGCCTCGCTCGTACAACTCCTGGAAATCGTCCTTCGCAAGTTTATGCCTCCGCTTTATAACTCCCTTGGCATCTTTTTGCCCCTGATTACCACCAACTGTGCGGTGCTTGGCGTCACCACGCTGGTTCTTGACCGCACGATCAACGGCGAAGTGATCAGCTTTTTGCCCGCCCTTGTCAATGCGTTCAGCGGCGGTCTTGGCTTCTTCCTTGCCATGGTCCTGTTTGCCGGAATCCGGCAGAAACTCGAAACCTGCGATATCCCCAAATGCCTGCGCGGCATCCCGATTACACTCGTGGCCGCCTCGCTGCTCGCGGTATCCTTCCTTGGATTCCAGGGGATCGTCGACGGCCTGATCAAATAAGGAGGGTTTAGTTTGGAAATTTTAATTGCAGTTGCGATTGTAGCCGGAATCGGTCTGCTGCTGGGGCTTGGCCTTGCGATTGCCTCGATCGTACTGGCTGTCCCGAAAGACGAAAAAGCCGAAGCAATCGAAGAAATCCTCCCCGGTGCGAACTGCGGCGCCTGCGGATATTCGGGATGCCCCGGATATGCTGCGGCACTCTCCAAAGGGGAAGCCCCGCCAAACCTTTGCTCCCCGGGCGGCGCTGAAGTCATGCAGGCAATTGCTGAACTGACGGGCGGCGGCGCAGTCGCAATGGAACGCAAAACCGCAATGGTCATGTGCAACGGGACTTGCGACAACACCTCCCCCAAAATGGAGTATGACGGCATCGAAACCTGTGCGGCGGCGGCTCTGACCGGCGGCGGGAATATGAAATGTTCGTATGGCTGCATGGGGTTTGGCGACTGCGTGAACTCCTGCGAATACAATGCTTTGAGTATTTGCAATGGGGTTGCGGTGGTG
>CATJNB010000099.1 GCA_949741605.1 uncultured Eubacteriales bacterium | reverse complement strand
GGAACCCTAGTGAGGGGTTCCCCAGAGTGCCTGAACGGTGAGTGAAGGCACTTTTGCCTCCATATTGGCGTGTTAACAGAAAGAAAAATAAAAGCAATCAGGAAATGTGTTCGTTTCCTGATTGCTTTCTTTTTTATCGAAGGGTAAATCATCCCGCCGTGCTGCTGCACGAGCGTAGCGCGGATTTTTTGGATCTGTGATCTTTTTCTTTTTTCGTTTTACTTTTTACGGTTTGGGTCATTGCCCTTGCATGGGGCTTTGCCCCCTGCACCCCCACAACCTTTTGGAAAAGGTTGACGAAAACTTTATGCGCCTTACGGCGTTCACGACGGTCATGAATGGGGTTATTTTTTATTGCCAAACAGCTTCTCTAAAAAGGATTTCCGTTTCTGATAATTCTTATCATTCGTAGTGGATTCAAACTGCTGGAGGATATCCTTTTGTTCCTTAGTAAGATTTTTAGGCACTTCAATCGTCATTTTCACAAACTGATCCCCACGGCCGCGGCCAGTAAGATTTTCAATGCCTTTATTTTTGAGTTTAAAGACATCCCCGGGCTGGGTGCCCTCGTGGATCTGGTAACTGACATCGCCGTCTAACGTCGGGACAATCACCTCTGCGCCCAGTGCAGCCTGTGTGAAGGTAATGGGGATTTCGCACCAGATATCATTGCCTTTGCGTTCAAAAATGGGATGCGGATGAACCCGGATCGCCAAGAGCAGATCCCCGCTCGGGCCGCCATTCATGCCCGCATTGCCCTGTCCAGACACCCTGAGCAGCTGGTCGTCTGCCACACCGGCTGGCACATTAATTTCCAATGTTTTCTGGCGGCGCACCTTGCCGGAACCCCCGCACGATTTACACGGCGAGTCGATAATTTTGCCCTTGCCTTTACATTTATCGCAGGTACGCATGGTTTGCACCACGCCGAACGGGGTACGCTGGCTGACCCGCACCTGTCCGGAACCATGGCAGCTCTGGCAGGTATGCGGGGAGGTGCCGGGCTTTGCGCCGGAACCATGGCAGTCTGCACAATCCTCGATCCGCTGATAGGAAACGGTTTTTTTACAGCCTTTGGCAGCTTCCTCAAAGGAAACCTCAATGACCGCTTCCGCATCCGAACCGCGTCTGGGAGCATTGGGGTTTGCCTGCCGGCCGCCGAACCCTCCAAAGCCTCCGCCAAACACACTGCTGAAGATATCCCCAAAATCGAAGTCCCCGGAAAACGGGTTGCCGGCAGCGCCGCCGCCAAAATTGGGGTCTACGCCGGCATGGCCAAACTGGTCATAACGCGCGCGTTTATCCGAATCCGAAAGCACTTCGTAAGCCTCGTTGACCTCTTTGAACCTGGCTTCGGCAGTTTTATCCCCGGGGTTGAGATCGGGATGGTATTGTTTGGCAAGCTTGCGGTAAGCTTTTTTTATTTCATCATCCGAGGCGTTTTTGGGAATCCCCATGACCTCATAATAATCCCTTTTATCAGCCAAAACTAAATCACTCCTGCGACACGCAAGTAGGGACGGTCAAAAGGACCGCCCCACAAGCAAATTTAAACTGTTAGGTATCTAACACTATCATAAAGGAAACGGGCGGGAAAGTCAACGGTTAATGGGAAAAAAGCGCGAAATACAGCGGATTTTTACTTGTTTTCAGACTTGTCGTCCACATCTTTATACTCCGCATCATACACCGTGTTGCCATCTGCGTCCTGCTGCGGCGCACCTTGGGCAGCGTCCGGGCCAGCCTGTTTATACAGCTTCTCCGAAACCGCATACACCGTTTTCTGCAAATCTTCTTTGCCCAGCTTGATGGCGTCTGCATTGCCGCCAGCGATGGTCTCCTTGAGGGTTGCAATCTTCTGGTTCAGTTCGTCCTTGTCAGCCTGCTCGATCTTATCGCCGCTGTCTGCTATGAGCTTTTCTGCCGAGTAGACGAGATTTTCCGCTTCATTCTTAGCGTCGATTTCCTCGCGGCGTTTCTTGTCCTCTTCGGCATATTTTTCCGCATCCTGCACAGCCTTTTCGACATCTTCCTTGCTCATGCTGGTGCTGTTGGAAATGGTGATCTTCTGCTCCTTGCCGGTGCCCTTATCCTTAGCGGAAACGTTTACAATGCCGTTGGCGTCGATATCAAACGTAACCTCAATCTGGGGGATGCCTCTTGGGGCAGGGGCAATGCCGTCGAGCTTGAAGATACCGAGCTGCTTATTATCACGGGCAAACTCGCGCTCGCCCTGCAAGACGTTGATCTCTACGGAAGTCTGGCCATCGGCAGCGGTGGAGAAGATCTGGCTTTTCTTGGTGGGGATGGTGGTATTCCGCTCAATGACCTTGGTCATCACGCCGCCCATGGTTTCCACGCCCAACGACAGCGGGGCAACGTCGAGCAGCAATAACCCCTGTACCTCGCCGCCCAATACGCCAGCCTGCAAGGCCGCGCCAATGGCCACACATTCGTCCGGGTTGATGCCCTTAAACGGGTCTTTGCCGGTCAGGTTTTTCACCGCATCCTGCACAGCCGGGATTCTCGAGGAACCGCCCACGAGCAGGATTTTATGGATATCCGAGAATGTCAGCCCGGAATCCTTCAAAGCCTGACGGACAGGAACAATCGTTTGCTCCACAAGGTCAGCAGTCAATTCGTTGAATTTAGCGCGGGTGAGGGTCATGTCAAGGTGTTTGGGGCCGGAAGCGTCCGCTGTGATAAACGGCAGGTTAATGTTTGCGGTGGTCACGCCGGACAGCTCAATTTTTGCTTTTTCCGCCGCTTCCTTGACTCTCTGTACCGCCATTTTATCGGCTGCCAAATCAATGCCATCGGTTTTCTTAAATTCGGCAATCATCCAGTCCATAATGCGCTGATCGAAGTCGTCGCCGCCCAGACGGTTGTTCCCGGCGGTTGCCAGAACTTCCTGCACACCGTCGCCCATTTCGATGATGGAAACGTCGAACGTACCGCCGCCCAAGTCATAAACCATGACCTTCTGATCCTCGCCCTTGTCAATGCCGTAAGAGAGGGCAGCAGCGGTTGGCTCGTTGATGATACGCTTAACATCCAAACCGGCAATTTTACCTGCGTCCTTGGTAGCCTGACGCTGGGCGTCGGTGAAGTATGCCGGCACAGTAATGACCGCCGCATTGACGGTATCGCCCAAATACGCCTCTGCATCACTCTTGAGCTTTTGCAGGATCATCGCGGAAATCTCCTGCGGGGTGTAGCCTTTGCCGTCAATGGTTACTTTATGGCCTGTGCCCATTTCACGCTTGATCGAAGCCACGGTTTTATCGGGGTTCGTAATGGCCTGCCGTTTTGCAATCTGCCCTACCATCCGTTCGCCGTCTTTGGAAAACGCCACCACAGAAGGGGTCGTACGCGCGCCTTCTGCGTTTGCAATGACAACCGGTTCGCCGCCTTCGATGACAGCCACACAGGAGTTTGTTGTACCCAAATCAATACCAATTGTTTTTGCCATAAAATCATACCTCCAAAACTAAAAATCCTAATACCTAAAATGTATTCTTTCCAAAAAAGTTAATTCGCAACCACAACCGTCGCCGGACGGATCATTTTATCCCCAACGCGGTACCCCTTGCGGTATACCGCCGAAATCACATTTTCCGAAAGCGCAGGGTCTTCCACATGCGAAACCGCCTGATGCAGCTGCGGGTCAAACGGTTCGCCTACCTCGCCCACGGCACACACATCCAGCTTTTCCAGCACTTCCTGCAAATTCTTGCCGATCATCTCCACGCCTTTACGCAGGTCTTCGGGCTTGCAGTCCTTTTGCGCCAGAGCCATTTCCAGCGTATCCACAATGTTCAAAAACTGCCCCACCGTATCTTTCACAGCATTGTCATAGGTGGCAGCCTTTTCGCGTTCGGTACGCTTGCGGTAATTGTCATATTCCGCCAGAGTACGCAAAAACTGGTCTTTGGTTTCTTCCTGTTTTTTCAGAGCCTCGTCGAGCTTTGCTTGCAGGTCGTTTTCCTGACTGGGCTCTTTTTCACAGGTGTTTGCAGGTTCCTCTTTTTCTAATTCCTGCTTTTGTACCGTATCCTTTTTTGACAAGGGTAACCCCTCCTTTGTATCAAATCATCCATCTTCCTGCAACAAATCCGTCAAGAGCTTGCCCACGGATGCTGCCAGATATTCCAGACGCGCCATCAAAAACGGATAATCCATGCGCGTAGGCCCGAGGACCCCAATGATCCCTGCTTCTTTCCCTTCCACCGCGTACCGCACCGCCAGCAAACTGGACTGGACCAGTTCGGGACGCTGGGTTTCTTCCCCGATCAGGGCATACACATGGCTCCCATGCGGCGGCGTGCGGAACAACAGCCGGCTGAGTTCCTGACGGCTCTCCAGAAAATCCATCACCGGGCGTACATTGCCGTGGGAAAATTCCGGATAAAACAACAGGTTGGTCTGCCCGTTCAAACGGATCTGTGCCTGCATCGAGTCCTGCGCGATCTCAAGCAGGGCGACTAAGGCCGACGAAATCAACGGGGCAAGCTCGCCCAGCGACACCCCAAGGCTCTGCACAAACGCCGGGGTCAGGCTTGTGACCGGGAGACCGGCAAGGCGTTCATTGAGAACGCGGAAAAAAATCCGCATCATGTCTTGGGTGAGGTCAAAATCGCACCGGAACATCCGGTTTTTCACCGCCCCGCTGGACATCATCAAAATGGCCATTGCGGTACGCCGGCTGGTCTGCACAAACTGCACGCCCCGGATCACCGAACCCGCCACAGGCGGCGGGGTAGACAGGGCGGCAAACTTCGTTAAATCCGCGAGGATCTGGGAGACATTCTCCAGCAACCGTTCCGGCTCATAGGCATCGGTAAGCAGCAGCCCATCGAGATAACGCTGTTCTGCTTCTGGCAGGGGACTTGGCTGCATGAGGTAGTCAATATAGTAGCGGTAGCCCAGATGGGTTGGGATACGTCCTGCGGAAGTGTGGGGCTGTTCCAGAAGGCCGAGCTGGGATAACCCTGCCATTTCGTTACGCACGGTGGCAGAAGAAACCCCTAATTGCTCAGCCAGCACTTTCGAGCCAACGGGTTCGCCGGTCTGCACATACGCCTTGACGATAGCCGCCAGAATGGTTTCTTTTCTGCGGCTGAGTGCGTCCGGCCTTTTTTCTTCCATGCGCTCCCCCTCTTTTATATTTTGCTGTTTTTAGCACTCTAAATGTACGAGTGCTAAGCCTACTAATAATTTACCATTTTCCATAAAAAATGTCAACTCCCCAAATGTAAAAGAATTATGAACCGGGTCAAGCCCGGGTTTCCCAAGCGCATTTTCCCATGGTGTAAATTTGATCCAGATAGCGTGCGCCTGCGGCGGGCTCTACACAAGCAAAACGAAAATTCTCTTTCTTTCTGGTTAGTGAGGTGATATAATAATGGGAAAGAAGAAATCAGGAGGTGTGATCTTGGAACGACAGATTTTCATGAGAAGAAAAACCCATTGGCGGGAAAACCGTGGGCTAAGAGCGTTTGTATACGGATTAGCCATCTCGTTTGTCATTTTCATCCCGTTCATCATATACGACCAAGGGTATTTTTTATTTTATGGGGATTTTAATGTACAGCAAGTCCCTTTTTACCAGATGTGTCACGACGCGGTACGCCGGGGGGATATTTTCTGGAGCTGGACAACGGATTTAGGATCAAATTTCATTGGGTCATATAGTTTTTATTTAATTGGAAGCCCCTTTTTCTGGCTGACGCTTCCGTTTCCAAGCGAGGCGGTGCCCTATTTGATGGGGCCGCTGTTGATGCTCAAATTTGCCTGTGCGTCCCTGACCGGGTATTTATACCTGCGGCGGTATGTGCGTCAACGCGACCACGCAGTCATTGGGGGGCTGTTGTATGCGTTTTGTGGATTTTCGGTGTATAATGTGTTTTTCAATCATTTCCACGAAGCCATTGTCATTTTCCCGCTCATGCTCGCGGCCATGGACGAAGCGGTCTATGGGAAACGGCGCGGCATTTTTGGGCTGACCGTATTTGGGGCTTGTGTGATGAACTATTACTTCTTTTTCGGACAAGCCGTATTTTGTGTGATCTACTGGGCGCTGCGTACCATCAGCCGGAGCTGGGAAATGACCCTGCGTACCTTTTTGCGCCTGCTGGTGGAATCGGTGCTGGGGGTAGGAATGGCGTGTGTGCTTTTGATCCCGTCAGCGCTGGCGGTGATGCAAAACCCGCGTGTGGATAATATGCCAAACGGATGGAACCAGTTGATTTATGACCGTCCGCAGCGGTACCTACATATTTTAGAATGTTTCTTTTTCCCGCCGGATATTCCCGCACAGCCGAACTTTACCCCGGATTCGGAATCCAAATGGGCGTCTTTGGGGGCATGGCTGCCGCTGTTCAGCATGACGGGCGTGGCGGCGTTTTTCCAGCGGAAACAACGGCACTGGTTAAAAATTGTAATCATCGTTTTATTTGTATTTGCCGGGGTGCCGATCCTGAACAGCGCGTTCCAAATGCTCAATGCCATGTATTATGCGCGCTGGTTCTATATGCTGGTGCTGATGCTGGTGCTGGCTACGGTCATGAGCCTCGAAAGCGAGGAAGTAAACTGGGGCCGTGCCATGGGCTGGACGCTCGGGATCACTTTGGCAATTGGGCTTCCCATCGGGCTGCTGCCCAAAACGGTCACCGAAAACGGCGTCGAAACCACAAGCATCGGGCTGGAGGCGTATCCAACGCGCTTTTGGAGCTATATCGCCATAGCGCTGTTAAATTTGGCATTATTGGGAATTTTACTCTATTGGAAGAAATCGCCCAAAAAATTCTGCCGCTTATCCATGGGCGGGATTGCGCTGGTATCCGTCGTGTATGGGGTGTTCTTCATCGCGCTCGGAAAGACCCAAGGGGACGATACCCATGGCAGGCTGATCCCGTATTCGCTCAATGGGGGCCGGGATGTCGATTTGCCGGACCTGCAAAATGTGCGTTCCGATTTTTACAAATCCATGGATAACCAAGCGATGTACTGGCAAATTCCAAGCATCCAAGCGTTTCACAGCATTGTGCCCGGCTCGGTAATGGAATTTTACCCAACCATCGGCGTAACGCGGGACGTTGGTTCGCGCCCGGGTGTGGAATCCTACGGCCTGCGCGGGCTGACTTCCTGCCGGTGGCTCTTTGACGCTGTCAATGACCAGAACCAGTTCAGCGATGAAACCGGCACCACCCAAATGCCCGGCTGGGTCTATTACGCGACCCAGAACGGATACGATGTCTGGGAAAACCAGTATTACATCCCCATGGGCTTTAGCTATGACCACTATGTCAGCCGCGGGGAGTACGACACCACCCCCGAAACCAACCGCCATTTGCTGCTGCTCAAGGGGCTGGTACTCGACGAGGATCAGATTGCAAAATACGGCAATTTGTTGACCCCACTGTCCGGGAGCCAGTATATCTCCTATTCGGAACAGGATTATTTCAATGACTGTACGGCCCGCAAGTCGATGAGCGCGAAAAGCTTCACGCGCGATACCCGCGGCTTTACGGCAACGTTTGAAGCAGACCGCGAACGGCTGGTCTTTTTCAGCGTGCCGTATGAGGACGGGTGGAGTGCCACGGTCAATGGGCAGCCGGCCGAGATTGAGAAGGTCAATATTGGGTTTATGGCTGTCAAGGTGCCAGTCGGGGAATCGGAGATCCGGTTTGACTATTACACGCCGGGCCTGAATACCGGCTTTTTCCTGACTGTGGGAAGTGTTGGGGCTTTTGTCTTGTATGTGGTCGGCGCACACTTTCTGGAACGCCGTTTTTGGGACAGGGAATAGGAGGTAAGCATGGCAATCGTATATTTTGTCGTACCGTGTTACAACGAGGAAGCGGTACTGCCGGAAACGACCCGTCAGCTCACAGAAAAAATAACCGGCATGGTAACAGACGGGATCATCTCCCCGGAGAGCCGGATTTTGTATGTGGATGACGGAAGCTCTGATCAGACATGGAACATGATCTGCCAGTACCATGCAGAGAACCCTTATGTGGATGGGGTCAAGCTCGCGCATAACCGGGGGCATCAAAACGCGCTTCTGGCCGGGCTGATGACCGCCCGGGAATATGCAGATTGTGCGGTGAGCCTGGACGCAGACTTGCAGGATGATATTGGGGTACTCAATGAATTTGTGCAAAAATACAAGCAAGGCTGCGACGTGGTGTATGGGGTACGCAGCAGCCGCCAAACCGACAGTGGTTTTAAACGGGCGACCGCACAGGGGTTTTATAAATTCATGAAAGTGCTGGGCGTGGATGTCATCTACAACCATGCCGATTACCGTCTGATGAGCCGCCGGGCGCTGGACGCTTTGAGCGAATACCACGAAACCAACCTGTTTTTGCGGGGGATCATCCCGCTGATCGGCTACCAGAGTGCGACCGTGTTTTATGAACGCCACGAACGCTTTGCCGGGGAATCCAAATACCCCCTGAAAAAAATGCTGTCCTTTGCCCTGGATGGGATATCCTCGTTCAGCGTCAAGCCTCTGAAGATTATTTCCAACCTTGGTATTTTGATTTCCGTACTGAGCATTGCCGGGCTGCTGTATGCCCTGATTTCCTACCTGACCCATCAGGCAGTTGCCGGCTGGACTGCGATTATTGCGTCGATCTGGCTGCTGGGCGGGCTGCAAATGCTGTGTATCGGGGTCGTGGGGGGATATATCGGGAAGATTTACCATGAAGTCAAGGGGCGTCCGCGGTACCGGATTGAGGAGTTTTTACACCGGTAACGCAACCCCCATGGATCGCCCCCGGCTCCTAAACAGACGGGAATCTCCATAAAATCCCTTGCGTTTGTGCGGGATTCGTGCTATGATTAAGAGTACGTTTAGAAACCCGTGAACCAGACTTTGAATCAATGGGAGATTGTGGAAATATGATGAAGAATTGGAAAAAGAAAGCAGGAATCTCGTTGCTTGTGGGACTGCTCACGTGCCTGTTATGGGCGGCGCCGGTGTTCGGCATGGAAAACGGGGAAGCCGGGATCACTCCCGATCCTCCGGATACCGTTGTTACCGATCCTGTCCCGCCGCCGGACCCCGTGATATCCCAGCCAGACCCGGGGCCTTCCGGGGAACCACAGGACCCCAGCTCCCCAACCTCCACGCCAGAGGGGCCAAGTGAGCCGGACAACCCCAGCACCAGCCAGCCCAGCTCCTCCGGCGGCAACGATTCCCAGGTATCCGAACCGGAAACCCCGTCTGGCAGCCAGTCCAGCAGTCAGGCTTCCCGCCCGAACACCTCATCGAGCCGGGTGGTGTATTCCGATCCTGACCCCCGCGAAAGCTATGTCGAATATATCCCCCCCAACAACCAGATAGGCAATCAGAATAACCATACCACCAGCGCACAAAACCCCATCGCGATTGCGCCGGTGGAAAGCAATACGGAACTGTTATCGTCCCAAAACTGGGAGGCGCTGCTCAGTACCATTTCGCAGCCGGACAACACATCCGGCTCTGTCTCCACGCTGGCTCCCATTAACGGGATTTTCAGCAACAAGGAGAACGCCCATCAGGTTTCCAACCTGCTCATTATCGGGATTGTAATGCTCGTTTTAGGGGCCGCAGGCGTTGCGTTTTTTATCTACTCGCAGTTTATCTACAAACGCCGCAAGGCAAACCAAATCCCCGAGGATGAGGATTACGATGATGGGTATTCCCAAGTTGATACCCACAAAGACAATACCCAGCCCCTTCCCTACGTGCCAACGGAACGTGATATCAGTTCTTTTTCCAACCCCCAGATGAAGCCCCAAAACCCTCTCAAACAGCCCGAACAGCCGCCATCGCCGCCCAAGCGCAACCGGTTGGAAGTGGAAGATATTGATTGGGACAAGTTTTTTAAAGATAATAAGTAAGCCCCAGAGAGCCTGCCAGTTGGTAGGCTCTTTGTTTATCTTGCAATTTTTTTCCAAAACGTCTACAATAGAAAAAAACAAAAAAGGAGGGCCTCCATGATAAAACTGATGATTTTTGATCTGGACGGTACATTATCCAATACCCTGGCATCCATAGCCCATTTCGGCAATACGGCGCTGCGGGAATGCGGGTACCCGGAGGTTGAATCGGTTGACGATTTCCGGTATCTGGTGGGCAACGGGGCAGATGCGTTAATGCGCGGGATGCTGCGTACTGTCGCGGGACAGGCAAACGAGCCGGAAGTACAGCGGTTACGGCAGGCTTACGACCGTGCCTATGCACAGGACCCGTTCTACCTCGTAGAGCAGTATGACGGAGTACTCAAAACCTTGCTCCAGCTCCATCGGGATCAGATCCTCTTAGCGGTCCTCTCCAATAAGCCCCACGACATAGCCAATCGGGTGGTAACAAAGCTGTTCCAGAATGTGCCGTTTGCCCGGTGCTATGGGCAGCGGGACGGCGTTGCCCGAAAGCCCTCCCCGGAAGGCGCGCTGCTGATTGCCCGCGAACTGGGTGTTTTGCCGCAGGACTGCGTGTATGTGGGCGACACAGACGTGGATATGAAAACCGGCAAGGCGGCTGGGATGTATACAGCCGGGGTATTGTGGGGGTTCCGGGATGCGTCGGAACTCATCTCCCACGGCGCGGACTGCATCCTCTCGCACCCCTCGGAGCTGCTCGCTCTGCCGGGGATATCTTCTGGTGCTGAGAAAGGAAGTTTTGCATGAAATATCAAAAAATATGTGCGGTTGTCTGCCTGTTTTGTCTGGCGGCTTTCTCGGGCTGTTCCCCAAACGAGCCGGAAAAACGTCCCTTGCAGAGCTTCCCGATTGTGGTGGCTTCCGACCCTGCCTCCTCGTCCGGCGCCACAGGGCACTCCCATAACTGCAACGACCCTGATACGCTATGCGGGACTCTGACGGACAACCTCTTTCAGGATTCCCAGCAGACCTTCCGCCTTCCGGTGCCGCAGGGCTTTGCGATCCGCGAGCAGGAACTCAGCCAGGATTCCATGATCCTGGGCTCGTCCAGCGACCATGCCTCCATTGAGATCCGCCGTCAGGAGCGGGACCCGAATTTGCTTGCGTATACCAAGGAGGAGTTTCAAAACGTCTATCAGGTGGATGTCACAGGGTTCCAAATGCTCTCCTTTGAACAGATCTCGATTGCAGACTGCCCTACGGTCCATCTGGTGTATTCGTGTGTGGACGGCGGCGTATCGTACCATTTTTACCAGTATATCCTTGCCGGTGATTTTGATTACAATATTACCCTGATCCGCCGTTCCGACGAGGCAGACCTCTCTGCGGATTTTGCCACCTGTGTGCAGGCGTTCCAGCAGATTTCCCCGAAATCCGACCCAAAGTCCAAGTTTGGCAAGCTGGTGGGCAACCTCTATACTGCGCCCGATGGCAGCTATACGATCTCCCTGCCGGACGGCTGGCGGCTTGACCCCACCGCCGAGCATATGACCGCAGAATCTGCCGACCATTCCAGCGCGGTGAATATCCTTGTGGGCGAGCCGGACAGCACCCTCACCGATGCCTCGAGGGAACAAATCCAAGCGTCTTATCAAAAGCG
>CATJNB010000098.1 GCA_949741605.1 uncultured Eubacteriales bacterium | reverse complement strand
CCTCGGTACCCAGGACGCCCAGAACGGCGACCCCGATACCCAGAAAATTAAACTGGATAATGCCGGTGCGGTTTCTGCGGCTCGTCCTTCTTTTGAAACCACGATTGATAATATTAAATGGACTATGACAGCGTCTAATGCTAGTGCCAAAGGTAATGTGGGGATTAGTATGGCTTCCAGTACTGCTTTGCCAATTGGCAAAAAGGCGCAGGCGGTTATTTCCGGAGGCGGTATCAGCATTTTGTTTAATGCCACGGAAAAATTTGCCGGAATTGAAGAAGTCAACCAAGCAATCAATGATGCGATCACAGAAGCGAACGGCGGTAAAACTCATGTTGCAGGCCAATTTACTTTGACCGCAGAAACCGTAGAAGCCGGGCAGGCAGGAATCGACTGGCCCCTTACCGGTGAGCAGCTTGCTAATATTAATGACGGATATGATAAAGGTAAGATTGTGATTCCGGGCGGAAGTATGTGGGGTGGTTTCCAATTTAAAGAGGTTGGGAATGACTTCAATCCTGTGCAAGGTGCACAAACGAATTTTAAGATAACACGTACCCCAGCAACAGCAACGACAGAGGAAAGCTTTGCGATTACTGCGAACGTTGGAGGAACTCAGTATACAGGTACTATTCTTGCCAGCCAAATGAATACTCCGGGTTCCATCATGCTGAGAAATGGTGATAGCACCACAGATACGATTACTTTGACATATCCTACTTACACCACTATGATGACAAATAGTAAGTGGGATGGTGCAACGTGGGCTCCAGATGCGACTAAAGACTGGACAAAACAGGAATTTGCAAATGGTGATGTTTTAGGTGGATTGAATATTAAAACCTTACCAGATGGTCAAAATTTCCCGATTAAGATAACTGGTTTTACTTATACAGCGGGTACAGGTGGAAATCCGGGTAAATTTGAAGTAACATATACTGCAAAAGATGCCGCTGGGGGTGATGTGACTAACCAAAAATTTAGTTTCGCTGATAATGAGCTGGGCAAGAATGGAACCCAGCCAGTAGCGGGAGCAACAGGAACAGTATCGTTTACTGCGCCTTCCCTAGATAAATTATTAGGCGAAGCTACAGGGGGCGTTCAGTGGGATGATGTAAATATTACTGGTCCGCTTGATGTTATCCCCAGTACCCCATCCAAGAATCTTGGCCTTGCAAGTAAATCGTTTGCCCTGACTGGCGGTACCGAAGGCGGCCCGATTACTCTGGATGAACTCACGAGCATTAACATTGGTACCGACGGTACGGTATCGGTGTTCCACCCGGACAAGGGGCTGATTGAATCCGGCAAGATTTCGATTGCTACCTTTGCAAACCCGAACGGTTTACAACAGGAAGGCAACAACTACTTCTCCTCCTCCCTCAACTCCGGTGACGCGGTACTCGCAGAACCCGGCACCAACGGCACCGGCGCACTCAAGAGCAGCTCGCTGGAAATGTCGAACGTAGACCTTGCGGAGGAATTTTCGCACATGATTACCACACAGCGTGGTTTCCAGGCAAACTCCAGAATTATCACCGTTTCGGATACCATGCTGGAAGAACTGATTAACCTCAAGAGGTAACAATCCCTTTTGTTGAAATGGGGCAATCCCCCTTTCATACGCTATAAAGAAACCCCATCGGGGGCGGGAAAACTCCCGCCGCCATGGGAAAACGGGCAGCATGTGGCTTTTTACTGCCTTTTTTCCCATGGCGGCACCCCATATTTTTTTGCAGGAGGCTAGAATTGCTATGATTACTTTGACAAAGCTGAATGGTGTGCAGTTCGCCCTCAATGACGAGCTCATCGAAAGTATCAGTGAAAACCCGGATACGACCATCACCCTGGTCAACCAGAAGCTCTATATTGTCAGGGAAAGCACCGAGGAGATTGTCGACCGGATTCTGGAATTCCGCAGGGCATTTGCCAGCGGCACGATTTTCCGCAACAGCGCAGCAGCCGCTGGCGGTATCGGCAGGAGGTAGTGCTTTATGGATATTTTTTCAATTGTTGGTTTTGTTTTAGGCTTTGGGATGGTCATATTTGGCATCATTGTCGATATGTCAACGGGCTTCCAGATTGTCCCGGAGAATATCAGCGCTTTTATCGACATCCAAAGTATCCTGATCGTTATTGGCGGTACTATCGGTGCGTTGATGATTTCCTTCTCCATGAAGCAGTTTTTCCAGATCATCAAGCATCTGAAAATTATTTTCCTGCCGCCCAAGTACAAGCCTGAGCTTTACATCAAACAGATTGTTGAATTTGCCACCAAAGCGAGAATTAACGGCTTGCTCGCGCTCGAAGAAGACCTTGAGAAAGTCAAGGACCAGTTCATGAAAAACAGCCTGATGATGGTGGTTGACTCGGTAGAGCCGGAGAAAGTCAAGCAGCATCTCGAAACGCAGCTCGAGTATCTTGATGACCGCCACGCACAGGCACGTGCCCTCTACGACAGAGGTTCGGCATATGCGCCGGCGTTTGGTATGATTGGTACCCTGATTGGTCTGATTAACATGCTCAAAAAGCTCGATGACCCCTCCGCGCTTGGTCCTGCGATGGCGGTTGCGCTGGTTACTACGCTCTACGGTAGTATGATGGCAAACCTCGTCTTTAACCCGATTTCCAGTAAACTGCAGGTACGTCATGATGAGGAATTTTTGTGCAAAATGATTATCTGCGAGGGTGTGCAAGGGATTCAAGCCGGCGAAAACCCCAAGTTTATTGAAGAACGTTTGGCACGTCTGCTGCCTGCCGGCAAGTATAAGATCCAAGAAAGCGGCAGCGGTGACGAGAAATAATACATACCGGAGAAACCGCTTGTGTGCGGCAATATTTTAAGAAGAAGGATTTGAGCGGTTATGAAAAAGAAACCTAGAGAGTCCCATGGCGGCAACTGGATGGATACATACGGCGATATGGTTACACTGCTTTTGTGCTTCTTTGTGTTGCTGTTCAGTATGTCTACAGTCAATGAGGAAAAATTGATGGCGTTTATCCAGTCGTTTTCGGGACGTACCGTGGCAACAGAAGACGATATCATTGCCAATAACAGCCAGATCGGCGATCTTAACCCGGACAACAGTGGCGGCGGCAACGATGAACTGCCACAATCTATTGGCGACCTTGCCAACTATTTGCAGGAAAATGTTGCCGACCCCAGCAAGGGGACCATCAGTGTTTCCGAGGATGCCGATGGTACGGTACATGTAACATTTATGGATAATACTCTGTTTGACCCGAACCGTTATACGATCCGCGCAGAAACCAAGCCGTATTTGGATCTGCTGGGAAAAGCCCTCAAAAACGTGGAGGGGCAGCTTTATATGATCGAAACGGCCGGGTATGTTGCGGATACCGGCATCCGTAATTCCGAAGACTGGCACCTTTCCTCAAACCGTGCAGCTGCTGTTGCCAGCTATATCTGGGCAAACCATAAGCTCCCTTATGAATTGATGGTAACCATTGGCCACGGCGCTAACGACCCGATTGGCGACAACAAAACCGAGGAAGGCAGAAAGAAAAACCGCCGTGTTGTTGTGACGATTGTGGGTAAGGATACCGCGGCGCTCCAGCAGGCGGCCAGCGGCCAGAACTATGATAAAACAAAATACCCCGCCAGCGGCAATGGGGTATCCCCATACAAGGACTGATACAGCCATGAGGGCAAAGGATATGGTAAGAAGGAGTGAGAGACCAGATGGCGGAAGCGTTATCGCAATCGCAGATCGATGAACTGCTGAAACAAATGCAGTCGGGCGGAGGGGCTCAGGTAGATACGGGGCCTAAAATTAAAAATTATGACTTTAAAAGCCCGAAAAAATTTACCAAAGAACAAATTAAAGCACTGGACAGCCTGCATGAAAACTTTTCCCGGGGGCTTTCCTCTTATTTTACCAGTATCCTGCATAATGTGTGTGAAATCAGCGTTTCGCAGATCGAGGAGCAGCGGTATTATGAATTCAGCAACGCCCTGCCCGAGAACACCCTGATGGGGGTCATTGATCTGCGCTCGGAGGATAAAACGGTACCGGACACGTCGCTGTTAATGGATATTTCCAATAATCTGAGCTTCATGATTATTGACCGGCTTTTGGGCGGCGCTGGGCGTTTGTTTGTCCCGGAACGCAACTTCACTGATATCGAGAGGGCGATCCTTGATGATGTTGTGAATACGATTACGGAATATCTGGGGGAGGCATGGTGCAACTATATCCCCGTGGAAACTTCCCTGAACAGCATCGAAACCAACGCCCGCCTTTTGCAGGCATATTCCCCGCAGGAAATTGTGGTCATCGTGCTGCTGAATGTGCAGATGCCCGACTTTAATGGTACCATTACCCTGTGCCTGCCGTCTGACGGGATGGAAAGCGTTGTGGATAACTTTAAAATCTGGCATTCGCGTGCCAAGCAGATCGACGCTACCCACACCGAAGACCGCCGTTCCATCATTATGGACCGCATCAAGCAGTCGGATCTGGAAATTGAGGCTGTACTCGATAACTTTACGATGAGCCTTTCCGACATCCTCCAGCTGCAAGCCCAGGATGTCATCGCCTTGAATAAGAAAATTGATGATACGATTCAGGTCAAGGTGGAAGGGGATCTTTGGTACCATGCAAAACTTGGAAAGTCTAAACTCAAAAAGTCCGTGAAACTGATTGATACAATCGCCAAATAGAGAGAGAGGGATTCCTTTGGAAGAAACGAAATTGACTGCCCAAGACCTGGATACTCTAGGGGAAATTTTGAATATTAGTATGGGTGCATCTGCCACCGCGATTTCCACTATGCTGAGTAAACAGGTCATCATTACGACCCCAAAACTGGAACTGAAAAAAAGTGATGAGCTGGATTATTCCGAGATTGAGCCGGCTTTGATCGTCAAAATCCAGTATGTTGAGGGCATTACTGGTACGAATGTCATGTTGTTCCGTTGCCGTGATATGCATATTATTCTGCATCTGCTCATGGGCAACGATGATATTTCGGATATCCCCGATGATGTTTCCGATTTTGATGAAATGGGCATCAGCGCAGCGTGTGAGGTAACCAACCAGATGATGGGTTCCTCGGCAACCGCGATGTCCGAACTGCTCGGGATGCCAGTTAATATTTCTACCCCAGAAGCATTTATGAGTCCTGCACTCGATAAGGTTGCGGAAGAACTCCATGGGATTGACCCCGGCACCGATGTGGTGGCCATTTCGTTTGACCTTTTGATCAGCGATGTCATCAACACGAACTTTGTCAGCATCATGCCCATTGATTTTGCCCGCGCGATTGTGCATAAGCTCATGGGCGACCAAGGGCTGGAAGGCGGCGGCGACGTACAGGCAGCCCCGCAGCCTGCAGCTCCAGAAGCGGCTTCCCAGCCTGCCCCAGCAGCACCACCGCTGCAAGCAGCTCCTCCTGCACCGGCTCCGCAGCCAGCGCCAGCTCCCCAGCCGTATCCGCAACAGCCAGATATGGCCGCCGGGCAGCCGCCTATGCAGCAGCCTCCTTATCCCCCGCAGCCTGACATGGCGGGGCAACCCTATCCGCAGCAGCCTTATATGCAGCCCGGATATCCGCCCCAGCAGCCCTATCCGCAACAGCCGATGCAGGGGCCAGCCGGGATCATGCACCCGGGATACAGTGTACCACCGGGGTATTACATGGCTCCCATGCCGCATGCCCAGCCAAGTTTTGCCGGTCCAAACGGCAGCATGATGACCGATTCGCCGGTGAATGTCAAGCGTGCAGAGTTCCCCGAATTCTACAATCCTGCTTCAATCGACCCCATGAACAACAGCAGTATGGGGCTTTTGATGAATGTTGCTTTGGATGTTTCGGTGGAGATTGGGCGTACCAAACGCAAAATTAAAGAGATCACCGAATTTGGGCAGGGCACTGTCATTGAATTGGAAAAACAGGCAGGCGCCCCGGTTGACATTGTAGTAAACGGCCAGTTGCTGGCTCACGGCGACGTTGTGGTCATCGGGGATAACTTCGGTGTACGGATTACCGAGATTGTCGGGGTTAAGGATCTGATGGATTCCCTGAACAAACCCAAATAATTATTTAGGAAAATAGAAAATAAATATAGATAGCCTTCATTTTCTGTTTTATTATTTTTTTAGACAAAAGGAGTTTTGAACATGTACAAAATTTTGTTGGTTGATGACGCTGGCTTTATGCGCATGATGATTAAAAATTATTTGACCAAAGCTGGTTATACGGATTTTGTGGAGGGTGAGGACGGCGAACGTGCGGTCGAACTCTACAAAGCAGAAAAACCTGATTTGTTGATTATGGATATCACGATGCCGAATAAAGACGGGATTGAGGCGCTGCGTGAGATCAAAGCGTTGGACCCGGGCGCAAAGGTTGTTATGTGTTCGGCAATGGGCCAGGAATCCATGGTTATGGAAGCCATTACCTTGGGCGCGATGGACTTTATTGTCAAACCGTTTAAAGAGGACCGTATTGTGCAGACCGTGCAGAAGGTGCTTCCTCTGTGATAACCGGACAGCAGGCAGGAGGTGCCAAGGTATAACATGGGAGATTTTTTCGCCGTATTTGGTACGTTGGTACTGATTGTAGCTATCTTTGTGGGCGCTTACTGGTTCACAAGGTTTCTGGCCAAACGCAACCGTTTTAAACAGGTCGGCTCCAGTAAACAGATCAAGATTCTGGAGCAGATGGCAGTAGGGCCGGACCGGATGTTGCTGGTGGTGAAAACCGCTGGTAAAGTAATGATGTTAGGGGTCACCTCCCAGCAGGTGACCCTCATCAAGGAATTTGAAGAAGGGGAGTTCCCCGAAAGTCCAACGCAAAACGATGATGGCCGGCCGTCAGGGTTTCAGGATGTCCTACGCAATTCCCTGCGGACATGGGGCTTCTCCGGCGGGAAGGGGCGGAAGAAAAAATGACGTTAAAAGAGATCAAGGCGGTCGATGAAAAGAAAGCGGAACTCAAAAAACAAGTGTTCCGCCTGCTGGTATCGCTTGCGGTTATCTTTTTGCTGATCAGCACAGTCTTTGCCATGCAGGCCCATGCCGCCGGGATTGATGTGAGCATCAACACAGGCACCGGGGAGGAAGGAAAGTTTGGTACCTTGCAGGTTTTACTGCTGTTTGGTATCCTTGCCCTGGCTCCGTCGCTTCTGTTGATGATGACCAGCTTTACCCGGATTATTATTGTCTTTTCGTTTTTGCGTAATGCCATGGGCATCCAGCAAACGCCCCCGAATATGGTGCTTGTGGGCTTATCGCTGTTTTTGTCGCTGTTCCTGATGATGCCGGTCTTTTCCCAGATGAACGAGCAGGCCATCGAACCATACAGCAATGGCGAAATTACCGAGGAGGTTGCGCTGGAAAATATCCAGAAGCCTTTAAAGGAATTTATGCTCAAGCAGACTGGCGTCAATGAACTGAACCTGTTTTTGTCGCTGTCGGGCAACGAGGAAACACTCACTGAAATTAACCCGGATTCCCTCATGGATTTGGGGCTTGAGGTGATTGTGCCGTCGTTTTTAACCAGTGAACTCAAACGGGCGTTTACCATTGGGTTTTTGTTATTTATCCCATTTTTGATTATCGACATGGTGGTGTCGAGTGCGCTGATGTCCATGGGTATGGTTATGCTGCCGCCATCGATGATCTCGCTGCCGTTTAAACTGATGATGTTTGTGGTGGTAGACGGATGGGGGCTTTTGATCCAGACCTTGATTACGAGCTTTCATGGATAACCGGCCGGAAAGGAGGGAAAGCCTGTGCTGACGCAGGGAGTAGTTCTGGAAGTGTTCCGGGACGCTATTTTTACCATGCTCAAACTGAGTGCGCCGCTGCTCATTATCAGTATCGCCATCGGGCTGATTATCTCGATTTTTCAGGCCGCTACCCAGATCCATGAGCAGACCCTGACTTTTGTACCAAAAATTGTATGTATTACTTTTTTGCTGCTGATGACAGGTTCCTGGATGCTCTCGGTCCTTACGGATCTGTTCCACCGGCTGTTTGACCTGATGGTCGCATTATAGGCGGTCGGCTATGACATTTGATGCACAAAGCCTGATGGCTTATATTCTGGTGTTCTGCCGCATGGGCGGGATGGTTTTTTTTAACCCGTTGCTGATGCGTAAGGAGCTGCCCGCCTTAGTCCGCATTGGCATCGCCGCCGGGCTGACCCTTGTGATTACTCCCGGGGTTGCCGAGGGTGCGCCCGCCGCGCTGGCAGACCTTGCTTTGGTCTTTGAACTGACCAAGGAGCTGTTTGTCGGGATCGTATGCGGGATGATTTTCCAAATCTATTATTACCTGCTGTTTTTCATCGGGGATATTATGGATACGGAATTTGGTCTTTCTATGGCGAAAGTGTTTGACCCTTCTACCAGTATCCAGATGTCGATTTCGGGCGGGCTGCTGCAATTTGTGTTTGCCCTGTACCTGTTTGCAACCGACAGCCATTTGCTGATGATCCGCATTTTTGCTTCCTCTTATGACATCGTTCCTCTGGGACAGATTTTTGTCACCGAGGCGGCGGCCGGGTTTGTAATCGACCAGTTTATGCTGGCGTTTTCGCTTGTGATCCGGCTGGGCCTTCCGTTTATCGCGGCGAGCCTTGTGATGCAGGTGGCCATGGGCGTACTGATGAAGCTGATCCCGCAAATCAACGTATTTGTCCTGAACATCCAAATGAAGATATTCCTTGGCCTCTTTATGCTGTTCCTGTTTGCAGGTTCGATTGGGGTTTTTGTGAATAACTATACCGAGAAAATGTTTGAAGCGATGAGCGAGGCATTATATTTCCTGCGGCCTCCCGGATAGCAGGCTCCTACTTTCGTTCTGAGCGCGTGACGGAAGAAGGAGGTGGTGAAAATGGCCGGCGAAAAGACCGAAAAGGCTACGCCCAAACGAAAACGGGACGAACGCAAAAAAGGTAATGTGTTCATGAGTAAGGAAGTCGTTACGGTGGCTTCGTTACTGATCTGTTTTTATTCGCTAAAGTTTTTGTCCCCTCTGATTTCCGGGGTGCTCCAAGGCTCCTTGCGGGACTATTTTACCATGGCCGGCACCACTAGCCATGTGGTGATCGACGATATCCCGCATCTGATGCTCCAGGCATTTCTTACGTTTTTTCTGGCGGCCCTGCCGCTGATGCTGATTTCCTGTCTGGTGGCAACGATTTTCACCCTCGCCCAAACCAAGTTGTTGGTGACGTTTAAATCGCTAGGCTTTAAGGCCGACCGGATCAATCCCCTCAAGGGTCTGAAAAAAATGGTGTCCCTGCGCGGGATGGTGGAGCTGCTCAAGTCCATCCTGAAAATTACGGTTTTGGCGGTGATTGTGTGGAATGTGCTTTCCGCATGGATCCCCACACTGCCACGTATGATTGACATGAGTCCGGAAACGGCGATTGCGGAAACCGGCAATGCGATTTTAAATATTGTGCAGCAGGTTTCGATTGTGTTTGTGGCGCTGGCGATTTTCGACTATGTCTACCAGTGGTGGGACTACGAGAAAAACCTGCGGATGAGCAAACAGGAAATCAAGGAAGAATATAAACAGACGGAAGGTGATCCGAAGGTCAAAGGCCAGATCAAGGACCGTCAGCAACAGATGTCCCGTCAGCGCATGATGCAGAATGTCCCCAATGCTGATGTGGTCATCCGTAACCCTACCCACTATGCGGTGGCCATCCAGTATGATTCGGAAAAGCACAGCGCTCCGGTTGTGGTGGCCAAAGGCGTGGACTCGTTAGCCCTTCGGATCGTTGCGGTCGCAGAGGAAAACGGGGTCTACGTCACCGAAAACAAGCCACTGGCCCGGGGGCTCTATGAGTCGGTCGAGTTGGATCGCGAGATTCCCGAGAAGTTTTATAAAACGGTGGCAGAAGTATTGGCTTTTGTATATAGCCTGAGGAAAAAGGAAGAAGGATTATTCTAGTATGAAGATATTTAAAAATGCGGTTGCCGCGTTCGTCATACTAATTGTATTTTTGATCATTATTCCGTTGCCAACGATGGTGCTGGACTTCATGTTTATCCTGAATCTGGCGCTCTCGTTTGTGATCCTTTTGACCACCATGTACATCAAAGAGGCGCTTCAGTTTTCGATTTTCCCCTCGCTTTTGCTCATTACTACCATGCTCAGGCTTTCGCTGAATATTTCGTCCACGCGATCGATCCTGAGCAACGGCGGCTATGCGGGCGAAGTGGTGAAAACCTTCGGGGATTTCGTAATCGGAGGGAACGTAGCAATCGGTTTGGTTATCTTCATTATCATCGTATTGGTACAGTTCATTGTTATTACGAAAGGTTCCGAACGTGTCGCGGAAGTATCGGCACGTTTTACCTTGGACGCGATGCCCGGTAAACAGATGGCCATTGACGCTGACCTGAACTCCGGCCTGATTGATGAACAGGAAGCCAGAACCCGCCGTTCCAAAATCCAGCGGGAAGCAGACTTCTTTGGGTCCATGGACGGTGCCTCGAAATTCGTAAAGGGCGACGCGATTATTTCTATTATCATCACCATGATTAACCTCATTGGCGGTATTGTCATTGGCATGATGGGCGGCGGCGATTTTGGAACCATCATCACCACCTACTCCGTTTCCACGGTTGGTGACGGCTTGATGTCCCAGATCCCAGCGCTCCTCATTTCGATTGCAACTGGTATGATTGTGACCCGTTCGGCCTCGGATGCCGACCTGAACTCCGATGTTCTCAAACAGTTTTCTTCCCAGCCGCGCGTGCTGATTATTGCGGCTCTGGCGATGCTCTGCCTGATTCCGATTGGTTTCCCGATCCCACAGGTACTGGTTGCTTCTGCAATTCTGGGCATTTTGGGCTTCCTGATTATGTCGCGCATGAAGAAAAAAGGCAAAGAAGAAAAACCCGAGACCGTCGAAGGGCCGCAGGTATCGGAGGAGGTTACCAGTGAGGTAGCGTTCTATAAGGATCTGGAAAATGTGTATGGGCTCCTTAATGTTGACCCCATCAGCATGGAGTTTGGTTACAGCCTGCTGCCGCTGGTGGATGAAAGCAGCGGTGGTAACTTTATGGACCGCGTGGTTATGTTCCGTAAGCAGTTTGCCGACGAGATGGGCATGGTACTCCCGTCTGTCCGCCTGAAGGACAGCGGCCAGCTCAACCCAAACCAGTATGAAATCAAAATCAAGGGTGAGTCGGTGGCAATCGGCGAAGTGCTCATTGACCATCACCTCGCGTTGATCCCGGATGAACTGCCAGAGGGCAGTGAGGTGGACGGCATTGATACCGTTGAGCCAGCGTTCGGGATGCCTGCTAAGTGGATCAGTGATGACCAGAGGATCAAAGCGGAAATGGCTGGCTATACGCTGATCGACCCGACATCCGTTATCATTACGCACCTGTCGGAGATCATCCGTACCCATGCTTACGAACTGCTCAACCGTCAAGAGGTCAAGAATATGCTCGAAAACCTCAAAAAGGTCAATCCGACGATTGTCGAGGATACCGTACCGGCTGTGGTATCGGTCAACGATTTGCAGAAGGTTCTCAAAAACCTCCTGCTCGAAGGCGTTCCGACCCACGACCTCGAAACCATCCTCGAAACCCTCGCCGATTATGGCGCGGCGGTCAAGGATACCGATATGCTCACCGAGTATGTCAGGCAGGCGCTCAAGCGTACGATTACGCACCGCTTTGCCGAGGCTGGGCAGCTTAAGGTTATCAGCCTGGATACCCAGATTGAAAACCTCATTATGGGATCGGTCAAAAAGACCGATGGCGGCTCTTACCTTGCCCTTGAGCCTGATACCATTCAGAAAATGGTCAACGCTACGACCGACAAGGTCAACCAGATGCGAAGGGTCGTACAAATCCCGATTGTGCTGACATCCCCCATTGTCCGCGTATACTTTAAGAAGCTCGTTAACCAGTTCTGCCCAGATATCGTGGTGCTTTCGTTTAATGAGATTGACCCATCGGTGCAGATTCAGGCCCTAGGGAATATCTCCCTTTCGTAAGACATCATTGGGAAGAAAGGAGTCGGCCCCATGAACAGTGCAGTTTCCATGAAGAAAGAACCATTCCCTTATGACGATCCCGTAGAACTCATGCGCCTGTATAAGCGCACAGGGAGTATGGAAGTGCGTAACCAGCTGGTGCTGCACTATATGGATTCCGTCAAAAAGACGGTCATGAGTATGCGTTCGATCCTGCCGGGCAATATGCAGTATGACGATTTCATCAATCAGGGCGTTTTGGCGCTCATTGACTGCATTGACAAATACCAGTTTGACCGCGGGGCAAGCTTCGATACCTACATATACAAACGGCTGCGCGGTTCGGTTCTCAGCTATATGCGAAAGCAAAGCTGGCTGCCGTACCGGGTGCGTGCCGCGAGGAGGAACATTATGCAGGAACAGGAGCGCATGACCGCCGAATTGGGGCGCGAACCCACCAACGAGGAATTAGCCGAGCGTCTGCAAATGAGCCAGAAAGAGCTGGATAAGTACCTGGTTGAGATTTCCAATGGGGAAATGTATTCCTTTGAAGAACTTCTGGAAAATGCTTCGCATGTGGTCGAGCAACTCGCCGAAACCTATGATGATACCGGGATGGTCGAGCCGGAAGGCAAGCTTTTGAAAAATGAGCTGCGCCAGACTTTAGTGGACGCCATTGAAAGCCTGCCCATGCGCGAGCGTCAGGTGATTACCCTTTGTTATTATGAAAACCTCAATCTCCGGGAAATCGGGGAAGTGCTTGGCATCAGCCAGCAGCGGGCGTCGTGTGCGAGAAGCAGCGGGCTTGCAAAGTTAAAAAAGAAAATTTCTGAATATATGAATGGAAAGGAGCCGGAGACATGTTAGGAGGCTTTTACACGATTGCATCCGGAATGATGGTGCAGCAAAGGAAATTAGAGGTTCAGGGGAACAATCTGGTCAATTCCCAGACCCCGGGCTTTCATGCCCAGCGTGTGGTGGCGTCGTCGTTTTCCGATGAGCTGGCAACCACCCGTCTGGAATACCGTAACACCGAAGAAATCGGCCCCACCCATCCGATTGCGGTGGTGGATACCGTTTCGACGCTCATGACCTCCGGCGACATCCGGGAAAGCGAACGCCCTATGGACGTGGCGATCAATGGGCTTGGTTACTACCAGATTCCGGGCGAGGCAGGGGTGACTTACCTGACTCGGAATGGTGGGTTTGACGTGGATGAAGAAGGCTATCTCATGATCCCCGAACTCGGCCGTGTGCACGGCGAAGATGGGGAGATCCAAGTCGGGAACACCAATTTTACGGTTCTGGATGACGGCACTGTCAATAACAGTGAAGGGGAAACCGTTGGCCGCCTGCAAGCCTATACGATCCCGGAGGGCATGGATCTTACCCAATACCGTAACGGTGTTTTTGGAGTACCCGAAGGGACAGACCTTCAGGCACAGGAAGGCACCCAGTTCATGCAGGGATATCTGGAATATTCCAACGTGGATCAGAACCGCGAAATGACCATGCTCATGGAAGCGCAGAGCAGTTTTGTTTCGTGCAGCACCGCGCTTCAAATCATTGACCAGATCAACCAGAAAGCTGCACAGCAGATTGCCAGCTTATAAACCGCGGCCATAGGAATGGTACACAGAAACGAGAAATGAGGGAACGCTTATGAACCTAGCATTTTATACGGGAGCCGCCGGATTAGGGGCCTTTCAGGAGTCCATTAATTTAGTTGGTAACAACCTTTCCAACGCGAATACCAATGGCTATAAGCCCGTACAGGCTGATTTTGAGAACCTTTTATACACCCGGATGTACGTCAATTCCGACCAGCGTCCCATGGAAGGCACAGGCGTACGGGTGCGGGGTGCTAACCAGATTATGGAGCAGGGGACACTCCGGAATACCGAGCGCCAGCTGGATTTTGCGATCGTTGGTGAAGAAATCGGTTTTTTTGGCATTGAGCGGGACGGTGTGGTTTCTTACACCCGTGACGGCGCTTTTACGATGGCAAATGTGGATGATGAATATTACCTTGCCACGGTGGACGGTGCGTTTGTGCTGGACCCGGAAGGGGAGCATATCCCGATTGAAGTCGATGAGGAAACCGAACGCCCGGTGGTGGATGACAGCATCCGGGAACAGATCGGGGTATTCTATTTCAACAATCCCGAAGCCTTACAGCCCATTTCCTCCAACCGCTATGTCCCAACCGACCGTTCGGGTGAGCCCCAGACCATTGAGGATCAGGAAGTAATCCCGATCCGCCAGCGGATGCTCGAGCTTTCGAAAACGTCCGTGGCGGATGAAATGGTCAGCATGATTGTTGCCCAGCGTGGCTTCCAGTTCAGCGCGCGGGTGGTGCAGGTTGGCGATGAGGTCGAGGACATTATCAGCAACCTGCGCAAATAATCGGAAAAACTTTCAGGAAAGGAGGAATTTACCACAATGAGTTTGCAGAATTACGGGGATCTTCAAGAGAATACGATGTATCTGGATGTGTTGCGGGAAATTGGCAACATTGGTTCGGGCAATGCAGCGTCTGCGCTGTCGTCTATGCTCAGCCGTTTTATTAATATCCAGGTTCCGAAAATCAATATCATGGATTATAACCAGGTGGCAGAAAATTTCGGCGGCCCGGAAACCTTGATGGTTGGTTTGCTTTTGTGTTTGAGCGGTGATGTCAATGGCATGATGATGTTTTTGATGCAGGAGGAATTTGCCCATGTCACGATCAATTCCCTGCTCGGCAGTGACCTTGAGGATATGAGCCAGATGGGTGAGATGGAAGAGTCTGCCATGAAGGAAGTAGGCAATATCATGGCTGCTTCCTACATTAATGCGATTGCTACCCTCACCAATCTTAAAATCAATATCACCGTGCCCGACATCTGTACGGACATGGTGGGTGCATTACTCAGCGTTCCCGCGATCCATTACGCGAACATCAGTGACCAAATGATTTTTATTGAAAACCAAATTGATACGGAAGCTGAAGATGAGGGGGGGCAGCATACCGGCAGTCATGTTTTAATGATTCCCGATGTGGAATCCCTGAATAAAATTATGGCAAGCCTGGGAATTGCATTATGAGCCAAGTGAAAGTGGGAATCTCGGATCTCAATGTGGTCAGAGCTCCGGATACTCTGGTAACCTATGCGTTAGGTTCTTGTGTTGGGATCTGTTTGTACGATGCCAATACTAAAATTGCCGGCCTTTCGCATATCATGCTGCCAAGCAGCAAAGAAATGACCAATATGAAAACAGAAATCTATAAATATGCCGATACCGCGATTGTCGCGCTGCTGCAAAAAATGCAGAGTATGGGTGCGCGCCAGATCTACCTCAAAGCCAAGATTGCTGGCGGGGCCCAGATGTTTAATGGGAATTCGAATTCTTCCCTGTCGCGCATTGGGCAGAGGAATGTCGCCGCAGTCAAGGCGGAGCTTGCGCGCCTGCGTATCCCGATCATTGCAGAAGATACGGGGAAAAATTATGGCAGAACCCTATATTTGGATGCTTCCGATGGTTCTATGCGCATTAAGTCTGTAAACCGCGGGGAATGGGTCTGGTAAATTGTGCAGAATTCATGAATTCGACGACTTCCGACCCGGTTCTATTGAGTTTTGGAAACGGTCTTACGATAATAATGAATGATACTATCATGAAAAAGAGGGGTGTCAAAGATGGATATTTTTTTGCAGTCCGATGTTGTGGCAGCTGCAAACAGTA
Organism: uncultured Eubacteriales bacterium; assembly: GCA_949741605.1. Classification (GTDB taxonomy): domain Bacteria; phylum Bacillota; class Clostridia; order Oscillospirales; family Acutalibacteraceae; genus UMGS1071. The sequence goes on along the minus strand of CATJNB010000098.1, from coordinate 12,303 downwards.
CGGCTCAAAAGGTGAACGCGGCAGGCGCATCCTCTTCCATGGCGTTTGCCAGGCAGATGAGCGCGGCAACCTCTGTGAGCGCCCCCAAAACGCTGGAAAGCATTTTTAAGCAGGCTTCGCAGCGTTATGGGGTGCCGGAAAATTTGCTCAAAGCGGTTGCGAAAGTGGAATCCAATTTTAACGCCGATGCTGTTTCCCGCTGCGGCGCTACCGGTATCATGCAGCTGATGCCCTCGACGGCAAAATCCCTCGGGGTCACAGATCTGAAAGATCCTGAGCAAAATATTATGGGCGGCGCAAAAGAACTCTCGCAGCTGCTCAAACGTTATAATGGCGATCTAAAGCTCACGCTTGCCGGCTATAATGCAGGCATTGGGAATGTTGCCAAATATGGCGGTGTCCCCCCGTTTGCGGAAACACAGGCTTATGTAAAGAAGGTTCTGGCGGCGGCCGGGCAGGATATTGCCGTGCCCAATCAGACGGTATCTTCTTCGGGTGGCACGAATGTCACCCCGTCTGTGCAGACCGGCCTGAATACCATGTATTCCGAGGGCCTTGGGTTTTCGATGGCGGACGTGCGTGAAGCGCTCTTTACCGGTACGGATACCGATTATACCTATGAGGATTACCAGCTGTTTTTGGAGCTGTACCTCAATGACGCCCGGCAAAAGGCCGGCCAGTTCGGAAGCTCTGTTTCCGAAACCTCCCCTGCTTTTTGGCTCTAAACCAATCACAAAAAGCCATGGGGAAAAGAAAACGCATGTAAGGATGATTGGTGCGGTATGTTCACCGTTTGGCCCCATCTGTGGGCTTGATGCGTTACGTTCTCTATCCCCCTTCTCCTTGGCAGAAAGGAACGCGGGCATTCACCCCGTGCCTGGCTCCTGCCGGGTTTCGTTGGGCTTATCAATCAAGGAATAACACCGCTCCAATGAAGTCGGTGATAATATATGATTCTTTTATATTATTTTTGAAAAGGCATTCCGCCGCAAGGCTCAGCTAGGCTGCAAAGGCTTTGGGGGAGATGCTTGGAGAGGGATGAAAACCATGAAAATAGGCAAGAAAATTATATTGGGGTATCTTCTGGTGGTTTCGCTGATGGTCATTATTGCGGGCGTTACTGGCACGTTCCTGATTGTCAACAGTGTCACATCATCGGCGGCGTTTACGGATTATGGGGTACAGCAGGGGAATGTCGGGCGTTTGGCTTACTGTTTCCAACGCTCCAGCACCTTGGTACGTGAGGTTCTGATCTATGGTTCCACCAACCCCAGTGAGGTGGAAACCCGGATTAAGACCTTTGAGGAAAGCCAACAAGATGCCATGGAAATAGAAAATACAATTGGTGCATCGATCAAGGATCCTGATTTGCTTCCAACTTATAATTCGATTGTCAGCGATATGGAACAGGTACGTACGATTCGTAGCAACGCGATTGCCGCCATGCGTGCAAATGATTTTGCTCAAGCAGCACAGCTTCTCAACGAAACTAGCGACATTAGTGAGAAGGTAACGAACGATATACAGGAATTATTTGACGATATGCGCGCAAAAGGCAACCATATGATGGATGTCAGCAATATCCTGATGATTGTTGGTATCAGTGTTTGTGCTGGTGTGACTGCGCTTGGCGTAGCATTGAGCCTGGTTCTGGGCCTGCGTATCGGCAATGGTATCAGCCGTTCGGTCATCGAGGTGCAGAAAGCAGTTCTCAAGCTTTCGGAAGGCGACTTGAGCGTGCGGGTACAACAGGGTGCCAATCGTAAAGATGAAATTGGTGTTTTGTCGAATGCTTACAACGATTCTGTACAGACACTTGGCCATTATGTACATAATATTTCCTCAACGGTTGATTCTCTGTCAAAAGGTGATTTTGCGGTTGATCCCATGGAAGGCTTTAAAGGCGAATTTATAAAAATTCAGGATGCTATTAATTCCTTTGTGAATGCGATCAACGATACCTTTAGCCAGATCAGCCAAGCTGCCCAGCAAGTGGCACAGGGTTCGGATCAGGGCGCGAGTGGCGCGCAGGCACTGTCTCAGGGTGCTATGGAACAGGCCAGTGCTGTTGAAGAACTGGATTCTACCATTAATGAAATTTCCAACCATGTTCAGGAGAACGCCGGGAATGCGGAAGCAGCAAACCGCGAAGCCATGGATCTTGGTGAGAGCATCAATGATAACAACCAGCAGATGAAAGAAATGATTTCCGCGATGGGCGAGATCAGCAAATGCTCCGACGAGATCAGCCGCATCATCAAGACCATTCAGGATATCGCATTCCAAACCAATATTCTGGCACTCAATGCTGCCGTAGAAGCTGCACGTGCTGGTGCCGCTGGTAAGGGCTTTGCGGTTGTTGCTGACGAAGTACGCAATCTTGCGGCTAAGAGCGGCGATGCGGCGAAGGAAACCACTGCCCTGATCGAAAACTCGATCCATGCGGTCAACAATGGTATACGGATTGCCGATGATACCGCACAGTCTCTGACCAATATCGTGGTCAAAGCCAAGGAAGTTGTTGATATTATTGATAAGATTTCCCATGCGTCGCACGAACAGGCAGAATCCATTGCACAGGTTACACAGGGGATCAACCAGATTTCCAGCGTAGTCCAGACCAACTCTGCAACTGCCGAAGAAACCGCAGCGTCGAGTGAAGAGCTTTCGGGTCAGGCCCAGATGCTCAAACAAATGATGAGCAAGTACCGCCTGAAAGATGGTGGCGGGTTTGCTGCTGGTGCTGGGTTTGATTACCATACAGCTAACCATGCTGCCCCAGCTGGCGACTATGATGATATGTTTGACGACGACTTCACGGGCGCAAACGACAAATATTAAGCTTACAAGCCAACAACGGTCCACATAAAAAAACCGGTTCCCAAAACGGGAACCGGTTTTTTGCTGTATATTTTGGAATCATTACATTAAATTAATCCGTTGTAAAATCGCATCTTGGATTTGATCGAGGGGGAGCTGCCTGGAGATGCCGCCCAGCTTAAAGGCTTCCATGGGCATCCCGTAGACCACACAGGTCGATTGATCCTGCCCAATGGTATACGAGCCTGCCTGACGCATTTTCGTAATGCCTTTGGCACCATCAGCACCCATGCCGGTGAGGATTACCCCAAGGGCATTTTTTCCGGCAACCGCTGCCACCGATTCAAATAAAACGTCAACCGAAGGGCAGTGTCCGTTCACGCGGGGCCCTTTTTGGCTGCGGATAAAATAGCCTTTGGCATCTTTTTGCAGGCGCATATGGTATTCGCCTGCCGCAATCAGGATCCGTCCGGGAACGACACGGTCATTATCCGCGGCTTCTTTGACTGACATTTTACAGATTTTGTCCAGCCGTTTGGCGTACATATCGGTAAATACAGGGGGCATATGCTGTACGATAATGACCCCCGGGGTTTCCGCAGGCAGGCCGTTGACAACCTCCAAAATCGCTTCCGTACCGCCAGTCGACGCACCGATAGCAATGATCGTGTTGGGGTTGTAAGTTTTGCCGGATAGCATCGGGCGCAGAGGGGTGACCTTCGGGGTTTTGATGTTGGTCGCAAGCTGCTGGGAAACCGCAGCAGGCATCCGGCGGACTTTTGCATTCCGGGCGATTCTGATTTTGGCAGTAAGCTCCCGCAGGAAAGCCTTCATGTCGGCAGGGCTTTGTACAGTAGGCTTTTTAACAAAATCGACTGCACCGGCATTGAGAGCATCCAGCGTGTTGATGGGCAGCGAACTGACCACCACCACTGGGATTGGGTATTGGGGCATCAATTTTTTGATAAAAGTAATGCCGTTCATATGAGGCATTTCGACATCCATCGTGATGACGTTCGGTTTCAGGGCTTCGATTTTCCGCATCGCATCAATAGGGTCCATGGCGGTACCGACAACTTGGATATTTTGCTCCATGGACAGGCTCTGTTCGAGTTTGGTGCGGAACACTAGGGAATCATCTACAATTAACACACGAGCAGGCATTTTTAACGTTCACTCCTTTGATAAATTGCCGGCATCACGTACTGGTATTTGGTAGAATCTTTGTTGATTACTTCGGAATGGCCAATACACAAGTAACCACCGGGAGCCGTAACTTCATAGAATTTATTAATAAGACGTTCGGTGGTAGGCGCATCGAAATAGATCATGACGTTGCGGCAGAAAATGATATCAAAGGGCTTTTTAAACTGGAAGGGGTCCATGAGGTTAAAGACCTTAAAGACAACCTCTTTGCGGATCTTATCGCAGACCTGAAAATCCCCGCTGGGCAGGGTTTTAAAATATTGTTGCCTCCAGGCGGGCGGGACATCGGTCAGGTTATTAGACGGATAGACAGCACGCCTTGCCTTGCCCAAAACATTCTGGGAAATATCGGTTGCAAGGATCGTAGTATCCCAGCCGGTTTTGCGAGCGCCGAAATACTGGTCATAGGCCATAGCGATATTATAGGCTTCCTGGCCTGCGGAACATCCGGCGCTCCAGGTACGCAAGTCACGGTTTTTGCGGGTTTTCTCCATGTATGGGAGGATATGCTGCATGAGAAAATCGAAATGTTCATTTTCGCGGGCAAAATAGGAATGGTTAGTGGTAATTTTGTTCAGAAGCAGGGTCATCTCCGAGCCGGACTTATCGTGAAACAGGATCTCCAAATATTCCTTAAACGAGGATAAATGTTTATTACGCAGGGTCTGGGACAAGCGGCCTTCAATCAGCAGGCGTTTCTGGCTCAGGTCAATGCCGTATTTCGAATGGACAAATTGTACCAGGGTAGAAAACTCATGGTCGGAAATCCGGATAATACCGGATGGTGGTGAAGATGGTTGTGCGGTAGTCATATGGCAGGAGGCTCTCCTTTCTCTGAGAAGGGGGTTCAGGACAGACTCAAGGTAGTATTTACTTACAGACCCATCAGGTCATCCTGAAGGAACTTCTCAATATTAATATTTAAAATAACCTTATGATCCTGTTCGATAATGGAACACAGGAACTGGGCATCTTCCATGCCGGTTTTGGGCGGGGTTGCAAGGGTGGAAGAGTCGGCTGTGACAACTTCCGAAACACTGTCAACAATCAGGCCAATGTTCATGTCGTGGATCGTAATGACAATGATACAGGTTTTGTCATCATAGGCGCGCTCATCCTTATACATTTTCAGACGGATGTCAAGGACAGGGATAACCTTCCCGCGCAGGTTAATCATCCCCTTAACATGGGCAGGGGTATTGGGGACCTCCGCGATGTGCTGGACATTGACAATTTCAATGACATGCAATAGCGAGATGCCATAGATCGTTTCCCCGATGAGAAAGGTCATATAACGGCTGCTCAGATCATCGGGTTTGGATACTTGGGGAGAATCGGGATCGTGGTGTTTGGAAACGTGTTGAGACATGAAAAGCCACCTTACCTTTCGTTACTATTGAGGATGCTGCGGACATCAAGAATGAGGCTGATATTGCCGTTGCCGAGGATCGTACAGCCAGACAGGCCATGTTCCTTGAGGTTGTATTTACTCAGGAAATGCGGGAACGGCTTAACAACAACCTGCTGTTCCCCCAGCAGTTCGTCTGCAAACAGGCAGGCGATATTGTTGCCGCTTTCTACTTGCAGCAGGATGCCTTCGGTCAGATCCGTGACCTCCGATTCAATGCCGAAATAGCTGTGCAGGCGGATAATGGGATAGCATTCGCCACGAATCATCATCATCTCGCTGCCATCGGAGTTATGTAGGATCTGGTCGCTGCTCCAAAGCTTAAAGGACTGTTTGATGGAGGTAATCGGGATGGTCATGGCAGAGCCGCCAACCGAAATTTCCATGCCGTCAACAATCGCAAGGGTCAGTGGAATTTTGATCGTAAAGGTCGTGCCGACATCCTTTTGGCTGTCAATGGAGATCGTACCGCCGACCTTTTCGACATTTTTACGTACCACGTCCATGCCAACGCCACGCCCGGAATATTCCGTAACAGCTTCGTTGGTGGAGAAGCCGGGCAGCATAATCAGGTGGTAGATTTCCTTATCGGAATATTCGCTTTCCGGCTTATAGAGCAGACCTTTCTGACGGGCCTTGTTCAGCAGGATATCCTTGTTTAGCCCCTGCCCGTCATCCTTGATCTCAACGACAATTTCGCCGCCCACGTTTTTGGCAGACATGGTAATCGTACCACTTTCGGGCTTGCCCTTGGCACGGCGTTCTTCGGGCGGCTCGATAGCATGGTCCATGGAATTACGGATCATGTGCATAAAGGGGTCAGCAATGGCATCGTTAATGGTTTTATCCACTTCAGTTTCACCGCCGACAGTGACCAGTTCCGCAGGACGTCCGAGCTTTTTGCTCATATCGCGCACAATCCGGTTCATTTTCTGGAAAGTACCATTGAGGGGCACCATCCGGATGGACATAACAACATCCTGAAGCTCATCGGTCAGCTTGCGAAGCTCACGGATGGACTTGGTAAAGTTATCGAGCTTGAGGCCGCGCAGATCCGGGTTGCTCGCCACAATGGATTCGGCGGTCACGAGTTCGCCCACCAGATCCATGAGGTGGTCCAGTTTAGACTGGTTTACGCTCAGCAGGCTTTGCTTTGCGGATGCGGCTTTATTGTTGCTGCCGGAAGATGCAGCTGCAGGCGCAGCAGGGGCAGGCGGTGCAGCCGCAGCAGCGGGTGCAGCAGCCGGGGCGGAAGCGGCCGAAGGCTGGGGCGGCGGGGGAGCCTGTACCTCCTGCACAGCAGGCTCCTCAAGATGGTAGGTCTTGATATTCAGGGAAGACTCAACCATTTTGAGGATTTCGTCAATGGTGACGTCCTCGGCTGGCTCGCAGGAAATCAACAGGCCGTTTTTGACAATCTCATCGGAACTGGCCGGATTGCTTTCCGGGTTTTCCGGGTCGGAATACAACAGGCTACAGGAATCCTTGATATGGTTGAGAAGGGCGAAAGCACGCAGGTTTTCCATTTGGCAGCCGTCGTCGAAGAAGACGCGGATATGCTTGAGGTTGGGGTTTGCGGAAACTGCGGGGGAGGGCGCTGCGGCAGCTGGTGCCGCAGCCTCGCCAGCAGCCGGTGCCGCAGCTTCGCCTTTCATGATCGCGGCTTGTTCTTTGAGCTGGGCGATCAGCTCGGTGGCAGCGGTATCCTGGAAGTCGTCGCCCTGGATACTTTCAATTTCCTGTTTAAAGAAGTCCGAGGACTGAAAGACCAAGTCGAAAATTGCATCGCTGACCATGTTGAGACGTTCGGGGTCTTCCCGGATCAGGAAGAACATATCTTCCACAGCATGGGCCAGGGTCGAGATGCCGGTAAAGCCCATCATGGCAGCGGAACCCTTAATCGTATGCATGATACGGAAGATTTCATTGATGTTATCCTGACTTATATTTTTCTCCTTTTCGGATTCGAGCATGATTTCATCAAGCTGCTCCAATAAGGTCGTGGACTCATAAATAAACGCTTCCATGAGGGATTCCATGCCTGGATCAATTGTACTCATGTGTTCACCCGCTCCTTTTTGACTGAAATTTAGAAGCTGCAAATAACCCGCTTTCGGAAATTCTTTGAGAAAAAATAGACAATTAGGGTCATTTCGTAAAAATAGCCTCTAATAAAAGATTATTGCTTCTTTTATTAAAAAACTTAATAGTGAAAGGTTGAGAAATTTCAAAAAACGTAAGATATTATTGTCGAAGTAAAAATTAGGCTCTTTTTACAGGACAGATTGTGAAAAGATGGACTGTGAGGCCAGAGAGGGGAATCAGGAGCCTTGGCAGATATTTTAAAGATTACCACACCGCTGGTGAATAATAACCAGCCAGTACAAATGAAACCCGGGGCGGAAGCGTTGCTGAATACCGACATCCAGAATGTCACAAAGGTTATCCAGCCAAACGCCCAGAGCGAGTTGCTCAAACAAAATAATGGGATGATCCAGCACGGGGACCAGCCTACCATTTTGGCAAACCTGCTCAAAGACCCCGCAGTAACTGCGGCTTATGTGAAAAATATTTTTATGCTGGAAGAAATTATCAAGCTGCTTCCAGCCAATAACCGTGCGATGACCGAGGAGATTGAACAGATGTTCCAAGGGCTGCTCGTACAGCCGGAGGACATCGCCATGGAAATGAAACAGCAGGAATATACCTCCACCTCGTTCCGTGGGGAGCTGTTTGACCTGTTGCGGGAAGCGAGCCGCCAGAACCTGCCCGATTCGGAAGTACAGGGGGCTATCGCCAATTTGCTGCGCGCGCTCAACCATGTGTCGAGCAACAAGGATATCCGGGACGCCGTTGCCAACAGCCTGCAATATCTCGGCGAAAACCTCGACGCCAGCAAAAGCCTGCACCCGCAGCTCGAGGAGCTTGCCAAACAGTTCCGGGAACCGGGTGCGGAAAAGAATTTTTCGTTCCTGAAAAAAGAAACGCTCAGCCTGCTTCAGGATATCCGTGAGAGCGTGCTGTTCTCGCCAAAACTCGAAAAGGTTGTGTCGATCACGATTTACAACCTGTCGCGCCATAACAATAACCAAACCTATTTGCAGGAATCGTCCTCCGCCCTGTGGCGGCTGCTCGAACCCAATACCCGCCAGCAATTCCAGCAGGCGCTCAACGAGTACATGCAAAAGCTGTTTGACCCTAAGGATATCCGCAGCAAGCCCAGTGTGTTTGAAAATGGCGAAGTACCGCCCGAGGAGGTACCGGAGGAACAGAAGATGTCCAAGGTGATGCGTACTTTAGTGGACTTGGTCACCAGCCAGTCGCGGGAAGACCTGAGCCTCAATGAGCAGGTGCGCCTGGAAAAAATTATCCATAGTTTGCTGTCGTCTCCCTGCAACTTTACGCCGTTATTACATTTTGTTATCCCCTTGTTGTTTGGGGATATGCGTTCCTTTGCCGAAATTTGGATCAACCCCAACAGCGATGACCGGGAAGATTCCGGCGACCCGATGGAACGCGGGATTCATATGCTCATGGTATTCGATGTGGATGCCATTGGCCGTTTTGAAGCGGAACTGTTTGTGAAAGGGCAGAAGATTGATTTTGCCCTGTTTTGTCCGCCGGGTTCGGAGGAAGCCTTTGCCGGGATGCGCGAAGGGGTGTCTAAAGCGGTTTCGTCAACCAGCTATGAGCTTGGCGATGTGCGGGTGGAAACCTTGCAGCGGTCACGTTCCCTGATGAATGTGTTTAAATCCTTGCCTTACAGGAGGACTGGTGTCGATGTCAAAGTCTAAAAACAAAGCGGTCGCACTGCGCTACAATGCCGATGAAGATGCTGCACCGGTAGTGATTGCATCAGGCTATGGGGCGGTGGCAGACCGGATTATTGATATTGCCGAGCAGCGCGGGATTCCGGTGTTCCGGGACGACAGCGCAGCTTCCATTATGTGTATGCTGGAGGTCGGTACGCCGATCCCGGAGGAGCTGTATCAGGTGGTCGCGGCGATCTACGTGCAGATTATGAACATCGCCTCTGACCTGCGGAATGGAACGGGGGTTTCTCAGGCAAAGCCAGCGCCGCCTCCCCCGGAACCGGAGGACGAGGAGGAACCCGGGGATGAGGAGGAAGAGGAACCATGAATTACCGGGAACGTTACGAGATGAGACGTGAGGAAGGCCGCCGCCGCCGCAAACGCAATGCGAGGGCCTCGATTATCACCCTTCTGGTTTCGGCGGTGGTGGTATTTGCGGTGTGGTTTGTGGCTGGGGGAAGCAAGTCCAACAAAGACGTGGTTTCCGGGGTGTCCTCACAGGCGGTATCCTCCCAAACCGTCAGTACGGCTGCACCGGTTGCGGCATCGGACTGGAATTTGATCCTTGTCAATCACAGCCATTTGCTGCCGCTGGATTATACCCTGCCGGGGCTGGCGGAAGTGGTGTCCGGGCAGGAGGTGGACCAGCGTATTGTCGATACGACGAAAAAAATGCTGGCAGACGCCAAGGCAGACGGGGTGACCATCCAGATCTGCTCGGCGTACCGTTCGGTGCCGCAGCAGGAGCGCCTGTATAGCCGGGAGCCTGCACAGGAACCCGGTGCCCCGACTTCCGTACAAGCCCCCCGCGCCAGTGAGCATCATACGGGGCTGGCGATTGATGTCAACTGCCCGGAATTCCCCCAACTGGAAGAAGGCTTTGAAAATACGGCGGCATTCCGTTGGCTGGATGAGCATGCACACGAATACGGGTTTATTTTGCGCTTCCTAAAGGGCAAGGAGTCGCTGACCGGGGTGGTTTATGAGCCGTGGCATTACCGGTATGTGGGCGTGGAACATGCAAAAATCATAAAAGAGAGAAAAATTTGTCTAGAAGAGTATTTACAAAGCCAGTAAAATGATGGATAATAAGAGTAGGGGGAGATGCCATGGGGTGTGTCCTCAATGGGGACTCCCCTGCAAATGCCATAAACACAGGACAAGTTTCCTGTTTTGTGGAAAAAGGAGGATTTGATTATGGATTCTTGTATTGTCCGTCAACCCATTCTGAACAGGGAAAGACAGATTGTAGCATATGAGGTGATGTATCAGGCGGGCAGCCACCTGACCTCAGAACAGTTGGAGGCGAATGCCGCCAATGCGATCCATGATTTTTTCATGGAGCTTGACCAGACTCAATTCCTTGGCTATAAGGATGCGTTTTTAACGTTCCCGCCGAACCTGCTGATCGAACAGATCCCAAGTGTATTTTCCAATGAAAAGCTCGTGATCCAGATCGAAGACAGCACGCTGGTCAATCCGATGGCCAAAAAAGCCGTGTATGAATACAAAAAACAGGGGTACCGGATCGCTCTGATCGGGTTTGAGTTTTCCCCCCGCTTTTTGGGGATTCTCGACGCTGTGGATATTATCAAAGTGGATTTCAAGGTACCGGATAACCCGCTGATCCCTAATATTATCAACATTGCACGGCAGTTCAAAAAGAAGATCGCAGCCTACAATATCAATACGTATAACGCTGCCCAGAAAGCCACCGAACTGAATGTGGATTACATGCAGGGGCAGAATATTGCCGATTTGGTACCATCGAAAATCTACCACATGGACCATCTCAAGAGCAATTTCTTCCAGCTGATGGTCGCTGTGACCAAGGATGAGCCTAACATTGACGAAATTGCCGGGATCATCAGTAAAGACGTTACGCTTTCGTACCGCCTGATGAAGATGATTAATTCCGCCTATTTTGCACTGAAAAACCGCGTCACTTCCGTCAAGCAGGCGCTTACAATCTGGGGGCTTGCACAGATTAAACAGTGGATCTATCTTTTGAGCTTCGATCACGAGGATAACGGGATTTCGATGGAGCTGATTCGGATTTCGTTCCTGCGCGCGAGTCTGTGCGAAATGCTCTCCAAAATGGTCAAGAACCTGCCGATCACCCATTCCGAAGCCTACCTTCTTGGAATGTTCTCAACGCTTGGCGATTTGATGCAAATGCCAATTGAAAATTCGCTCGAACAGCTGCCGATTTCTGAGGAGCTGAAAAAAGGATTGTTGTGCCAGGATACGATTTGTGGCTCTTTGCTGCGGCTTGTCTTAGAATATGAAAAAGCAAACTGGGGCAAGGTGCGCCAAGAGGCTGAAAGCCTTGGTTTGGAGGTCGATCAGGTGTCCAAGTCCTATGTGGAATGTACCGAGGATGTTGATAAAATATGGAATAAAATTACCCATCCCGGAACTTTTACTGAAGACAGTGAGTAACCTTCTGTTTGTAAATCCTGTACAAAGAATGTTTTGTTTCTTTGTACAGGATTTTGTGTTTCAGTTTGGATTCTCTGCGCGATAACATTCAGTGAAGGGGTTTTCACCCTTCTAAAAACGGCCTGCCAGATGAGGTGTTTTTCCGTTATTATCGGCCGTACATAACGAAATGACGCCACAAAAACGCAGGCAGAAATTTCATGTTGGATTAACCGGGAAAAGGAATTTCCCGGTTCCGAACACACAAGGAGGTTTTACCATGGGAATGGTAGTAAGAACAAACACAATGGCGATCAACGCCCAAAGACAACTCAATCTTAATAATAACAAGGTGTCAAAATCTTTGGAGAAATTGGCATCTGGTTACAAAATTAACCGTGCTGGTGACGATGCTGCTGGTCTTGCGATCAGCGAGCGCATGAAGGCCCAAATCAAGGGTCTTGATGCTGCTTCTACAAACGCCCAGGACGGTATTTCTTTGGTCCAAACCGCAGAAGGCGCACTCAATGAAGTGCATGATATGCTCAACCGTATGGTTGAACTTGCCACCAAAGCTGCTAACGGCGTATATACTGCCAGCCAGCGTGGTAACTATTCCGACGAAGTGGAACAGCT
>CATJNB010000097.1 GCA_949741605.1 uncultured Eubacteriales bacterium | reverse complement strand
GGCTGTTTTATCTGGTTCCATCTTTCTCAAACGGTTTGCTCCGATGCTTTATTTTCTTTGAGGAAAATGAATTCCAAAAAGATCTGAAAGGCGATTTGCGCCTGATCCATTCTTCCCTACATCTTATGGACTCCTATAATTAACATCTAAAAAAGCTGGGCGGCAGATTTTCTTCTGCCACCCAGCTTTTTATTTCCGGTTTTCCCACTAGATATCTTCTGCATAGCGGTGCTCTTTACGCCGTGCCTGCCGTTTCCATCCTCGTGACTGCAAGAAACGTTCTTTCTTAGGAATCCACCGTCCGCTCCAATAATACCCCATAAGGCTTAAAGCTGCCAAGATCCATGTCACAGGGTACACTGCCGCAAGACCCGTCACCCCTTGCCACACCGGCATCCACAGTGCAAGCAGACCCATGCGTATCCCGCATAGACATACCATCACGGTAAGCATGGGGATTAGGGAGGATCCTGTCCCTCGGATTGTTCCAGCTGGCGTCTCGATGAAGCTATAAAAAAAGTAAAACGGCGCTGTCACCAGTAAAATCTGCCAGCTATGTTCGACCACTTGCATGTCTGGAGTAAATATTCCGAATAAATACTGACCTGTCAGCAATAAAATTCCGCTGATTACAATCGTTACCCCTACGGACATCCCCAGGCAAACCCAAGTGCCGCGTTTGACCCGCTCATACTTGCCTGCCCCCACATTTTGCCCGGCAAACGTCGTCATAGCTTGTCCAAACGCCATAATGGGTAAATACATGAAATTTTCGATGCGGAAATATACCGAAAAGGCTGCCATCTCATTTTCGCCCAAACCATTAATGAAACATTGAACCACTATATTGGAAAAGGTTAGAACCATGGCCTGTATCCCAGCTGGCAGTCCGATGCGTATGATTTGCAGCAATACTTTTGTCTCTATACGGATTTTTCGGATTTGCAGTTGATAAGCGGCCTTGGTACGCATCAGGCTTGCCACCACAAGAGCTGCAGAAAGGGTCTGGGAAACCGCAGTCGCCCATGCCACCCCCGCGACACCCCAACCAAATACCATGATAAAGAGCCAGTCAAACAATACATTCGCCGAACTGCCAACCAGTAAAAAGTACATTGGCAGACGCGAGTTGCCTGCCGCGCGCAGAATCCCAGAACCAATATTGTAGAAAATCAGGGACAAAAGGCTCAATAAATAAATCCGAACATATTCGAGTGCCATGTCAGAAAGGTGCGCCGGGGTGCCAAGCCACCCTAAAAACTGCGGCGCAAGACATAGGCCAAGCACCGTCAGCACGGCCCCACCAAGCAGGCTCAAGGCAACCGCTGTATGTACTGCTTTGTGCAAACCCTGCGGATCTTTAGCCCCGTACCGCTGCGCTACGACCACCCCGCATCCTACGGACATCCCGGTGAAAAAACCAACCAGACACGTCACCAGCATCCCGCTCGAACCCACTGCCGCTGACGCACTTTTCCCCAGCACGTTACCCACAAAAAACAGGTCAACCATATTATACATTTGCTGCACCAGACTACTTGCCAGTAACGGCAGCGCAAAATAAAGCAAAGGTTTCCAAATGGTCCCACAGGTCAAATCGCACGGTTTCGACATCTCATCCACCCCTTCCCAGACTTTCCCATTTTTTCACTTTCCACTATACTGTAAAATGAATAAAATTTCCAGCCTCTATTGACTAATTTTTCTTAATAATCTCTAAATCCAACCCTTTTATCTCTGGTTCCCATAAAAAAAGCCCCCGTCTTTTGACGGGGGACTGCATGAGGTCTGGCTGTATAACAAGGATAGGCCCGCTATCTTCCCGATGGTGCCAGCTGCCCATGTTGTTCATATTCCGTAACTTTACTAATGTTGTTTTTTTCATCCACAAACACTACATTCGGATGGTGTTGGCTGGCCTCCTGCTGGTCAAGCTGGCAGTAGGCCATGATAATTACCTTGTCGCCTACGCTCACACAGCGCGCCGCCGCACCGTTGAGGCACACCACCCCCGAGCCGCTCTCCCCAGCAATGGTATAGGTTTCAAAGCGGTTCCCGTTATTGATGTCAACTACCTGCACCTGTTCATATTCCAGAATTCCGGCAGCTGTGAGCAGCTGTGCGTCTATGGTGATGCTCCCCACATAATTTAATTCGGCCTGCGTCACCACCGCCCGGTGAATTTTCCCTTTGAGCATCGTCACTGTCATTGTTGTTCTCCTTGGTAGATAAAATTATCAATCAATCGTGTTTTTCCGATATACACCGCCAATGCCACAAGCGTGTCGCCGCAAAGCTGTGTGACCGGCTGTAATGTTTGTAGGTCAACCAGTTCCAGATAATCCAGTTTTGCCAGCGGCTCTGCGCCAATCACCTGTTCCATGGCTGCACGCAGCTGGTTGGCATCACGCACCCCATTTTGCAATTGGCTGCGCCCTTCGCACAGCGCCCGGTACAACACCAGTGCCGCCTGACGTTCCTGTGTACTCAGGTAGGTATTGCGCGAACTTTTGGCAAGGCCATCGGGTTCCCGGATGATCGGGCAGGCAATCAATTCGACTGGCATATTCAAGTCGCGTACCATGCGGCGTACCACCGCAAACTGTTGGGCGTCCTTTTGACCAAAATAGGCGCGGTCTGGCTGGACAATGTTCAATAGCTTCGTGACTACCGTACACACCCCCCGGAAATGTCCAGGGCGAGTTTTCCCGCATAGCCCCTCAGTCAGCCCCGCAACATCCACATGGGTACAAAAACCGTCTGGGTACAGTTCGTGCGGTTCGGGATGGAAAATCAGCGATGCCCCCGCTTGTTCGCAAACCTGTGTATCACGCTGCAAATCACGGGGGTATTGTGCGAAATCTTCGTTTGGCCCAAACTGCATGGGATTGACAAAAATACTCACGACCACCTTATCATTCCCTTTGGCCGCTGTTTCTATCAGGCTTTGATGCCCCTGATGCAAATATCCCATCGTAGGGACAAAGCCAACCGTCAAACCCTGCTGTCTCCATTCTTTTACTGCCGCACGCACCTGCTCGATTTGTGTCAATGCTTGCATGGGTCCCCCTCCTCAATACAGCTTTTCCAGCACATCGTCCCGGATGGCAAAGGTGTGTTCCTCTGCCGGGAACTGGCCGCTCTGTACTTCTTTATGATAGTCCCGGAAAGCCTTTTGCATCAGCTCGCCGGCCTGCTCAAATACTTTCACAAATTTCGGTGTCATTTTATCGTACATCCCCAGCATATCTTGATATACCAGCACTTGTCCGTCACACCCATTGCCCGCGCCAATGCCGACCGTCGGCACAGACAGCGTTTCTGAAATCAACGACGCAAGCTTTGCTGGCACACATTCCAACAGCACCGCAAACGCCCCCGCTTCTTCCAAGGCTTTCGCTTCCTGTAAAAGTCTTTTCGCAGCCTCTTCCGTGCGTCCCTGCACCCGGAACCCTCCCATCACATGGACAGCCTGTGGGGTCAGCCCAATGTGCGCCATGACCGGGATACCAGCCTGTGCAATCGCTTTGACCTGCGGGCAGACTTCCAGCCCGCCCTCCAGCTTGACCGCTTGTGCATGGCCTTCTTTCACGAGCTGCCCGGCATGGAGTACCGCATCGTAAACGCTGGTTTGGTACGACAAAAATGGCATATCACAGATGACCATTGCTTCTTGTGCGCCGCGCGCAACCGCTTTACAATGGTGGATCATATCTTCCATTGTCACTGACAGCGTATCCTCATACCCGAGCATCACCATGCCAAGCGAGTCCCCAACCAGAATGGTCTGGATTCCCGCCTGATCCATCAGGCGGGCTGTGGTATAATCGTAGGCTGTCAGCATACTGAATTTTTCTTTTTTCTGTTTCGCTTCCTGCAACGCCACAACCGTGGTTTTCATTTCCATCCCTCCATCATTGTCTGCAAAGCGGTGTAATCGCGATCCGGGTGCTTCTCTTTGGCAATCGGCAAGAGCCGTTTGCTCAAGTTTTTGTAGAGCGCCGCGTCCGACTGTGGCAGCTGTGCCAAATGTGCTAGAATGGTGCCGGAATCCGCGCGTTCTACTGGACCAGTCAACGCATTGGGAAGCCCCTGTACAGTGAGGTTTTCACAATTGCTATGGAGCAGCGGCAAGAGAGCCTGTACGGCCTGTCCACGCTCAAACCCGCACGCCGCGAGCATCGCAAGGCCGCTCTCAAATAATGCTGTCACATGGTTGCTCACTGTCACGGCGGCGCAATGGTACAGGCTCTTTTTTTCTGTCTCAATCCCCTGTACACGATTGCCCATTTCGCCGAGCCATGCTTTCAGGCCGGGCAGAACCTGCTGATCGCCTTCTATGGTGAAAACAGCATCCGCCAAGGCCCCATAAGAATGTTCCTTCTCACAAAAGGCCGCCAGCGGATGGATCGACACGCCATAAGCATCAAGCTCCTGCCGTCCGGCAAACACCGACGACGACAAAGAGCCGCTGCAATGGCCCATACACTTTTTTGCAAGGGGCAGTTTCCGGAGTTCTTCCCATACCGGTGCAATCTGGTCATCCGGGGTGGTAATCCACAGGAAATCACTGTGACGTACGATCTGCTCGAGCGAGTCAAATGCACGTGTGTTTGTAAACTCTGCTGCCTGTTTTGCGGAAACGTCATGCTTACTGTAATAGCCCGACACATCCGTGCCGTGCATTCGCAGGTACTTGCCAAGCGAGAAGCCTGCTTTCCCTGCGCCAATAAAACCAACTTTCATAAACCAATTCCTCCTTAAAAAGAATTGACCCCCTATGGGGAAGGTCTTGTTCTGGAAGCCCGGATACAAGCCCGATGAAAAAAGTGGATGCTTTTATTTTACCACATTCCCCACCTCTTTACAACTCATGCCCACTCGAAAATAACCAAACAACTCTCGCAACCCGGTAAGGCTGGTATGCCTGCGGCCT
>CATJNB010000096.1 GCA_949741605.1 uncultured Eubacteriales bacterium | reverse complement strand
GCTGTTCCTTTGAAAGATAGGAAAGCTCCACGGCGGGACGGAACGCAATCTTCCCGTCGTCCACCATTTGCAGGACGGACGGGATAAGTTCGGTCAAGCGGATATAGCGTTGAATTTGAGTGTTACTGTCCGGCGATTTAGCTGCCAACAGTTCCCTTGAAGTTTTACCCTCGAAATTCTGTCCCACTGGGACAGAATTTTCCTTGCTCGGTCTGCCTGCTTGCCTTTTCATAGCGTCCAGCTTCATTTTATAGGCAAATGCTTTTTCGGACGGTAAAATCTTTTCCCTTTGCAGATTGCTGTCCACCATTACGATTGTCGCTTCATCATCGGTAAGGCTTCGGACAATACAGGAGATTTCAGCGATACCCGCCAGAGAAGCCGCAAACTTTCGCCTGTGGCCTGCAGCCATTTCATAGCCGCCGTCCTCTTTCGGTCGGACAAGAGCAGGAACTAAAACGCCGTATTTCTTGATACTCTCGACCATTTCAGCCATATCGTCGTCTTGCTTGACCTTAAAAGGGTGGTTGGGAAAATCGGAGATTTCAGCAGGATTCAGCGTCACGACCTTTTCAAGCTGCGATTCCGCACGGCTTTCATCGGTAGAAAACAAATCATCGAGCGGCGTCATTCCTAAATCTCTCGGTTTTATGCTCAATCTCCAACACCTCCTTTGTCAGCGTACGGTATGCGGCGGCAACTTTGCCGTTCTTGTCGTGAGCAAAAATACTCTTGCCCCTGCCGCTTGTTTCGGCGGCTCTCACGGAAAAGGGTATCTCCGTACCGAAAACCTTGATTTTCTCACCGTAGTGGGCTCGCAGAGAAGCGATGATTTCCTTTGCTTCGTTTGTGCGGCTATCTACCATAGTAAAAAGAATCCCGTCGATTTTCAGCTTCGGGTTGATCTGCCGTTTGACCTTTGAAATAGACTGCATAAGCAAATCCAGACCCTTTGCAGAAAGGAAAGACGGCTGGGACGGAATAATCACGCTGTCCGCTGCCGCCAGTGAGTTAATGGGCATCATTCCGAGCGAGGGCATACAGTCAATCAGGATATAGTCGTAGTGTGGCTTTACCGTATTGATATATGTCCGCAGTACGCTTTCACGGCTCATAGCGTTTATGAGCCGGATTTCCATACCCGACAACGCAATGTTTGCAGGGAGTAAATCTACGCCCTCGCCGTGGTGCAAAATACCGTGGCCGCTTGGAATGGTGGCATCGTCAATCACGCTCTGCATAATATCCGCAAGCGTAACGGGGAGCTCATCGGGTTTCGGGTAGCCGAGGGAAAGCGTCAAAGAAGCCTGTGCGTCTGCGTCGATCAGCAAAACCCTTTTATTTTCCTGTGCAAGTCCGATTCCGAGATTGTCGGTCGTTGTGGTTTTACCCACGCCGCCCTTTTGGTTCGTCACCGCTATTACTTTGCAATTCGCCATTTTGGGGTTTCCTCCTTTACATAGATTTAGCCGCCTGCGGCGAAGCAGACGTCTATGTACGGGTATGAAAAAGAGCCGTGTACTCTTTGCGGAATAAACGGCTCTTTCGGATAGTGGTATGTACTTTTTATCTTTTTATCGGTGCATTTACGACCTTTAAGATTAACTCGTCTATGCAGTCGGTATATTTGCCTTGCCGCAGTAAAGAATTTTTTAGCCGTATTAGGCTTTTGGTGACAAGACGGTTTTCTTCATAGTCGAGATATAGATAGTACCTTTTCTTTCTCATAACGATTCCCTCCTTGTTTGTTCATTATATATAAGGAAAGTTTCGACCACAAATATACAAATGTTCTTGCCTTTCAAAGCTGCCTTATATATAATAGGTATATGAATCAGAGGTAAACATCAATGGTTAAGTTCTCCCATTGATTTTTGCGGAGATAACAGCCAGCGGCTTTACGATATGCTTCGGCTTCTTCAAACTTGATATGTAGAGTGAGAAAAGGCGGGAAATTATCGCTGGGGTCGTAAGCCAAGTGATTAGAGGGGTACGGTGCGGTCGTCCAAAAAGTCCTCCCGGAGTATCGTTCAGCACATCCGGATATCAAAAGCAATTGCCAAATGGTCGCCGCCCAGTCCGCTGTCCAGCAGAGGGGAAAGATGCACTTTCATCTCTTTCACTATCACTGGAGTGAGTGCCGTCCAGGTTGCCGTATCAGAATACTTGTCTACATATTGCATGGATTCCCGGACTTGAATACGATTAGAATGAGATTTTATCTGAATCACGGTATCCTGCAATTCTTCTTTGATCCGGGCATAATATGCGTGAAACCAATCATCCTCTTGATATTCCACCCGCTGCAACTCATAAAGCATATCCAGCTTGGCCTGAAACAGACGCTGAGAGAGGGTAAGGGTTTCTTTTCCGTCTGTCCCCTCCGGATGTTGGCCAAAGTACTCAAAATTCCCACAGTAATCGAAAATTAGAAAACCACTTTTATTTTTTCCATCACCATATATGTTTTCACAAAGGCGGGTTCCCCTGCCAATCATCTGCACAAACTTGATCCTTGACCGAACCTGTTTGAAAAATACCAAATTTAAAATTTCAGGAACGTCAACACCAGTGTCCAGCATATCAACAGAGACTGCAATCCGAAATTCATCATCCTTTTCAAACTTTACAATAAGATCGTCACCATAACTCACTGAGTAGTCCACAAGCTGGCAGGTGTTAGCCGGAAATTCCGGATATAGCTTCTGGAAACATTCTACAATCATCTGTGCATGTTTGTGATTGTAAGCGAAGATAATGGTCTTGCCCATCTTCTCTCCGCCGTCTACCCGGAGTCCCCACCGCATCAATTCCTCCAAGACACGCCGACAGGTATCCTTATTGAACAAATACCGGAATATCTCATTGCCGGGAATATGAAAATCCGGCGTTGGCGGGTCTTCTTCCAGATACTCGTCAAACTGCTTTTTCTGTTCCTCTGTCAGACTGTTATAGGCAATGCCATGAGACATCATTTCGGATGTCCTGTTTTTGACACAGTATCCTACCAGATAATGCTCTTTGATTGCATCGTCTAATGTATAATCAAAATTGGGAATCCCTGCTTCACAGTCAAAGATTTGATAGGTATTGGCATCGACCTCGTTTTTCGGAGTGGCGGTCAGCCCCACCAGAAAGCTGTCGAAATATTGAAAAATTGTTCCGTAACGGTTGAAAATACTGCGGTGAGCCTCGTCAATGATAATCAAGTCAAAACGCCCAGTAGAAAACCGTTTATCCTCGGCATCTATGTAGTGGACCATGGTCTGATAAGTACAGAACATGAGCCTTGCGTTGTAGTCCTTCTCTCCCGCTCCGGAAAGCTCACATACGCTCATCTGGGGCAGAAGTTTTGCAAAGTTCCGCTTCGCCTGTTTGACAAGAGAGGTACGGTCAGCAAGAAAAAGGACATTTTTCACCCAATGATTCCTGCTCAATACATCTACCAGCGAGATCGCTACGCGCGTTTTTCCGGTCCCTGTCGCCATAACCAGCAGGCCGCGGCGATGGTTGGCATTCAGCCATTCGCAGATGTTGGTGACAGCCATTTTCTGATAGGGACGGTTTGTAATTTCATCGTGAATCGTCAGGTCTGTGATGGCGCTGCGCCCTCTGCGCTGGAGCATCAATTCCAGATCATCCATGGAATGAAACGCGATGACATCTCTGTCCGGATATATCCCGTCAATGATTTTTGTACTGTATCCGTTTGTGTAATACATCACAGGCTTATAGCCATAGACCAGCTTCATACATTCGGCATAAAGATCAACCTGATGCCTGCCTTTTTCCGCAGCAACGGAAGTCTTTTTCACTTCGATGATTGCCAACGGCTTGCCGTCACGACCATAGAGGACATAATCACAGTAACCAACTCCCTTGGGATTGGGCATACCATGCACTTCGATTTCAATGCCAGCTTTACCGGGCTGGGCGACATTTTCCTTGTTTAGAACATCCCATCCAGCCTCTTTCAGATAGAGGTCAACATACAGCCTCCGCGTTGCCGCTTCGCTCATATAAGGCGGTTTATGGTAAATGTGCTCCGTACCGGTTTCCCTGGCCGCAAGCAGGCCCAGCAGGTAAGTGATATTCTCCTGCGCCAGCTTTGCCTCTTTTTTGCGGATACTCCGGCCATGCTTCGCGTTCATCCCGAGAATACGGACATAGTGCAGAGCGTTCACAAGATCGGCGTCGTTGATGTAGGAGGTAATGACTGTGCTGTCGATGAGCTCCAGCAAGGAAGCGTTTTTCGGCTTCTTGCTTTCCGTTTTGTCATACATGTAGTTGACAGCAATTTCCAGCAGATCACGGCAAAGTGAGGCGCACTCGGAAGGCGTCTGCGCGGAAGTAAGCTTGTTCAGTTTTGACTTCAACTGCTCAACTGTCATGGGACACCTCAGATATTTTCATATAAGATGATACCGTATTCGTCTATCAGACTATCACACTTTGATACAAACTCTGAGGGAGAATTTGTCGTCATAGTACTCCACCCCAAATGCCCAAAAAACTTTTCCTTGTCTCCACCATATACACGCACGTAGGGAATCACCTTTTGACCATCTGACCCAGGAAAAAGCACCACTTTTTCCACAGAATATTGCTCCGCAGCCCTTTTAATGGTTCGAACCTGTCCAAGTGTCAATCCCATAACCGTCACATTTTGTTCGGGATGCCCCTGCATTTGTTTCAGAACAGAGGACAAACAATCAACCTTGAATTTTTCCCATTCCTTTTCTTCTTTTGTAGCGCCACTATTCTCAATTCCAAATTTTCTGAACGCTGCAATCGAATCGATAAAATTATTAGTCATTGTACTAAATACACTCCTTCATCTAAAATATTCCTGCATCAACGATTTTTTCAGTACTTCCAGTTTATTAAGGCTCTGCTGGATTGTCAACTTTGATTTGTCAATCTGAACGGCAAAATGCCCATATTTATTCTGGAATTCGATTGGTGGAAAAATGAACTTCATTTCAGATAGTTGACCCTTACTCAGAATTCCTTTCAAAGCCATGTTGATCGAAGATTGTATGGCTTTCTTTGACAACTCAAACTGGGTATACATAAACCAAACATTGTTGTTGTTTGGGACAATACCATTTATTTGCTGATTGAACGCTACTTTACGATTTGCTATTGCTACATTCCCAATGCACCCTATACTGCCAGCAATGCAAGTCATTAAAATGCTACCAGCATCTACGACTCTACCCACAGCAAGTCCTTCTTTAGATAAACCTTCTTCTGCGACGGTTAATATAGCTTGAGGAGTATTGATATTATCCGACTTTATCCATTCAATATAGTCACCATAATATTTCTCTACTTTTCGGGCTGGAGTATTGCCAGTAATAATTAAACACTCATCTTTCAACGGTTTTGTTGCCCAATTCATTGGATTGGAAACTGGGTCCCCAAACATCTCCACAAACCGCGCCTTGACCAGTTCATCCAGTTTGGCAAGCTGCTGTTTGCGGAGAGAAATCAAAATAGTAATCTTGTCCAATACAGCAACAATAGATTGTTGCGCAGATATTGAAGGCAATCTAATCTCAATATTTTGTAGATTTACTTTCGTAAGACTTGGAATCGTGACTGTCGTATTAAGTTGTTCAAAATCAAATATTTCGCAAAAATAGTAAAGATATTTTGGCAATAGGACATCTTTCTTCGCGCTCAGGCCAAATGCTGTATCTACATTCCAAAATGGGCCATCTACGAAAATTGGTTTATTGATACTTCCTTTCCGACCAATAATTACCGTTTCCCCATTACAGATAAAATCATCCGCATATCCCATAATTCCGCCACTGCCATATATGGGATATTTTCCGTTTGGATTTTCAACCTGTTTTTGGTTCTTACCATTTATAATAGTCAAAATTTCAGAGAATTTTTCCATCACAACAACCCCCCCCGTTCTTCCAGTCCCCCCCCGGTC
>CATJNB010000095.1 GCA_949741605.1 uncultured Eubacteriales bacterium | reverse complement strand
TTTATAGGATCGTTGCTCTCTCATTGGCTGTACACCTCCACTGGTATTGTGTACCAAAATGCACAGCCTTATACAAGTCCCCCGCTAAATGTGGATCGCGAACCCTTCAAATTGATACATCCCATTGCCCTTACAAAGTTCCCCACGCTCAAACAGCTCCGCAAAGGCATGTTCGATGTGTCCGATCATCAGTACCGGAATTTGTAAAGTATGGTGCCCCGGCAAAACCCGCTTGGTTTCCAATTTCTGTACTCTTTGGATGGATTCCCAGAATAAGATGGGATCGGTTGTCGGGTAGAACGCATCCAGACAACCGCTGTAAACTAAGTCGCCGGTATACAAATACCCGCGTTCCGGCTCATAAAAGCAACAATGCCCCGGGGAATGTCCGGGGGTGTGCAGCACCTGCACAGACCGCCCTCCCAATGCGATGCAGTCCCCATCCTGAAACAGACGCGAAGCCCCTGCCCGGTAAATTTCATAACGGGCTGGATCAAACCCTTTCGGAAATTCACAAGCCGGATCCATCAGGTTCTTTTGCACCATCTCCAGCGTCAAGGGGAATTGGCCGGAAATCCAATCCTGTTCCGCAGGGTGTACGGCAATCTGGGAAAACTGCCCGTGGCCGCCAATGTGATCCCAGTGTGCGTGTGTCGTGAGTACCTCAACAGGCAACTTGGTCAGTTCCCCTACCAGCCCGCGGATATCCGAAATTCCCAATCCCGTATCAATCAAAACAGCCCTGTGTGTGCCGCACAGCAAATAGCTGTGGGTTTCCTCCCAATGCCTGTATTCACTGATTGCAAAGGTTTGCGGGTCCAGCGTTTCTACGGTAAACCAGTTGTCCATGTCCTCTCCCTCCTATTTCCACAAAACCAACTCCTGCCGCTTACGGCGGTAGCGGTCAAGAAGGAGTGTCACAAGCGATGCCACGGCAATCCCTGTGACCGCACCCGCAAAATCAATCAGTACATCCCGCACTTCCCCGCTGCGCCCTGCAATGAAGGTCTGGAAAAATTCATCGCAGACTGGTATCAGCAGGCCGGTAAACAAGGGGATCATCAGGCGTGCCAGCCATGCCCGGGTATAGCACCGCACGGTACCGCCAAGCAAGATCCCCAAAGCACAAAATTCCAGAAAATGTGCGCTTTTACGCAGGAAAAATTCAGAAATTGCAAGCCCCAATCCTTCCTGCAACCATGTCAGGATTCCTGTGCTGCGTGCCCCGGATACGCTCCCGGTCTGCGATGAGTTCCAAAAAATAAATCCGGTCATCGCTGCCGTTAGCACCACAGCCCCAACCTTTATGAGCCATTGATGACGTTCTTTCATGAAAATCCTCCCTTATTTCCTGGGCTTGTCCTGATTTTCCCCATTTTATACAACTTTTCTGCCGATTTTTATACATATAAAATTCAAAAAATTGTTGACTTTATCGCCAAAACAGAATATAATTATCATGTTAGTAACTTCCAAGACATCTTTTACTAACTTCGAGATTGTGGCTATAAGGAAACACTTAACAATACACACAGGTGAAAGTTCAAGGCTATTTTGGCCTTGGACTTTTTCTTTTTCTGAATTTTCCACAATATCCGTGGTTTTTCTTCACATTTCAACCATTTTCCACAAAAAGCCGTAGTAAAATAACGGAAAAGGAGGATGGTTCCGCTATGCACAGAAATGATCAAAATACCTTCCCTGCTCCAAAGCCTTTGCCCAACCCCAGCCAACTGATCGGCGAACTTCAGCAAAAACTCCGCGAACAACAACAGCAAATTTCCCGCCTGCAAAAACACAACTTGATCCTCGAACATCTCACTACCAACCTCGAAACCCTGCGCCCCTCACAAAAATACCCCATGATCCAAAAATATTCCTCCCAAATGCCCGTAAAAGAGCTGTGCCGCTATCTAAAAGTGAGCCGCAGCGGGTATTACTATTGGCTCAGCCATTCTGGCGAACGTTCCCAGCGCGACCGCATGGAACAGACCGTCGGGGGATTAATTCAGGAATGCCAGCGCAAAAGCGACAAAACCTATGGGTACCGCCGTGTGTGCAGCTGGCTGAAACGCGAATATGGGGTACGGGTTGGGCAAAAGAAAGTGCTGCGCCTGATGAACAAATACGGCCTGCTTTCCGAAACCCGCCGCAAACGTCCCGCCTATCTGAAACATCCGCCCCAGAACCTCTTTGAAAATGTCTTGAGCCGCAACTTCTGTACCAGCGCGCCCAACCAAAAATGGTGTACGGATATTACCTGCGTCCATACCAAAAAAGGCATCTTGTACCTGTCGGTTGTGAAAGACCTTTATGATAACTTTATTGTCGCCTTTGAAACCGGTACGTCCCAAGACAATGCGCTCGTCCTGCGTACCCTCAAAAAAGCCCGCAAGGAAATGTCTGAAGGGCTTGTGTTGCACAGTGACCAAGGCTTCCCGTACACCTCGCAGGAGTATCTCCTGCAAACCCGGGAATATCAAATTATCCCCTCCATGTCCGAGCCAGGCTCCCCCCTGGACAATGCCTGTGCGGAAAATTTCTTCGGTACGCTCAAATCGGAATGTCTGTACCGGCACCATCCGCAGAGCCTCTCCGACGCCCGCACCCTCATCGAAACCTACATCTATTTTTATAACTACCAGCGTGTACAGGGCAAGGATATGCTCACCCCGTTTGAAAAACGCCAGCAATATCAATTGCTTTCGGTTGCCGAACCGGTTTGAGACAGGAAACGTTCCACCGCCTCATGAAACGCCACTCAGCGGCGCATTGGGGAAAAATATGCGATCTGATGCTAGAAATATTCTTTCTGTTCCCCGTAACCCTGTCCGGTGTAGGACAGCCCGATTTCCATAAGTACCTCACTTCGTTACAAATAAAAAAAGAACTGACAACGTTTGTATGGTTGTCGGTTCTTTTTGGTGATCCATCGGAGATTCGAACTCCGGACACCCTGATTAAAAGTCAGGTGCTCTGCCAGCTGAGCTAATGGATCGTA
>CATJNB010000094.1 GCA_949741605.1 uncultured Eubacteriales bacterium | reverse complement strand
CTGGGGTTGGTGAGCTGGCAAACGTCTTTTTTCGCATTTTCAGCCATGGTATCAAAGTCTTCGGGTTTCACGCCAAGCTCTTTGAGGGTTGCTGGGATGCCCACTTCCGTACTAAGTGTACGGATCGAATCAATCGCTTTGAGAGCGGCTTCGTGGGTTGACAAACCAGTGATATTTTCGCCCATTGCTTCGGCAATTTCAGCAAAGCGGTGGAGGTTGCCGATGAGGTTAAAGCGCTCTACATAAGGAAGCAGGATGGCGTTGCAGACACCGTGCGGCAGGTTGTAGAAACCGCCAAGCTGATGAGCCATCGCATGGACGTAACCAAGGGAAGCATTGTTGAAAGCGATACCGGCAAGATATTGGCCATAAGCCATGTTGTCTCTGGCGGTCATGTAGTCACCGTTGGCAACTGCTTTTGGCAGATACTGGCGGATCATTTTAATGGCCATCAAAGCAGCGGCATCGGTCAGCGGGTTGGCAGCGGTGGAAACGTAGGCTTCAATCGCATGGGTCAAAGCGTCCATACCAGTTGCGGCAGTCAGGGAAGGCGGCATTCCCTTCATCAGTACAGGGTCGTTGATGGCGATTTGCGGGGTGACTCTCCAGTCAACGATTGCCATTTTTACTTTTCGGGCTGTATCGGTGATGATGCAGAAACGGGTGATTTCCGAAGCCGTACCAGCCGTGGTGTTAATTGCCATCAAAGGCACCATGGGGTTTTGGGACTTGTCGATGCCCTCATAGTCATGGATTTTTCCGCCGTTGCTGACAACAAGGCCAATGCCCTTGGCACAGTCATGGGAGGAGCCGCCGCCGAGCGATACAATCGCGTCACACTGGTTTTCCTGATAGGCTTTGACGCCGGCTTCTACGTTTTTATCGGTCGGGTTGGGTTCCGCGCCGCCGAAAATGGCAACTTGTACCCCTGCTTTTACAAAAATTTCCTTGACTTGGTCCGCCATTCCACAGGATGCAAGGAAGCTGTCGGTGACGATCAGGCATTTGGTTGCATCGAGGCTTTTGAGCAGGTCACCGGCCTCGGCTACCGAGCCCTCTCCGAACAAATTTCTGGTTGGTAAGAAATAATAGGTTGTTGCCATAATAAAACATCCTCCATCTTTGTATTAAAAATATTCCTGTTCAAACATCCGGATTTTGTTTGGGAAAGTGATTTTAATTCTAGCATATCTGGGGGTGAAAATCAACATAAATTTAGAATATTATCTGTAAAAACTAAACAATTAGCATAAGTGTGAGATTCTTTCTTTTTGCGGTTTGCGTTGTTATGCAAAATACCGTAAAAATTAGGAATTTCATCAGTTTTTTGGCTTTAAAATACATATATTATGAAGTTTTAAGTAGGGGAATCGTAGGAGGAAAATGTTAAGAAACAGACAATACGAACAAAAGCAGGCAAAAACAGAATTTTGTCAAACACCAAAAAACCACGTATTTACGCTAGTTTTTTAACAAACAAAGGGCATTTGGATGATTGCACAAGCACGTTTATCAATTTTCGTGATTCTGACAAAAGTTCGTTTGTTATGAAATTAACAACTTGGGGCAAAATGACAGAAAATCAAGGGGAAGAAGGGGGATCTTTTTCCTCTTCTTCGTATTCCAGCCACATACCGAATGTAGCACTCATACCATTTGGGGTTGCCTCCTGTGCAGACACGATATGACCTTCCAGCGATTCTTCCACACGCCCGTCTCCATACACCCGGATCGTAAACGGTTTGGGTGTCCCGTGAACCGTTGACTCATATGTTTTTTCAAATACAATCTGATTCTTAGCAACATTGCAAAAAATTTGTACATCTGGAAACGGTTTGCCGTTCTCATCCGTGAATGGCGGTTGGAATGAGCCAAAATAGTGATCCGCATCTTCCACTTGGAACGCATTGCGATCCAAACCAAAGAGTATTTCGTGATAGTCCCACTGTTGCCCATAAGCGTGGCATACCAGCAGAACAAGGTTGTTCTGGGGTTGGCTAATGTGTAAATAAACCACAGGGGCGGAGAGGGGGCTTGGCTTTCGAATATGGTGTACAATGGCCGGAACCGCTACCGCACCAGCAAGCAAGACCCCAGTGGCAAGCGCGGTAAATAGCGCAAGGGGTTTGGAAAATTTTTCTTTCAAGATCCTTCTCCTTTCCAATAAAAAACGGCATTGCCGCATGCGACAACACCGTTTTAAAAATATTTTAATTAGGAGGCTAGCATGGGAATTGGGTTAGCGCAGGAGATCCTGACGGTTGCAGTAAGAGGTATGGAGCAGATGGTGCGCTTTATCCGAGAGAGGTTCCCCAAGGAACTCTTTATAGATGGTTTTAATGGCGTCAGTTTCATGGGATTTACGTACAGGCAGATCACGGTCCTGCTGATAAACAGACTCGGTTCTGGCTTTGACCTTCTTCCAGTTACGGATCGGGTTGCCGCCGCCGCCGATACATCCGCCAGGACAAGCCATCACTTCAATGAAATGATAGTTAGCAGTGCCGGCACGTACCTTACGCATAATCTCACGTGCATTGCCAAGGCCATGCACAACCGCTACGCGCACAATCGTACCATTGAGGTCTACTTCGGCTTCCTTGAGGTTGTCAAGGCCGCGCACGTCATGGAAATCAAGTTTTTCAAGGGTCTTGCCGGTCACAACTTCGTAAACCGTACGCAAAGCAGCTTCCATAACACCGCCAGTAGCGGCAAAGATTTCGCCCGCGCCGCTGCCAAGGCCAAACGGATCGTCAAATGGGGTTTCCGGCAGGTCGGCATAATTGATACCAGCTTCGCGGATCATGTTGGCCAGTTCCTGAACGGTCAGGGAAATATCAACATCCTGATAGCCGCTGTCGTTCATTTCCTCACGCTGACATTCAAATTTCTTAGCCGTACAAGGCATAATCGAAATACTGCAAATGTTTGCAGGATCAATCTTGTGTTTCTCTGCAAAATAGGTCTTAATCACAGGCCCGAACATCTGCTGCGGGGATTTTGCCGTGGAAAGATGCTTGACATATTTCGGATTATAGGTCTCGCAGAATTTGACCCATGCCGGGCAGCAAGAGGTAATCATAGGCAGTACGCCGCCGTTTTTGATGCGGTCGAGCAGCTCGTAGCCTTCCTCCATAATGGTAAGATCCGCGGAGAAGTCGGCGTCAAATACATAGTGGAACCCAAGTAATTTCATAGCAGTGACCAGACGGCCGGCACTGGGCGTACCCGGAGCTTCGCCGAGGGCTTCTGCGATGGTGGTACGCACCGACGGTGCAACCTGTGCCACGAGGATTTTGCCGGAATCCAGATTTTCGTAGATTTTATCGGTATCGTCTTTGATGGTCAGCGCACCAACAGGGCAAACCTGTACACATTGGCCGCAGTTGACACAGACGGTTTCATTCATATCTTTGCCGTAAGGCGGCACGACGATGGTATCAAAGCCGCGGTTTTCCTTGCCGATAACGCCAATCGTTTGCCCGTCCTCACAGGCTTCAATACACCGGGTACACAGGATGCACTTGGTAGGGTCGCGCACGATGGAAGTGGAGCTTTCATCGACTTGGTGCGGACGGATATCCCGTTGGTAACGGATGGGGCGTTTCATGTGCAGTTCCTGGGTGAGATCCTGCAATTCGCAGAAACCATTTTTGGGGCAGTTCAGGCAGTCCTGCGGGTGGCGTGCCAAAATCAGTTCCAGCACGTTGCGGCGGGCTTTGATTACCTTTGGCGAAGCGGTCTTAATGACCATGCCTTCGCTGACCGGGTAGCTGCAAGCCGCCTGCAGCAAGCGCTGGCCTTCAATTTCTACCAGACAGATGCGGCATACGGATTTAATTTTCTGATCTTCATGATAGCAAAGGGTCGGGATTTTGATATTGGCACTTCTGGCAGCTTCGAGGATGGTAATGCCTTTTTTTACCTGTAATTCCTGACCATCAATGTGAATAGTAACCATGGTTTAATTCCCCCAATCCTTCCCGCAAACGGGACAGTAATCGCCATCAAGATGGCTTTCATAAACTTCACGGAAATTTTGCAAGCTGGTAAGTACCGGGACAGCTGTCGAATGGCCAAGGCCGCACAAGGCGGTAATCCGCATGGTATTGGCAAGGTCAACAATGGTATCCATATCGCGCAGGGTACCTTTGCCGTCACAGATTTTGCAGATCAGCTCATACAGGTGTGTACCACCCTCACGACAAGGCGTACATTGGCCGCACGATTCCGAACGGAAGAAATCGAGGTTATTGCGTACAATGTCAACAATGCAGTTGGTATCGTCGATCACAAGGATCGTGCCGCAGCCCAGACGCCCACCGGATGCCGAAACATGGTCGATATCCAACGGCAGGTCGATCTGGGTTGCATTGATGATCGCACCAGAGCTGCCGCCGGTTTGCACCGCGAGCAGGCCCTTGCCCTCTGCGATGCCGCCGCATACATCATAAATAATTTCTTTGAGGTTGACGCCCATGGGGAATTCATAGACACCACGGTGGTTGACATTGCCGCATATGGTAAACAGCTTGGTGCCGGGGCTTCCTTCCGAACCAATTTTGCGGAACCAGTCCGGGCCATTGCGAAGGATGGGGGCAAAGTTGGCAAGGGTTTCCACGTTATTGAGCAGGGTCGGTTTACCAAACAGGCCCTTGGTGCCCGGGAACGGAGGACGGTAACGGGGTTCACCGCGATGGCCTTCAATGGATTCAAACAGGGCGGTTTCCTCGCCGCAAACATACGCGCCCGCACCGGAATGGATTTCAATATCAAAGGAGAAGCCGGAGCCGAGGATATCATCCCCAAGACACCGGGCTGCCCGGGCATTTTCAATCGCTTCTTTCAGAATCGGGAACACATAGGGATATTCCGCGCGCAGGTAAATAAACCCTTTGTGCGCGCCAATCGCTTTGGCAGCAATCGCCATGCCTTCAAAGACACTGTTGGGGTCAGTGGTGAGCAGCACACGGTCTTTGTTGGTGCCGGGCTCGCCTTCGTCCGCGTTGCAGACTACGTATTTGACATCATCCTCTGCATTTTTGGCAAACTGCATTTTCATGTGGGTGGGGAAACCGGCACCGCCGCGGCCGCGCAGACCAGCAGCTTTGAGGGTGTCAATAATTTCCTGGCCGTCCATGGAGAGGGCTTTGCGAAGGGCTTCATACCCGCCGGTCTGGATATAATCCTGGGCGCTGGTGGGATTGATTTTGTCTTTATTTCTAAGCAGAATACGCATTTCTTCCATGGGTTACACATCCTCCCTTATGTAGCGTTTGATTAACTGGGTTACACTGCCTGGTGTCAGGTTGCCATAGGTTTCATGGTTAATCATGATGGCAGGGGATATATCGCAGATCCCAAGGCAGGGGCAATATTCGAGAGTAAACCGGCCGTCTTCGGTTGTTTCCCCCATTTTGATGTTGAGCATTTTCTCCAAGGCCCTCACGATTTCCTTGGCGCCGCGCACATGGCAGGGGGCGCTTTCGCACATCCGAATGATATATTTCCCCCGGGGTTTGACCGAAAGCATGGCATAAAAGGTAATAAAGCTGTACACGTTGGTCTGCGGGATGCCCATTTCGCGGGCGATCACCGCGGCAACGTCTTCAGAAAGGGCGCGCACCTTTCTCTGCACCTGGATAACGACTGACATGAGCATTTCCGGGCGGTTTTTATAAGGCGCGGCGATCTTTGCGACTTCTACCAATTGATCGGATGAAGTTTTGTGGCTGTAAGCATTGTAAGCATCTTGGTTCATGACCGGTTCCTCCTTGTGTAAATGTTCAGTTGTTCAGGGATGCCCTGCATAAAAGGGCCGTCCCGGGCTATGCACGAATGGTTATGGCAGGTGTGGTTTGTCATGTTGATTGCATAAATATGAAAAAAATTATGCAAAAACGAGGGAGAGGGATAGACATAAATTACATAATAAACACAAGGGAGCCTTAACTTTTTGTGCAATACATTTATTATATCATTGCCAGTAGACAACGTCAAGGATATCTCACAAAAATCTCGCGAAAAGGGAGTAAAAGTGGAGAAGTGTTGCAGGAAAGATCAAAATATGGCTTGTCCTTTGTAGGAAATAACGGAGTATTTGAAACCCGAGATTGTGAAATTTTACACAAATTTTGAATACGGATGATAATATTTTAACAAAACGCAGACATATTTCCTGTCAGCTGAAATGTATAAAGATACAAAATCGCTCTTAACGAGAGGGAACAAGAAACCCCCGCCTGAAAACAGACGGGGTGTCGTTAGATCCACAGGGCAATCGCAACAAGAACTGCCATATGTACCGGATAAAAAAGGTAAAACCCATATTGGATGGCCTTGTGCCGGGGGCCGGGCTCGCCCTGATACAGGGCAATCGGGATCATGGAAAGCCCTTGGCAGAGTCCGTACAGCCAGTGGCGCATAGGGAATGCCGACTGAACGCTGCGGATAATCATATAGATGAAAATGGCGATCAGCGGCAGGGTCCAGAACGCTACCTTGGCGTTGCTGCCGTCGGGGTCGTGTTTGGCAATCGCTGTGGCCGCATAAAAGCCTACCATCAGCGGTACGCCTAAAACGGCATAGTCGCACTCAAGCAGAATACATACCCACACCAGTCCGGCGGCCGGCAGGCATCCCAGTACCACGCCGATGGCATTTTGATTTTTGCTGGCGAAATATTGGTGTATGAGATTCAGGCCAATCAAGGCAAGCAGGCCAAAGGTCAGTGTAAAAATCGAGTTGAGATGTGCAAACCCTAACGTGAAAAAGTTTCCTATGGACGAGAACATCCCGTCCGGCGCAAACATCACCGAAATGGAATGGCGTTCATAATAGTACATCGCGATGAAAGGCAGCTGCGACAGAAACGCACAAATCACCAGCCGGATCAGATATTTGAGCTTCGAGCGCGTGTAGAAAAAGCCGTTGGCAATCAGGTAACAGAAAATCGGGAAGGCAAGGCGCCCAATGCAGATCCAGTAGAGCTGCCCGGGGAAAAAGATCCCGCCAATATGGTCGAGCGTCATGCTCACGGCTGCGATAATCTTCAGGGTAAAGAGGTTAATGCTGGTTTTTTTCACGATTGATCGACCTCCTGAATGACGCTGTGCAGGCAGTCCCCGTCGTGCAAACGGTACCCGATGACGGTCTGCAAATTGACATTATGGATACTGCGGAAAATATTTTTATCCACATTCGGGGTGGCGCGCCGCAGTTGGGCAATCAGGGCCTTGGTTTCCTGCCGCTTGGAAGTCACGCACAAGGGGTCCTTTTGATAATCCTCGGTAAAGCGGCACGCGCATTGTAAAAATTCCAGACCATGATAATTGCGCCATGCGATAATAGATTCTTCCCGGACCAGATAAAGTGGACGGACTAGCTGCATCCCGGGGAAGTTGGTGCTGGGCAGTTTGGGCATCATGGTTTTGTATTCCGCGCCATAAAACATACTCATTAAAATGGTTTCTACCACATCGTCAAAATGGTGCCCCAGGGCAATTTTATTGCATCCCATTTCCCGCGCGTACCGGTATAAATACCCCCGGCGCATCCGCGCGCATAAATAACATGGCGACCCCTTTTCTGCGTTCTCCACAACCCCGAAAATCGGGCTGTCAAAAATTTTAATGGGGATTTGCAGAAGTTCGGCATTCTCAATGATTTTCTGACGGTTTTCAGGGTTATAACCGGGGTCCATGACCAGATATTTGGTGTGAAACGGGATTTCACTGTACTTTTCCAAATGCTGCATACATTTTGCCAGCAGCATCGAGTCCTTGCCGCCGGAAATACATACCGCAATCTGATCGCCCGGCTCGATCAGCCCGTAATCCTTGATGCCCCCGATGAATTGGTTCCAGATGGTTTTGCGGAACTTCTTAATCAGGCTGCGTTCAATTTCCTGATGTCGTTGCATAGGTGTTTCCTTTCAGTAATGCGTACATCTTCATGTCCAGTACCTTGCCGTTTTTTACGGCGTTTTGCCGCAGGGTGCCCTCACAGGTAAACCCCGCTTTTTCCAGCACGCGGCAGGAGGCGATATTGTATGCGAACGGTTCGGCGTAGATGCGGAGAATATCACTTTGCTCAAAAACAAAGCTGCAAATTTGCCGGACGGCCTGTGTCATCAGGCCATTTCCCCAGTATTCCTCTGCCAGGTAATATCCTAATTCGGCAGTCTGCCTGTGAATGTTCTCTTGCCGGAATACCCCGATACTGCCGGTCACTTTCCCCTCTGCCACCACCGCAAAGGCAAATGTTTTAGTTGCATCCGAGCAAAGCATGGCAGAGATATACTCCTGTGCGTCCTGCACCGTGTAAGGGTATGCAAGTCCGTCCCGGAGATGATCCTGTACGTTGGGATTGGAAAGCGCAGCGGCTAAATCCGGTGCATCCGACAGATTCCATTTTCTGATGCTGCAAGTCATGCTTCTGCCTCCTCGTCTGATCCTCGTTACGCAGATTCTTTTCTATTTTACAACATTTTCAGAAGAAATCCAAGTCAGGGATGAAATTTTGCCCCTTTAGGGATGCCCTGGAAAAAATGCTTGACCTTTTTTGTGTTCTATGTTACAATAAAATTACCTCGTTATGGGGTTCTTTTTTTGTGCCCTTTTTAGAGGGAGGCCGAAACTGCTTTTATGCAGTCGTATCATATTCCGTAAAACGGGAGGTGCCGTCATGAGAGTGAAGATCACATTAGCTTGCACAGAGTGCAA
Source organism: uncultured Eubacteriales bacterium (assembly GCA_949741605.1). Taxonomy (GTDB): domain Bacteria; phylum Bacillota; class Clostridia; order Oscillospirales; family Acutalibacteraceae; genus UMGS1071. Next base: position 25,390 of record CATJNB010000094.1, on the reverse strand, counting down.
ACAGCGCAACTACAACACAATGAAAAACAAGAAGAATGATCCAGACAGGCTCGAAATGAACAAATATTGCAGATTCTGCAAAAAGCACACTGCACACAAAGAGACCAAATAAGGGCCCGGAGGAACACAAATGGCTGAGAAAACACCCCAGAAAAAATCGAATGTTTTCGTGCGATTCGGGAAACGTATCGGTCAATTCTTCCGCGATGGGAAAATGGAGATCAAAAAGATCGTATGGCCAAAGCCCAAGGCAGTTTTTAAAAACATGGGGGTCGTACTTGCTACCATCGTGATCATTGGAGCCTTTGTTTTTGGCCTCGACATGGGACTGATGAAATTGCTCGGATTATTCATGAATGTTGCCGGATAACGGCGAGACGGAGGAAACAGTTATGCCTGAAGATGCAAAATGGTACGTTGTGCATACCTATTCGGGGTATGAGAACAAGGTCGCCTCAAACCTTGAGAAAACTGTCGAAAACCGTCAGCTCCACGACCTGATCCAGGAAATCCGCGTGCCAACAGAGCTTGTCACCGAAATTAAGGATAACAAGCGCAGGGAAGTCGAACGCAAGATTTTTCCCGGATATGTCCTGATTAAGATGGTTCTGACCGACGAGTCCTGGTATGTGGTCCGCAATATCCGCGGCTGCACCGGGTTTGTCGGGCCGTCCTCCAAGCCAATCCCCCTTACCGATGAGGAGATTGCAAAGCTTGGCGTGGAGAAAAAAGAAATTGAGGTCTCCTATGGCGTCGGCGACTCGGTGAGCATTATCGACGGGCCCTTGGAGGGCTTTGTCGGTACGGTCGAGGAAGTGGACGTGGAGAAAAACCGCGTGCGGGTCATGGTTTCCATGTTCGGGCGCGAAACGCCGGTTGAGCTGGAACTCGACCAGGCAGAATCGGTACTTTAATTTGTTCGTAATGGGCGGTTTTGCCGTTCCATTATGCGGGGCGTTTGCCCCTGTGGGAGGAGCCAAATCCTTTGCAAAGGCTCCGCCATCAACCACGAATTTTGGAGGTGCATGTTACAATGGCTCAAAAGGTTACGGGCTTGATTAAGCTCCAAATCCCTGCCGGTAAAGCTACGCCGGCTCCCCCGGTTGGCCCTGCACTGGGTCAGCACGGTGTAAATATTATGTCGTTTACCAAGGAATTCAACGAGCGTACCAAAAATGATGCTGGCCTGATTATCCCGGTTATCATCACGGTTTACGCCGACCGTTCCTTTACTTTTGTCACCAAGACCCCCCCTGCTGCTGTCCTGATTAAAAAGGCTTGCAACTTGGACAAGGCTTCGGGCGAACCGAACAAAAAGAAGGTTGCAAAGCTGACTAGGGAACAGGTCAAGAAAATTGCGGAAACCAAAATGCCAGACCTCAACGCGGCTTCCCTCGAAGCTGCCATGAGCATGGTTGCCGGTACCGCGCGCAGCATGGGTGTTACAGTAGAAGAATAATCACCCGGGTGGGAGGATTACAAACTCCGATTTTACCACTTGTAGGGAGGAAATACCAATGAAACACGGAAAAAAATACGTCGACAGCGCAAAGCTTGTTGACCGTACTAAATTATATGACGCAGACGAAGCCTTGGCTTTGTGCGTCAAAACCAGCACTGCAAAGTTTGACGAGACCGTAGAAGTCCACGTTAAGCTCGGTGTTGACGGCCGTCATGCAGACCAACAGGTGCGCGGCGCGATTGTCCTGCCAAACGGCACTGGCAAAACCGTTCGTGTCCTCGCGATCTGCAAGGGCGACAACCTCAAAGCAGCAGAAGCTGCTGGCGCTGATTTTGTCGGTGCAGAGGATATGGTTCAGAAAATCCAGTCCGAGGGCTGGGTGGATTTCGACGTGCTGATTACCACCCCGGATATGATGGGTCTGGTTGGACGTCTGGGTAAGGTGCTTGGTCCCCGCGGCCTCATGCCAAACCCGAAAGCTGGTACCGTTGCGATGGATATCGGCAAGGCAATCACCGAGGCGAAAGCTGGTAAGATTGAGTACCGTCTTGATAAAACCAACATCATCCATTGTGCGATTGGCAAGGCATCCTTTGGCCCAGAGAAGCTCCAAGTCAACTTTGATGCCCTGCTCGGTGCCATTATCAAGGCAAAGCCTGCCGCTGCCAAAGGGCAGTACATCAAGTCCTGCGTTGTCGCGACCACCATGGGTCCCGGCGTACGCATGAACCCAAGCAAGATTGCGGGTGTGGAATAATTTTTCCTTATCCTCTTGACAGCCTGTCCGGGTTGTTGTAGAATATAATTTAGCTGTACTTGATCCAAAGACAGCAGGCGCATTTGCATAATGGGCATATTGCCCGCCTGCCGAGGAGAAGCCACTGAATATAAAAAGTTTGCGGGTTTACCCCCGATTTTTATACTCAAGAGCCTTTTCCTGCGGTTTGTAGGGAAGGCTCTTCTCCTTTTATGCGTACTATTTTATCTGTTATGGAGGTGAATTCATTTTGCCAAGCGAGAAAATTCTGGAACAGAAAAAACAAGCAGTCGCAGAACTCAGCGCAAGCCTGAAAGAGGCGTGTGTTGGCGTCATCGTCAACTATAACGGCATCAATGTAGCAGACGATACCAAGCTGCGTAAGGAACTGCGCGAAGCTGGGAACACCTATATCGTTGTGAAGAACACGCTGCTCGGCCGTGCCCTCAAGGACGCGGATATTGATGGCCTGGATTCCGTACTCGAAGGGACTACCGCTATCGCTTACAGCAAGGACGACTATGTTTCGGCTGCAAAAATTCTGTCCGCCTATGCGGAGAAAAGCAAGACATTTGAGGTCAAAGCCGGCTTTGTGGACGGCGGCGCTCTCGATGCTGCCGGCGTTAAGGAACTGGGCGACCTGCCTTCCAAGGAGGTCCTCGTTGCCAAAGCTCTGGGCGGCTTGAACGCTCCGATTACCGGGTTCGTTACCGTCCTGAACGCTACCATGAAAGGGCTTGTTGTTGCCCTCAATGCGATTGCAGAACAAAAGGGTGCTTAATGGTTAGCACTGTCATTTTATTAAAATTTTTATTGTGAAATTTGGAGGTATTACCATGTCTGAGAAAGTTACCAACCTGATTGAAGAAGTCAAAGCCCTGACCGTCCTCGAGCTTTCCGAACTCGTTAAGGCTCTCGAAGAAGAATTTGGCGTTTCCGCTGCTGCTCCGGTTGCTGTTGCTGCTGCTGCTCCTGCTGCTGGCGGTGCCGCTGCTGCTGAGGAGAAAACAGAGTTTGACGTTATCCTCAAGGCTGCTGGCGCTAACAAAATCAATGTCATCAAGGTTGTCCGCGAGATCACCGGCCTTGGCCTCAAAGAAGCCAAAGAGGTTGTTGACGGCGCACCAAAAGCAATCAAAGAAGGCGTTTCCAAGGATGATGCAGAAGCCATCAAAGCGAAACTCACCGAAGCTGGCGCTGAAGTCGAAGTTAAATAAGTTTGTTTTTTGCTTAAAAATCTGTTGGATTTTCCAGCAGGTTTTTCTTTTTTACTGTTGAGAAAAAATATGGTTAGAAATGGACAGGGATGCCCATACTAAACAGAGGATCGGATGAATAAAGATAGAGTAACCACGAGCCTGCGTAAGGAGTGACTGCCATGATTTTCCGTATCAACGGCTGGTTTGATGGATTGGAAATGCTGGTTTGGAATGTCGCAATTGGGGCGGCTTTTCATGTGGTCTTACTGGTGGTTTGTTTGAAACGGCCAGTAAGCGCGTATGACCCGAACCGGCGGAGATACCTGGCAAAGACGTGGGAAAAGGGCGGGAAGGTATATAAGGACCGATATAAAATCCATTTGTGGAAGGAAAAGGTGCCGCAGTTTATTGGCAAGGACGGTTTTTCCAAAGAACATTTAAAGCAAAATCCGACTGTCGAATATCTCGACCGTTTCATTATGGAAACGTGCCGGGGGGAATGGTATCATAGCACGAGCTTGTGGCTGGTGGGGTTCGTGGTGTTTGCGGACCCATGGCAGGTTAGCTGGCTGTTTGGGCTGGGGCTTGTGGCGGTACACATGCCTTGCAAATTTATCCAGCGTTATAACCGGTTCCGGCTTCAGGTTTTGCGAAAAAAACTGATCCGCGACCTGCAAAAACAGGCTGGAGAATTGCAAAATACATCGGCACTGGCTCCACAACCGGATCCCGAATGACAAAAAGCATACAGGGGAATGATCCTCTGTATGCTTTTTTGCGTGGGCACGAGGGGATTCTAAATGGGACATTTCCTTCATAGAAATAATGAAGGAAATCAAACAGGAGGTGATGCATGTTGGAATGGCAGGGGCTGTCCACACAGGAATGTCTCAAGCGGCTCGACAGCAGCCGGCAGGGTCTGGGGCACCATGCGGCCGAAAAGCGGCGGGAAAAATATGGGAAAAATGAACTGGCACAGACCAAAAAACGTGGGATCATCCGGATGTTTTTCGGGCAATTCTGCGATTTTATGATCCTGATTTTACTGGCGGCAGCAGGGGTTTCGTTTGTTACCTCCTACCTTCAGCATGATACGGATTACGTCGATTCGATCATTATTTTGATTATTGTGGTGGTCAATGCGATCACCGGGGTGGTACAGGAAAGCCGCGCCGAAAAGGCCATTGAAGCACTCAAAAAACTGGCAGCGCCACAGGCACAGGTTCTCCGTGACGGGCATCCGGTGATGGTCGCGGCAGAGAACCTCGTCCCGGGCGATATCGTGATGTTGTCTATGGGGGATCTGGTTCCAGCGGATTTGCGGCTTCTCGAAACGCACCGCTTAAAAGCAGAGGAATCCGCGCTGACCGGGGAATCCTTACCTGTGGAAAAAGATGCTGATCTCGTGGTACCGGATGCAACCCCGCTTGGGGACCGGAAAAATATGGCGTATATGGGCAGCAGCATTTCAGAGGGGCGCGGGATTGGCGTGGTGGTTGCAACCGCCATGGATACCCAGATGGGAAGGATTGCCCATATGATCCACACCGAGCAGTCCCCCCAAACCCCTTTGCAGCAGAAGCTCGCACAGACTGGGAAGATTTTGGGCATTGGCGCACTCACGATCTGCCTTGCCATTTTTGGCCTTGGACTGTTCCAGCATATTGCGCCGCTGGAGATGCTCCTGATTTCGATTAGTCTTGCAGTAGCGGCGATCCCGGAGGGGCTTCCGGCCGTTGTGACCATTGTGTTAGCCATGGGGGTGCGGCGGCTGGCAGGCAAACGGGCGATTGTACGCAGGCTTCCGGCAGTGGAAACCTTGGGGAGCGCCAGTGTGATCTGTTCGGATAAAACGGGCACTTTGACGAAAAATAAGATGTCTGTGGTCGAGATGGGCGATGCAGATGGGGAAATCCCCTTACAAGGGGAGGCTGGAACATTCTTGCTGGAACTTGGCAGCCTGTGCAATAACGCCTCCATGGACGGCAAAGCAGTACACGGTGATCCCACCGAAACGGCGATTGTCTATGCGGCAAGGCTGGACAAAAATAAATTAGAACAGAAATACCCGCGTGTCAATGAGGTGGGGTTTACCTCGGCGCGCAAACGCATGACCACAGTACATAAACTGCCGGGCGGCTCTTACCGGATCATCACCAAAGGCGCACCGGATTTGCTTTTGGATTTGTGTACCCATATCCGTACCCAAGGCGGCGAAGTGCCGTTTACTACGTCGATGAAGCAGAAGGTACAGCGGCGCAATGAAGAAATGGCTTCGCGGGCATTGCGGGTATTGGGCGTGGCGTACCGGGACGCGCAAAGCAAAAATGGGGAATTGGAAAAGGGGCTGACGTTCTGCGGGCTGATTGGCATGATGGACCCGCCCCGGGACGAAGCGGCACAGGCGGTGCGGACTTGTAAAAAAGCGGGCATCCGTACTGTGATGATTACCGGCGACCATGTTGCAACCGCAACGGCAATTGCCAAAAAGCTGGGCATCTTAGAAGGCGGGCAGTCGGCGCTGACTGGGGCGCAGCTAGACCGTTTGAGCCAAAAGGAGCTGGAGTCGAAAATTTACCAATATACCGTTTACGCGCGGGTATCACCGGAACATAAGGTACGGATTGTCAAGGCGTTTCAGGCCAGAGGCGAAGTGGTCGCCATGACCGGGGATGGCGTCAATGACGCGCCTGCGCTCAAGGCGGCGGACATCGGCTGTGCGATGGGGCGTTCGGGCACAGACGTCGCCAAAGCGGCATCGGATCTGGTACTCACAGATGACAATTTTTCCACGATTGTATCAGCGGTGCAGGAAGGGCGCGGGATTTACGCGAATATCCGCAAAACGATCCATTTTTTGATCTCGTGCAACATCGGTGAAATCCTGACCGTATTATTGGCTTTTCTCTTGCATCTGCCAACCCCGCTTTTGGCGATCCAGCTGCTGTGGGTCAATCTGGTGACGGATTCCCTGCCAGCGTTGGCGCTGGGGGTGGACCCGGTTGAAAAGGGGATCATGGAGCGCAAGCCGGTGCGCCAGAACCGCAATATTTTTGCAGGCGGCATGGGGTATAACATGGCCGTAGAAGGCTGCATGATCGGCTCGCTCGCGCTGCTGGCCTACACCATTGGACGGGTCTTTTTCGATTACAGCCCGGAAATTCCCATGATCGGGCGCACCATGGCGTTTGCTGTGCTGAGCTTTTCCCAGTTGGTCCATACGTTTAATATGCGTTCTGAGGAATCGCTCTTTCGGATCGGTTTTTTCAGCAACCGCAAACTCGTGCTTGCCGCACTCACATGCGTGGTTTTACAGGCAGCTGTGATCGTGGTCCCGCCTTTGGCGCAGGTATTCAAAACGCAGATGCTCTCGCCTGTGCAATGGCTCATTGTCGGAGGTCTCTCGCTGGTTCCTCTGTTGGTTGTGGAAGTGGAAAAACGGTTTTTGAAAAGACGGCGTAAAAAATCCTGATAAGCAAAAAACGGTAGGTTTGTCCTACCGTTTTTTTATGGGTTTTGTCGGGTGGCCCAGTGGCTGAGGGTGGGCAGGCGCTGTTCCAGATAGGCGCGGATTTCCTCGGGGGAGTGGGATTCCTCCGCCATATGCTGGGACAGGAAATCAATCAGTTCGGGCAGCGATTTGTGGAAAAATTCACCGTCATGGTAACACCATTTACAATAGTCCTCCTGAAAGGTACCGTCTGGCTCGCGGCTGATCGTTGTATCGTCCAAAGGCATCCCACAACACTGGCAAATCAGGTTCCGGGGGGAACCCAGCAGAGTGTTAATCGACACGTTAAAGAGGGACGAAAGCAGTTGCAGGGATTCGCGGTTTGGGATGGTTTCGCCGGTTTCCCAGCGGGAAACGGCCTGACGGGTCGCATGGACTTTTTCAGCCAGTTGGGCTTGGGTGAGATGGGCTTTGGTACGCAGCTCTGTAATAATCTCTTTGGTTTGCATGGCAAACACCTCCGAATCTAAGCATACCATATTTTATCCTTCGGGAAAAGCAACGGTCTGTTGCTTTTCGGTTTGGCTGTGGGCAAGCAAACGGTTTTTTTCCTCCCAGAGCGCTTGGGACAAATCCACATAATATTGATGGGGATATTCAAACCGTGTGACTTCGTCCCAAAGCAGGGCAACCTGTTCGTTACAGTATGCCTGAATTTCCTGTACCGGGCGCGGCTTAACGATACATTGGCCGTGGTCAAAAATTTTTACACGCAGCGGTACGGCCCGGAAATGTTCGATCGTTTTGCGTTTCCAAGGATGTTCCTCATCAAAAATTGTATAGGGGCGGGAGTCGTCTATGGTTTCGCTATGCAGGGTCACAACATCCGCCAGGGCTTTCCCTGTGTCCAGGTCGAACAGGCGCCACAGGTTTTTAAAACATGGCGTAGTAATTTTCGCAACATTTTCACTGATTTTGATTTTGGGTACAATCGTACCATCGGGCTTTTCCACGGCTGCCAGCTTATACACCCCGCCAAACACCGGCTGGGACGAAGAAGTAATCAGGCGTTCGCCCACCCCAAAGAGATCCACCGGCGCACCTTGGATCAGCATATCCCGGATGATACATTCATCCAAAGCATTGGAGGCGCAAATCTGGCAGTCTGGGAAACCAGCGTCATCCAGCATCTGGCGGGCCTTGCGCGATAAGTAAGCCAAATCTCCGCTGTCAATGCGGATTCCAACCGGACGGCATCCACGCGGGAGCAGTTCTTCCCGGAAGGTGCGGATCGCATTGGGAATCCCGGATTTCAGGACATGGTAGGTGTCAACCAGCAGGGTACAGTTTTTGGGATATTCGCGGGCATAGGCACGGAACGCGTCAAGCTCCGAATCAAATAACTGGACCCAGCTGTGTGCCATGGTGCCAATCGCGGGAATGCCAAATTTTTTTGCCCCCAAGGTACAGGCTGTCCCACAGCACCCGCCGATAAAGGCAGCCCGCGCCCCATAGACCGCACCAGCTGGTCCCTGCGCGCGCCGCGAGCCAAATTCCATCACTGGACGTCCATTCGCAGCCCGGCAAATCCGGTTCGCTTTTGTGGCAATCAGGCTTTGGTGGTTAATGGCGAGCAGAAGCATGGTTTCAATCAGCTGTGCCTGCAAGGCGGGACCGCGTACGGTGACAATCGGTTCCATGGGGAAAATGGGGGTGCCCTCCGGGACTGCCCAGACGTCACAGGCAAAAGAGAAGTCACGCAGATAGGAAAGGAATTCCTCCCGGAATAACCCGGCGGAACGCAGGTAGGAAAGGTCGCTCTCGGAAAAATGCAGGTTTTCCAGATACTCTATCACGGACTGTACCCCTGCCATGATCGCAAAGCCACCCCCGTCTGGAATCTTGCGGAAAAACAGGTCAAAATAGACCACTTGATCCTGTAACCCGTTTGCTAGGTATCCATTTGCCATGGTCAGCTCATAAAAATCCATCAACAGGCTCAAATTTTCAGTATGGTGTTTCATTGTGCCCCCTTTTTGTGATCGCTGCTTTTGTACAAAGCAATGGTTTTTTTCATTTTAGTATACCATATTTTCCGGCCCTTTGGGGGGATTGGCAGGATTTTCTCACACAAATGCTTTGAAGATTTTCGATCTGTTGAATTTTTGCTATATTTTGTGAAGATTTTTTTTGTAACTCTTGTATTTTCAGGAAAATAGTATTATAATAGACCTAAGAAAATGGTTTGTAACACAGCGACATTCCGGGGCAGGGATGTCCGCGGAAGGCTGTTTTTGGCAAGGGGCGCGTTTTACAAGACGGGTTCTTGGAACGCTTATTTGGATGGAGATGAAGGTTTATGAGGTTACGAAAGCAATCCCTTGGCAACCGGAATTTAGTTGGCTGTCGTGTTGAGGCGGCTCGGAAACAGCAAGGGATGAAACAGAAAGAATTATTAGCCCAGTTGCAGGTCAGCGGGGTCGATATGAATGCGTCCGGCCTTTCGAAGCTCGAAGGGCAGATCCGTTATGTTACCGATTTTGAACTCGCTGCCCTTGCCGATATCTTAGGCGTATCGGTGGACTGGCTTCTTGGCCGTGGGCCTTAACTTGTATCGTGTTATCGGGGGAATGTACCCGGTATTTTTTTATTTAAAATGCCAAGATGCAGCAAAATCCAAATTTCGGACTGCTGCATCTTGGCAAGAAAATGAATGTATGTAAGTTTTGGCATAAACAAAGGGTATTTTTGGTTAGCTAAAGCTAACTTATGGCATAATTCTACCATAGAAAAGAACGGTTGTCAAGACTTTCTTTGAAAAAAATCCCCTCCGCAAATGACGGAGGGGAAATCATCAATGTTCATGGTCTTGGATATACTGTTTAATGGCGTCAAAGGTTTGCTGGCTGATGATATGTTCAATCCGGCAGGCATCCGGTTCGGCAACTTCATGCGGAATCCCAAGGGTCATTTTCAAAAACTGCGTAATCAGACGGTGCCGTTCAAAAACCGCTGAGGCTTTTGCGAAACCTTTTTCGGTGAGCAGGATGTTTCCGCTTGCCTCTACGGTGATATAGCCGTCATTTTTGAGAATCCCCATGGCACGGCTGATGCTGGGTTTGGTAAACTCCAATTCATTGGCAATATCAATCGAACGCACATAACCTTGGCGGTTATGGAGGATCAAGATGGTTTCTAAATAGTTTTCCCCAGACTCCTGCATGACGCTCCCTCCCGATACTCCAAATTGCACATGTCCCACTAGGTTGATCCAATGATATTTTCTATACTTTACCATAAAAGCGTAAAAAATGCAACCCTTCCCCAGAAAATTGGGGGAAGGGCTGTGGCCCCCTGCCTTTGGAACCAGCGGTTACTTGGAACGCTTGCGCCGCTGGGCCAGCAAAAGGACGATCAGGATGCCAAGAAGCATGGCAATACATCCGCAAAAAATCCCCAAAAGGAATCCGGGCATCCGGTTTGTATTCTGTGGCAGGTACTGCCTGTTATGGATATCTGCTTCGGAAGGTTCGAGGGATACGGAGGGGACATCCTGCGAAGCAGAAGGTTCCACGGGTTTTGAGGAAGCGTTTGCCCGAATGGTACTGCTTTTGGAAGAAGCGGCTTTTGAGGAAACGGTCTGGGCAGGGCGGACGTTTATGGTACTGGTTGCGGAAGAAGGCGGGCTGTTTTGTGGAAGACTGGACGGGGGAGCGGCTTCGCCCTTTTCCAGACGGTATACGGTAACCGTATACTGTGTTTTTGTTTTGCCGTCTGCCGCTGTGGCCGTAATGGTAAACACCGTTTCCGTACCAGCGCGGTTTAAATTTTTGCGGTTCACGCGTACGCTTCCCTGTTCTCCGGGATCAGCCGTGAAGTCCAGAGACTCCACTTCATATGGTACCGTCATCTGGTACTCGGTGCGATCCGGGGAAAAGGCGGGCTCCAAGGTTCCGTAGGATGGCTCAAGGCTATGGAGAAACGCTTGGATCGTTCCCGGTTCGCGGATGGAAAGCGTGATAGATTCCTGCAAACTTTCCGATAAACGCTGCAATTCCAGATCGACCAGTCCGTCCATGGTGACGCTGACTGGTGCAGGCCCGGGCGGGGCGTCCTCGTTGACCTTGAACACCAGAGTAACAAATTCTGTATTGCATGGGATTCCCTGTTTTGCGGCTGCATAAATCCCAATGGCAGAACTGCTTTGTAAAGAAATCTTGAAATCACGGGTTGAAATGGCGGGGTTGGTTGTCATGCGTTGTAAGGTTAGGCGCGATTCATCGTACTCTACCAGTAGTTGACTGCCTGCCAGTTTTGTTTGGGGATTTCCTTTGAGCGAAACCGCTATCTGACAGGTCTGCTCTGGTTCGAGTTGCGAGGTACAAGGGGTCAGGCGCAGGGAGAATGTTTCGGCGGCACATACCGGAAAGGCGGACAGCATCAGGAAGATTCCAACGATCAAACCAACTGGGAGCCATTTGTATTTCATTTGAGATTCCTCCTGTGCGAACGTAATTTTGCGCTCACCAGCACGTATGTAATCACAGCAGCAACGATTGCCACAGCAAGCACGGCTCCCCAGACATTCCCCTGATGAAAGATGGCACTGCCGACCTGATAAACAAGGAAAGCCACCAGATACGCGGTACCAGTTTGGAACAGGAGGGTAATGCCCAGCCATTTCCACGAGCCCATCTCTGATTTGATCGCGCCGACCGCTGCTGCACAAGGGATACATAACATATTAAAGAGGATAAAGGCGTAAGCGCCGGACGCAGAAAACATACCGGAAATTTGCGAGAGAAGCAAGGGATTGCCTTCGGCTGCTTCCCCGAGGCCGAGCAGCACCCCAAAGGTACTGGCGACATTCTCCTTGGCAATCAGGCCGGTCAGGGTGGCCGTAGCCGACTGCCAGTTCCCAAACCCGAGCGGGGCAAAGACCGGGGCAATCACACCGCCAATGGACGCAAGGATACTCTGGGAGGTATCGCACATCTGGAAAGACCAGTTGAAGTTGGAAAGGAACCAAATTCCAGCACAGGAAATAAAGATGACCGTACCGGCTTTAATAATAAACGAACGTACCCTCTCCCACATATGGCGCATCACACCCGCAAAACGCGGGATATGATACTGGGGAAGCTCCATGACAAAGGGGGCAGGGTCTCCGGCAAAGAGCTTTGTTTTTTTGAGAAGGGCCCCGCAGACAATGACCATAATGACACCGGCAAAATACATGGATGGCGCAACCAGCGAATGGGCCATGGAATCCCCGCGGAAGATCGCCCCTGCCATCAGGGCAATGATGGGCATTTTGGCGCTGCATGGGATAAACGTCGTGAGCATGATGGTCATGCGGCGGTCACGGTCGTTCTCCATGGTACGGGTCGCCATGATGCCCGGCACCCCGCATCCCGAGGACACCAGCAAGGGGATAAACGCTTTCCCCGACAGTCCGAATTTACGCAGGACCCGGTTCATGATGAAGGCCACGCGCGACATATACCCGCAGTCTTCCAGCACAGACATCAGGAAAAACAGAATGGCGATCTGCGGCACAAACCCGATCCCCGCACCACCCCCGCCAATGATCCCATCCACCAACAGGCTAATGAGCCAGTCGGCTGTATGGATGGATTGCATCCAGCTGCGAAGATTGCCTTGAATGACGTCGGCAATGAGAAAATCATTTGTCCAGTCCACCAGCATTGGCCCCAGCCACGAAACCGCAATAAAATAAATCCCCCAGATCACCACAATCAGAATCGGGATACCGAGCCAAGGGTTGGTGACAATGCGGTCAATACGGTCCGACCAGTTCAGGCTCTCCTGTTTACGCTTGAGGCATCGGTGTACCAGGGAGCTGATGGATTGGTAACGCTGCTTGGTAATAATGCTTTCCGGGTCGCGGTCATGCTTGTTTTGCACATGCTCGGACCATGCTGCAATCTGTTTTCGTGTGTTTTCCGTCAGGACAACCTGTTCCAATACTTTGGCGTCCTGTTCGAGGAGCTTGACTGCAAACCATCTGGTATGGACGCCGCTGGTTTCTTTCTCATACAGCGACGCAATTTCCCGGACCGCTTCTTCGATATCCCCGGAAAAAACATCCTGCGGAGGCAGGGGGATGGTTGCGTTTTTTGCGGCTTGGATGGCCTGTTCGACAGCCTCCTGCGACCCCTTGCCGCGCACTGCCGACATCTCCACAACCGGGCATCCCAACTGGGCGGACAGTTGCTTGGAATCAATCGTATCGCCACGCTTTTCGACCACATCCATCATATTGAGCGCTACCACCATGGGGATGCCCATTTCTAATAGTTGGGTGGTCAGATACAGGTTGCGCTCCAGGTTGGAGGCGTCAACCAGGTTGAGGATGACATCGGGGGAATCCTGAAGCAGGAAATTGCGGGTGACGACTTCCTCCATGGTGTAGGGGGAGAGCGAATAAATCCCGGGTAAATCGACCACCATCACATCCGAATGGTGCCGCAGCGGGCCTTCTTTTTTCTCGACCGTCACCCCGGGCCAGTTGCCTACATACTGGTTGCTTCCGGTCAGACGGTTAAACATAGTTGTTTTTCCGCAGTTGGGATTGCCGGCAAGCGCAATCCGGATTGCGTTTTTCTTTCTCATAGGCAAAACTCCTTTTCTTCCCGCATAACATAAAAAAGACGGGGGAGAAAGCCCGTCTTTTTGCCAGCGAAGATCAAACCATCACACGGTTTGCCATTGTTTTGTCGATTGCAATGCGGGAGTCCTTGACGCTTACAATGAGATTCCCGCCCATTTTGGAGATCACTCGGATCACACTGCCTTCCACAAATCCCAGTGTTTCGAGGAAACGCCTAGTTTCATCTTTCCCGTTGATGCGTTTGATTTCAAAATTTTTGCCATGTTCGGCCACAGACAGCGGCATTGACAGATCCCTCCTTTTTGATGGAAACCACAGTGTCCAAGCGGACGATTTTTCTATGTTTAGTTTAACATGGCTAATTAAAGTTGTCAATAGCTAACTGAAAATTTTTCCCTGTTCCCCTGGCTTTTTTCTTTAATGTCTTGGTGGGGCCTGTATGGGTTCATCCGTAGCAAAATTTCGGTAAGTCTGATCCTTTTCTTTCCTAATAAAAGTAAAGAGTGCAGGATGGATGATACCGTCCTCTTTGTTAATGGGCCGCCCTAGCTTTTGTTTGGATATGATATCAACCGCATATTCCCCAATATCATTGCCAAGTTCAACCCCCGCCGTATCTTCGTTCGCATCCACAACCAGATACCCTTGTTTTACTCCATCCGTTTTTAAACGGAACAGATAAGAGTTAATATTTCCTTCAAAATCATACATGGGGACCACTTCGTCAATGACTGTTGTATCATTGCATACACGGAAGTCTGTTTTTTTCATGTTTTCAATCATTTCCCTAGCGTAGCTTTCTGCGGCTTCTTGCGAAATCATAACGGGAGGCTCATTTTTTGCTAACTTTGTTGAAAAAATGGGGCTTACAAAGACTAGGGTGATTGCTGCCGCCAGAAAACAGGCCAGACAAGCTAACCTTTTCTTTTGTTTCATACATTTCCCTCCTCCGATATCGTACGTTTGAATTTGGCTAGCCGATGCTTTCGATCCTCTTCCGTTTTCTATGTATCTTAGTTAAATTATACTTTATTTTCCCATAAAAATCAATATTTTTATGGGAGTTATAACAAAATCAAAGGGGTCAAAAAGTAAAACCATCCCGTTTGGGCATAGATAGCTCTGATATTTAAATTTTTTTGAAAAAACCCTTGACTTTTTCCAAAACCTGTTATATAATACGAATTGTGCCCATGAGATGGGAAACAAAAATGAAAATATCGCGGGGTGGAGCAGTTCGGTAGCTCGTCGGGCTCATAACCCGAAGGTCGTAGGTTCAAATCCTGCCCCCGCAACCAATTTCACCTAAGACGGATTTCAGTGTACTTGTTATATTGATTTCCGTCTTATTTTTTATATCTATCCGCTCAATGAGTAAATGAATTGCTTTATCATCCGGCTGGTGCTTTAGAGCCTGCAACCATGCCTTGATTTGTTCCACGGTGAAATCTTTTGGTGGTTGTGTTTCTTTCAGGAATTCTATTTCTTGTTTGATGCCTTGCATTTGCTTGCCTATATCGGAAACTACTTGTGCTGGCAAAGCCCCACTAGATAGATTCGCCATGAGGGAATCATATTGATTTTGTTTCTCCTGAATCTTGCGTTTTAATATCAGGTAAAAATCTTTTACTCGGTCATTTTCCCCATCTTGGTATCTGCGTAAGGCATTTGCAATTTTATCTTGGTTTTCCGGGGATAGTAAATGACGCAGATAGTGGATGGCCGCTGTGTCTACTTCTTCCATATGTACCACTGGTGCGCCGCATTTTTTCGAGCAATAGAAATACTGGTATTCGTGTCCTTTTCTCTTAGACTTCATCCCATGCATTTTGGCTCCACATTCACAATATACGAGCCCACTACATAAATACCCAGCTTTCTTGCCTGTTTGCTTTCTTTCGGTCATAATTCGTTGTACCTCCAAAAATTGTGCCTTGTCAATAATTACTGGCAAGGCATTTTCTATTCGGATAGCGTTCGGTTTACTCCGCCTATCCTCTCGTTTTTCCTCCTCTTGTGGACTGTAAATATATATTCCAGTATATTTCTCGTTTCGGAGTATTTCATAAATCTGGGTGTAGCGGATTGGCTTTCCCCGTTTTCCCCGGATTCCTCTCTCATCCATTTCTTTTATTATTTGAGTAAACCCTTCCCGGTTGACCGCAGCGTTAAATATTTTCTTAACATAACTGGCCTCTAAGTCGTTTATGACATAGGCTTGATTTACCACATCATAACCGAAAGGGGCAAATCCGCCAGTGTGAAGCCCCTTTAGAGCGGTTTCTTTCAGACCTTTTTTGGTCTCTGCCGCTAGATTGTCCAGATAGTATTCGGATAAAGACCACATTAGGGAACGCATGATTTTCGCTTCATTGGAATTCCCAAAATCTTGGGAAACCGCTACCAGTGTTATTTTTTTATCCTGCAAGCGTTTTTCTAAATTGACATGTTCCCCAAGGCTGCGGGCGATTCGGTCATATTTATGGATTAAAATGGTATCAAATAAACCTTTGTCGCAATCCCGTAACATTTTTTGATACTTTACCCGGCTGCCTGTTTTGGAACCCTTGCCGCTTATGGCTTCATCGGAATAAATATCAATGATCCGCATTTGCTTTGCCTGTGCGTATTCCCGGCAGGCTCTGACTTGGGCTTCTATGCTATCTTCTGTCTGTTTGTCCGAGGAATACCGGGCATAAATTACGGCATTTGTCATTAAATAGCTCTCCTTTCTAAAAAGAATATACAATTATGCGTGTTTATGCTACAATAAAGCTGTTGTCGACTCTTTCCAACAGGAAGGAGGGATACATATGGAGCCAATTACATCATTTCTGATTTCCGTTATGGCAAGCGTAACTAGCTACTACGTTTGCAAATGGCTAGACGGAAATTACTTCGACAACTAGCCAAAAAGGAAACCCCCGGGAACTGCTACTTCCCGGGGGTTTCTCTTTGTTTTGGATACATACAGAAATTACATCATTTCTAGCTATTTTTATTATATACGAAAACCAAGAAAAAATCAATGGGAATCTTTAAAAAATATCGAATTCCATTTTGACCGTTCAGAGGTTGCCGCCTCTGGGCGGTTTTTTATTTTGTTCGTCCGAAAAACGGACGAATGCCATACGAAATTCGGACAGTTGGTTTAGAACGAATTTCGTACCGAAACTCAATCGTCATAATGCCCCTTGCACTGGTATATTTCAATCTGATCTCCATTAACCCGATAGACCAATCGGTTTGTTTGGTCAATCCGGCGGCTCCAATAACCACTCAAATTTTCTTTTAGCCCTTCCGGCTTGCCAATTCCTTCAAATGGATTTCTCGAAATATCTTTAAGCAAGGCGTTGATCCGCTTTAAGGTCTTTTTGTCCTGCGTTTGCCATGAAAGATATTCTTCAAAAGCTTGCTCTGTAAATGTAATTTTACTCATTTGCCATACGTTCCAATTCTTCCATAGTTTTTGTGACGACCTTGCCTTCATCAAATTGCCGGATACTCTTTTGCAATGCTTCCATATTCGAGCGGCTAAAGAACGGATCAATGGAAACCTCAAACGGCAACCGTTTTTCTCGTGCCATCTTTTTGGCCAGCATAGTAATGGCCGTTGACATGGACAACCCTAATTCCTCACATACCGCGTCAAACTGTTGCTTTAGGGCATCATCCATCCGAACGCTAATTGTAGTTTGTGCCATGGTGAAACACTCCTTTCTATTTCATTGTAATACTTTGTATATACATTGTCAATATATTGTTTAAGAATACTCATAGAATCAGCATCCCTAGATTTAATCTGGGGTGTCTGATATGTGGCACCCTATCGGTGGGGTGAGCCTGATACACCCCACTTGAGGGGAAAATTCTAAGATGCCACCAATATTGGCGGCATCTTCTTTAAGGGGTAACGTTTGGTTACTCCTCTTTTTTGGGTTATTGGGGTGGATTGTCAATCAGGTCTTGGATTAAAGCAGTAACGGTTGCTTTAGAGGTACGGACAAGCCCTCTTAATTCATCCACAGATAAAACCACACTCTTTTCTCCTTTATACAGCCGATAGCGGTTGCCTTCCAGCCGAGTGTAACACCCCAGTGATTCTATAAATTGTTCAAATTCATTAAATTCATCTGGAAGCAAATTATTTTCTGAGGGGGCTTTTTTTAATCCTCTTTGAATGATACCATTTTTTACAAGCGAAAATGATATTTTACCTTCCTTTTCTTGTACTGGTGCATCTGGGAAATCGGTTACAATTCGATTCAACATTTCATCGGGAGCAATTCCTAAGAGATCACCCAATGAAACATTTAAAGCGGCAGCTATACGCTGAAGTGTTTCAACCTTAGGATTTTGCGAGCCAGATTCATATTTTCTAATCGCTGAATCAGCCATACCACTTTTTTCTCCCAATTGTTTTTGGGTTAATCCTTGATTTTTTCGTATAGTGCGAATTCTTTCACCAACGGTCATTCATACCACCTCATAACCTAGTATAACACAAAAAAATCTTTTTGAACAGATATAAAAAAATCTATTTCGGCACTTGACAGACCTATATAGGTCGTGTTATCATAATAACAGACCCAAATATATCTAATTTTGAATGGTGGTGAAATAAATTGAAAATAAACCGCAAAAAACTCAAACTAGCAATGGCGCGATCATGTATGAATAGTTCAGATTTACCTATTGCCTCTGGGCTTCCCTATGCTACCATAAAAAATGCAATTGTGGGAAAAAGTATTAGGCCGGGTACATTAGGGAAAATCGCCAAAGCACTGAATGTAGACCCAGCCGAAATTATTGAACAGGAGGACTAAACATGAAAGATGACATGATCCGGGTTCCTGTGTCAGCTACTTATCGAATCATAGACGGAGAGCCGGTACGGATTCAGGCTGAATATGTGGAAATCAGCGCAGACACATTTGCCCGCTTCCTGATTCAGAAATTCGGCAAAACTCCATATTTGAAAGAAGGTGAGGACTAATTGAGTTATGAACATAAACCGAAATCGTTACTATATAAGGAGGTGATACCCATTGGTTTTGCAAGACTTCTTATCCCGTCTGCATGGTGCCAAAGGCCACGACAACCAGTATAGCGCAATCTGCCCCGCCCATGACGATCACAATGCGTCTCTTTCTGTTTCCACGGGTAAGGATGGAAAAATCATCATGAAGTGTCACGCCGGGTGTGATCTGCGCGATATCTTGAACGCTTTAAACCTTACGGAAAGCGACCTGTTTCAAGAGCCGATGCAACCCAAAGTTGTCCAGCATGACAAGTGGGAACTCATTGCCCGGTACAACTACACCGATGAAAACGGCTGTTTTCTGTTCCAGAAAACCCGCTGGAAAACAGCACACGGTAAAACGTTCTCTTGGAGCCACAAAGACCAGTCTGGTAACTGGAAGAGAGGCCGGGGTGGTCATGAGCCAGTGCTCTATAACCTGTGGGAGATCACGGGAGCGGATACCGTCTATTTAGTGGAAGGTGAGAAGGACGTGGAAACACTAAAAGCCTTGCAGCTTGTTGCCACCTCTCCCCCGGACGGTGCCGCCAGCGATTGGCAGCCACGATATACCGAATCGCTAAAAGGCAAAACCGTCTACATAATACAGGACAACGACGCTCCCGGCAAAGCGTTTGCTAGGAAAGCCGCTAATGCCCTGTATGGCGTCGCAAAGCAGGTCAAGGTCATTGACCTAACGCAAGACTGGGACAAGCTGCCAGAGCACGGCGACGTAACAGACGCTTATCAATTAACGCCGGAAGATTTTAAGATCAAGCTGGAAGCTCTGACAATTACAACGCTGGAATTTGTACCGAGCCAAGAGCCGGAACCAACGGAATCTATTTGCTTTGATACCTTCACCGCTGCCGAGCTTGAGAAAATGGAATTACCAAAACTGAGCCCCATTGTAGAAGACTTGATTCCACCGGGATTATTGATTATTGCCGCGCCATCCAAAATCGGAAAAAGCTGGTTAGCATTACAACTTGGTATTGCTGTTGCCACTGGTGAGCCGTTTCTCGGACATCCAACACGTAAGGCAAAAGTCCTTTATTTTGCTTTGGAAGATTCCAAACGACGTCTAAAAAAACGCCTGCACGATCAACTCCAAGGCAAACCAATGCCAGAAAATTTAATTTGTTCAACGCTCACGCAAAAGAAATTAGAAGACGGTTTTCTGGACGATCTGGAAAAAATCATGAAACAAGACCCTGAAATTAAACTGGTAATTATTGACACCATGCAAAAAATCCGCAAGACCAGTACCTCCAAAGACCCCTACGGCAGAGATTATGAGGACATGAGCGCAATTAAAGCACTCGGTGATAAGTATGAGGTAGTCATGGGATTGATTCATCATACCAACAAAGGGACTGTTACGGATCCGTTTGATAAGATTTCCGGTACTACCGGGATTATCGGAACTGCCGACACAATTATTATCTTGGAGCGAGAAGACCGCAACAAAGATACTGCTATCATGCGGTATGTCAGTCGTGATTTCTACAAAGAAGATACTGTCCTGCGCTTTACCGAAAATCATACATGGGAAGTGGTTGGCTCTACGGATTGGCTCAAAGAACAGCGTGAAATCCTTGATTTTAACAATAATCCAATTGTGCGCACTGTACGCAAACTACTTGAAAAAGCTGAATCCCATGAATGGAGGGGAACAGCGTCGGAGCTGATCGAGGCCGGAAAACGCGAAATCAGTGAGGTAATTGCTCCATCTGCACAAAGGGCGGGAATGGAATTAAAACGTCTGGACGATCAATTCCATCGTCATGGCGGGATTATCCATAGTGAAATTAAACACGGAAATGCCGGGAGAATCCACTACTTTTTCTATGCTACCAATGGATATCAAGAAAAAATCGTGGAGGAAGAAAAAGAAAGTTTTTCTTAAAGGGGTTAAAGCCATTCATTTCATTCATAGCCATTCATGGCGTTCGTGATTTTTATTATATCCACGAATACTTATGAATGAAATGAATGGTTCGAATAGTACATAACAAAGGAGCTTAAAAAATGAACACTTACAAAATCGTAATATTTTTCGCTGCCGGAGAAATGGGCGTAGTACAAGCCAAAGCTAACGATCTGGAAGAAGCCGTACAAGAAGCGGTTGCTTTTGCAGAAAATAGCAAAAAGAAAGAAGTTGTGGCCGCCGCTTATACCTATGGAGACTATACCATTAATAAAGATTTTTTGGAGAACTGGCCGCCAGTAGGCGCGGTAACCCAAATGTTCGTCTTTGACGAATGATTGAAAGTACCCCGCCTCGTTTTTAAAACTGGTTGTCAAAAGTTGTGTTTTTAAGAAAAGTTTATTTTAGTAATGTTGAAAGGAGCCAAAAGCTATGCAATTCACGCAAGATCAAATCACTACCCTCACCGAAATCCGAGACCTCTTAGAGGAAATCCAAAACCTGCAAGATTCCATCGGGGAACCTTTGGACGATCCCCAAGCGTACTTATCCACCTTGCGGGAAATCCGTGACACGCTGGAAGAAATCCACTGTATCACTGATGATTTGGAAGATTGAACCTGAAAAAACCTGAACAATTAAGGAGGATTTATTATGAGTACACAAAATAAAAAAGCCGTTCCAAGTGCTGCAACACTCGGAACGGTAAAAACAAACGAACTACTATGTTCTATGTTTAAGCATATCAAACAGCGGGGAGGTTGTCAAGTATGAATGTGTTTTCAAGCATAATGAACCGCATCAAACCCAAAAAAACATGCACAATCCCCTGTTATGAAGTAAACGCCGGATTTCTTGGCTCAGTTGAAGGGTGCTGCCTGTACGCCGTTTCCCGGAACGACGTTTATCCAACTGTAAAAGCGGTTTTTGATACCATGTCCCCGGCAACAAGGCACGCCCTTTTATTCTCTCCGAAATCAGGTGAATGGCTAGAACGAGCAAAGTTTTGGCGGGATACATTAAGATCAGCCCTTCCTGATCAGCAGTATTACGCCGCTATGTCGATTATCCTGAAATGGTATATTCGTTGTGTGAAAGGAGTGTATGCCTAGTGTCCATGAAAATCCATGTAAGCTATACCGAAGATGAAGAAGCTACGGAGTTTCAGACCCTTCTAAAGCCCATTTCACACCGCTTTAAGGTCAAGAAAAGCACTGGTACATACCCGTATAAGCACCTGTATTTCACACCTAGAAAGCCCCGAAAATTTGCTAAATATACGGATAACACTTGACCCCCTCCCCCCTATCTGGTATAATATAATTATAGTACCCCACCAATAATAGGTGGAAGCTTTTAGAGAAAAGCGCGGGAAACTGTCTGAACAGATGGTTTCCCGCTTTTTTTATTTAGTCCACTCTGGACGTTAAATGGAGGTTTTATAATGGATGAAATCAAGACCACAACAAGCAATCCGGAAACCGGAGAAAAGACCTTTACGCAGGAGCAGGTAAACGCCATCATCGGCGAACGTCTGGCCAAGGAGAAAACCAAAGCCGACGCTACTCTTGCCGAAAGGGAGCAGCAAATCGCCCAGCGCGAGCTGCTGTTAGAAGCCAAAGAGAAAATGAACGAAATGGACTTGCCTGTGGAACTGCTGGACGCTCTGAACGTATCCAGTAAGGAAGCCATGGAAAAGTCCCTGAACACCGTAAAAGCAGTATTAGACAAACGGAAAGCCGCACCTCCTAAATTTGTAGGGTTCCAGCCGGGTGTTGCTACCGCGATGCCGCAGGAAAGAATGGCCTCCGGTGATCTGGAGATAAGGCAGGCGATGCGGCTTCCCTAATGGAAAGGAAGTAGCATATGGCAAATACCGTAAATCTTGTTACCAAGTTTCTCCCCCTCGTGGACGAGAAATTCACCACTGAAAGTAAAAAAAGCCTCCTGACCAACAAAGACTTTGACTGGACAGGCGCACACTCCATTAAAGTATATAAAGTGTCTACCTCGGCCATGAACGACTATGACCGCCCCGGCGCAAACACCGCCAACTGGTCACGGTTCGGGCCTGTATCCGGCCTGGACGCTACCACCGAGGAAATGACCCTAAAGAAAGACCGTTCCTTTACCTTCGCGATCGACAAGCTGGACACCGATGAAACCCTCGGACAGCTTCAGGCCGCAAGCGCACTGGAACGGCAGCTGCGGGAAGTAGTGATCCCGGAAGTGGATACCTATACCTATGGCGTGATGTGTGAGAAAGCAGGAATTAAACCGAACGCCCTCGCACTGACTGCTGCCAATATCTGCGGGGAAATCTTTAAGGGCAATACCGCCCTTGATAACGCGGAAGTCCCGGAAACCGGGCGGATTATTACCGTAACGCCGGACACCTACCTGCTCATGAAGCAAAGCAAGGATATTTTCCTTGAAACAGACATTGCAGAAGATATGCGGCTAAAGGGCGTGATCGCCCAGCTGGACGGCGCAAAAGTCATCAAAGTACCTGCAAACCGTCTACCCGCCGGCTTTGGTTTCCTAATTGCCCATCCTGTGGCAACCGTAGCCCCTTCCAAGCTGGAGGATTACCGCATCCACCAAGACCCGCCCGGCATTTCCGGATCGCTGGTGGAGGGCAGGGTATGTTATGATGCGTTTGTGCTCGATAATAAGGCACAGGCCATCTATTATCAGGCGCAGCCCACAAAGGCAGACAGCGGAGCATCAGAAACTAAATAAGAGATGGTAGGGCGTGTGGGCACAGTCTACGCGCCCTGTTTGATTATGAGGAGTTAGTATGGAACGAATCGACCGACTAATTATCAAAGCAAAGAAAACTATACAGGCCAAAGCCGAACGCCTAATAGTAGGGCTTATCAGCCACGACCCGGACACTGGGAGATACAAAGCCCGTGGCGACTTATGGAACGGGATCAAGGGTTCGGGCGTTCGTAGTATTGCTACATGGCATGACAGTAAGGAAGCTGCTGAGGACGCTCTGAAAGCCTTAGCCGAGGAATATCCGAACCCAAAGGACGACATTGTAATCTTTTATGATGATATTGAGGAATAGGGGGTGACACGATGCCCAGACGTAAGACATTGAAATTATCTACGCCGAGGGATATCCGTCGGGCGATATCCAGAATCGCAAATATGGCGTTAAACGGCGAGATGGACCCTAAGACCGCCAATGCGATTCTCTATGCCTGTAATTCGGCGCTATCTGCTATCCGCACCGATGAATATGATAAGAAGCTGGCTGAATTAGAACAAATGTTGAATAACAAATAATAACAAGTTGAACCCGCCCATTTTTGAGCGGGTTTTATACTTCAGCCTCAACATGAGCTATTATTAAATCATAAAAATTCACGAGAAATCGAATAGGAAAACAGTATTTCAGGTAAAATATGTTGTATACCCCCGCAACCACATGTATGACCAGACACTGTCCCTGTGTCTGGTCTTTTTTGTTTCCAAAACAGGTGGGAATTCCCAGCCAGCTGTAAGTTTCTGCCTTTTTCTATTGACAAATTCCCTTCTTTTTGTTATGCTATTTTGTAGATTTTATCCCAATGTTACATGCACTATATTTTTATGAAAGAGGGAATTGAACATGAAATTCACAAAAATTGCGGCTCTTGCAGCAGTTGCTGTTATGGCTTGCGGCGTATTCTACGGCTGTGACGATGGCAGCAATACTTCTGCTCCTGCCGGCACCAGCAGCAGCCAAGCTCAAAATCAGGAAGCTAGTGTAGTTGGTACTTGGAAGCTTGACATGGAAGGACTTGTAAAAGACCAGTTCAAAGCACAGACTGGCAGCGAGGTCGATGTGAATTCGGCTGAGTTCAAGCAGGCAATGGAGCTGATCAAAAGCCAGATGGGTGATATCATCTTTGACTTGAAAGCAGACGGTACTCTGACTTCCAGCGTGGAAATGGGCGGCCAAAAAGTAGAGTCTACCGGTACTTATACAGTAGAGGGCGGTAAAGTTAACGCTACTATCGAAGGCCAAACCCAAACCTTTGATTTTGATTCCGCGAAGAATACCCTCAGCGTGAGCGTACAAGGCCAGACTGTTACTCTTAAAAAAGCATAATTCTTTTTAGGAATTTACATAACCGCAACCTTCTTTTGCAAAAGGGGCTGCGGTTTTTCTTATATGGTTTGTGAAAGCAAACAGAAAGAGAGGATCATCATGAAATTGAAAAGGCTTTTGGCTCTTGCAGCGGTGTGCGTCTTGGTATGCGGGGTGTTCACAGGATGCTCGAAAAACAAAGGGGTGGTTACGACGGCGTCTGAGCTGAGCCAGAGTATTGTTGCAAAACCCGGTACGGTGGTCGGGGTGTGGAAGATTGATTCGTTTATCAATGAGAACGGCAAAACGGAAAATATGGAAGATTTTGTCGCCAAAACGCTCAATTTGCAGTATGGGGTAGTCGTGGACCGCGAAGGCGATGACTTTAAACGTGCTATGCAGATGTACCAGAGCATTGCGCTGGCATTCGCGGAGGATGGAAAAATGACTTCTGTTGTCATGGCAGGCAACGATGCCGGGCGGGTCAGCGGCACGTATACCGTCGAAAATGGCGAGGTCAAAATCCACCTGACCTCCGGCAAAACCGGCGGGGTCTATCAATATGATGCCAAAACGGAAACCCTCACAAGCGTTGCCGATGGAGTGACCACGGTGTTTAAACGCAAATAAAGCGGATCTGTGCAGTCCCGGCAAAACGGGGGCTGCGGCCCTTTTTTGTATCAGAAAGGAAAAGAAGGTAGAGTTTGGGAAAAGAAAAGTGGGAGAAATGGATTTCTACACGAAAAATCCGATTTTCCCATTGACTTTTTCGGTGGGAATTAATATAATGAAGGGGTAAGCAGTTAGAGTTCTGTAGTACAGGGAAACTATAGGCTCTTTTTTGGTTATTGCT
>CATJNB010000093.1 GCA_949741605.1 uncultured Eubacteriales bacterium | reverse complement strand
CACGCCGAAGCCCAAGGTGAAAGCCTGAACAAGTTCGTCAACCGCGCCATAGACGAAACCATAGAGCGTGACAGCGAAAAAAAGCTCTAGGAAGTATTTCCCTAGAGCAAATTTCAAGAATAAATAAAAAGCCGCTCCCGGTGCTACGAACACTGGAAACGGCTCGACCATTCACCACCCAAAAGGGTTGCAAATGGCACAATCATGTGACAATACGATTGTACCATAAGCAATCCTTAAAATCACCTCCTTCCCCAGTATTTAGCCGCTGGAGATCGCTGTTGTCTTCGGTAAGGCTACCCTAACGGATTTCAACTTCCGACACTTGCTTACTAGGAGTGTACCCATACTATTTAGTTTGCAAAGTTCAAGGTTTTAAATTTGGCTTGTTTATATCTTATTATATCTGTACCCAGATTTCAATTAACATTTCTTCCAAATCTGTACCCAGATTATTATGCAATCTATCTGTGTACAGATAGATTGAAATATGGTATTCTTAATAAAGAGAGGGATTTAAAATGGCTCCTAAGACACCAAAACAGCAAGAAGCTGCCAATCGATATCTAAAAGAAAATGTAGAAGAATTTAAAGTTAGAGTGCCGAAAGGTGAAAAAAATCCTATTGTAAAACACGCAAAAGAACATGACGGAAGTTTAAATAAATTTGTAAACCGAGCTATCAAGGAAACAATTCAGCGTGATAATACAATAACATCACAGGGAGATGTTTAATATTCCTATTAAGTATGATAAATTGCTAAAATTAATGGAGAAGCAAGGCATTACTTCTTATACATTGAAAAAAAATAATATTATTGGCCAAGCAACATTCAAAAAAATTAAAGAAGGGGGGGATATAGATACTCGCACTATTGCCAAACTTTGTGGTTTGCTAAACTGCCAACCCGGCGATATTTTAGAATACATCCCAGAAAACGAAAAACCGCAGGAATAATAATTTCTACGATAAAATCCCCTCCTTCTAAGAGCGCTGCTTACTATTTAATCTGTATGAAAGGGGGTTCCTCTGTGGCTCCAAATAAGTATATATTGAATGGTGAAAAAGTGTCAGCAGATGCCTACAATAAAGACAAATATGAAGATTTACGAGTGCGAGTAAAGAAGGGAAAAAAATCCATCCTAGCAGCGCACGCCGAAGCCCAAGGTGAAAGCCTGAACAAGTTCGTCAACCGCGCCATAGACGAAACCATAGAGCGTGACAGCGAAAAAAAAGCTCTAGGAAGTATTTCCCTAGAGCAAATTTCAAGAATAAATAAAAAGCCGCTCCCGGTGCGACCAACACAAGGAACGGCTCGACCATCAACATACCCAAATAGGTTGCCAATGGCACAATCATTTAAGACAATATAATTGTACCATAGGCAACTCACAAAATCAAGAGGGTTGCTTTTTTGCGCCCATTTTCAGGAGGTACAATTATGAAAAAACAAAATTTAGAATCCCTTCTCCCCATTCCAGCTGTTATTTACGCCCGATATTCCAGCAGCGGCCAGCGGGAGGAATCTATTGAGGGTCAGCTTCGGGATTGCCATGAATATGCAAAACATCACAATCTGAACATTGTCGGAGAATACATAGACCGCGCGTTGACCGGACGCACAGACAAACGGCCAGACTTTCAACGTATGCTGCGGGACAGTGAAAAAGGCGTATTCCAAGCGGTAATCTGTTGGAAAATGGATCGTTTTGCCCGCAACCGCTACGATTCGGCTATCCATAAATACAAGCTGAAAAAGAATGGGATTCGAGTTTTTTATGCAAAAGAAGTAATTCCAGAAGGGCCAGAAGGATTATTTTGGAAAGCGTTATGGAGGGATATGCGGAGTATTACAGCGAAAATTTAAGCCAAAATATCAGGCGCGGCAATTATGACAGTGCCCTTGAATTGAAAACTTTAGAGCAAATTGTGCTGGGATTACGCAAAGGCCCAGACGGACGTTTTGAAATTGACCCCGCTACCGCTCCGATTGTACGGCGTATTTTTGAAGAATATGCTGCCGGAGAACGTGCCAAGGATATTATTGCGCGTCTGAACGAAGAAGGATACCGCACCAGTTATGGAAATTTATTTAATAAAAACAGTATAACAGGGATCATCCACAACGAAAAATATATTGGGGTATACCAGTACAAGGATTTTCGGGTGGAAGATGGGATACCGGCAATTGTCAGCCGGGAATTATTCCAAAAGTGCCAAAGGATGTCGGAACGCCACCGCCGATCCCCAGCGGAAAAATGGGCTACAAATTTCCTGCTGACTACCAAACTCTTTTGCGGCGAATGTGGACAGCCCATGACTGGTGATGGTGGCACCAGCGGAAACGGACACGTACATCACTATTATACATGCAATGGACGCAGGGTGCATAAATGTAAAAAAGAACGGGTAAAAAAAGAGTGGATTGAAGAATTTGTACTTTCTCAATTGACTACTCTGATACATTCCGATGAATTTATTGAAGAAGTTACCGACCGTGTCATGGAATTTCAAAGCAGAGAAAAAGACCGTTCCGCTCTCCGTTCTCTGGAAAAACGTTTGAAAGAAACGGAACAGGCCATCAATAATCTGTTATCTGCTATGGAAGCGGGGATTGTAACTGTTAGTACCAAAAGCCGTTTAATGGAGCTGGAAGCCGAACGCTCCCGCATTGAAAGAGGAATTGCATGTGAACTGATCGAACAGCCAGAGCTAGAACGACAACAAGTGGTTTATTTCCTTGAGCAGTTTCGTAAAGGTAACGTCAAGGATGAAGGATATCAGACTTTCCTTGTAGATACCTTTTTAAATTCTGTGTACCTATATGATGATGGAAAGCTGGTTCTTATTCTAAATTATACAAATGAAAATACGAAAATGACCTTACCATTATTGGAAAATGTCCTTACAGGAAAAGAGGGCATTTGTTCGCAGTTTACATGGTTCGCTGCACCAAACTTAAACATCCGAACCATACTCAAAACTGGGAGAAATGGTTCGGATTTTTGTATTTGATCTATCCAAAAAGGACAGGAGTTGGATGCTATCAAATGGAAATATCGATTCCCAAAGAAGCCTTATGTCTTCTAAAACAGCTTAACGATCAGGGATGGGAAGCTTATCTAGTGGGAGGATGTGTCCGGGATTGTGTATTGGGACTGACCCCGGATGATTGGGATATTACCACATCTGCTTTGCCCCATCAAATCAAATCTGCCTTGTCTGGAATGCGGATTTTGGATACTGGTCTAAAGCATGGTACCGTTACTGCCATATTAGATGGCAAAGCATTTGAAATTACGACTTACCGTAGGGATGGGGTTTATTTGGATCACCGCAGACCGGAACAGGTAAGTTTTACCCACTCTCTCAAAGAGGATTTGGCACGCCGGGACTTCACGATGAATGCTATGGCATATCATCCAACATACGGTATCGTTGATGTTTTTGGTGGCCTCGATGACCTTTCCCATAAAACGATACGCTGTGTTGGAATACCTGCAAAACGTTTACAGGAGGATGCCCTTCGAATTCTCCGCGCCTTACGGTTTGCCTCAAAACTTGGATTCTCCATAGAATCCACAACAGCCCATGCCATTTTAAAATATAAAGAGCTCCTATCTGTTATTGCAGCGGAACGTCTCCAAAACGAATTGAAAAAGCTGCTTTGTGGACCTTATTGTGCTACCGTATTCCGGGAATTTTCTGGGATATGTTTTGAACTTTTTCCTGAAATCTCTCCGATGCTGGAATGTCAGCAAAACCATCCCTATCATATCTATTCTGTCTGGGAACATACTCTGCACGCTTTGGAAGCAATCGAACCACAGCTGCTCTTACGTCTGGCAATGCTATTTCACGATAGTGGAAAACCATTCACAAAAACGACGGATGAAAATGGGATTGACCATTTTCGCGGCCATGCACAGCACAGCGTACGTGTGGCTAACAACATTCTCCATAGACTGAAATTTGATCGGCATACGCACGAGCAGACTTTAAAGCTGATCCAGTATCACGACCTTCCTCTGACCCCTACATTGCCATGGGTAAAACGTCAGCTCAACCGTTTTGGTCCAGAAACCTTTTTACAATTGCTGTCCATTCATCGTGCCGATATTCTTGCCCAACATCCTTCCCTAAAACATCGTTTGGCAATCGTAGAACAGTGCCGCGGCCTGATGGAGCAGATTTTGGAGCAACAGCAGTGTTTTTCCCTGCGTCACTTGGCAGTCAATGGCCACGACCTCCTGTCTTATGGTATCCCTGCTGGAAAACAGATCGGACAAATTTTACATCAGCTTTTAGAGGCTGTCATCCATGGAAGCTGTTCCAACACAAAGGAAGATTTGTTGCAATATCTGTGTGACCACTTCCAGTAAGGTGCAAAATTACTAAAATTTTAAAGAATTATGCCATAAAAACTTGCATATCAAAATAAACGTGTTACAATAGAACAAGGATTTTCTTTACTGAATATTTAGGAGGGCAACAATTATGTGGCTTCATGAAAGTGTATTCTATCAAATTTACCCGCTTGGGTTCTGTGGTGCGCCATGGGAGAACGATGGCCAATTGGAACACCGCATCGAAAAGGTAAGCGACTGGGTGGAACATCTCCAAACGTTAAATGTCAATGCAGTCTACTTCTCTCCATTGTTTGAGTCTGACGCCCACGGCTATGATACCCGGGATTACAGCAGGCTGGACTGTCGTCTTGGTACCAATGAGGATTTTGCCAAAGTGTGCCAAAAACTCCATAACGCTGATATCAAAGTTGTACTCGATGGGGTATTTAACCATGTAGGACGGGGGTTCTGGGCCTTTCAGGATGTCATGAAAAACCGGGAGGCTTCCCCCTATAAAGACTGGTTTCATATTAATTTTGGCGGCAATAGCAATTATAATGATGGTTTTTGGTATGAAGGCTGGGAAGGCCATTTTGAACTGGTCAAGCTGAATTTACGTAACGAAGCCGTCATCGAACATCTTTTTTCCTGTATCCGTCAGTGGGTAGAGGAATTTGATATTGACGGACTGCGTTTAGATGTAGCCTATTGTGTAGACCGGGATTTTCTGCGTCGTTTACGCCAGTTCTGCAACACGCTCAAACCTGATTTTGCCCTGATCGGGGAAATTCTGGGCGGTGATTACAAACAGATTATGAACCCTGACATGCTGCACAGCGCAACGAATTACGAATGTTACAAAGGGCTGTATTCGAGCTTTAATTCCATGAATATGTTTGAAATCGCCCATTCTCTCCAGCGCCAGTTTGGTCCGGAAAACTGGACCTTATATCGTGGGGAACATCTTCTCAATTTTGTCGATAACCATGATGTTTCCCGCATTGCCAGTACGCTGACGAATCCAGAACATTTACCTTTGATTTATGCCCTTCTGTTTGGGATGCCAGGGATTCCATGTGTGTATTATGGCAGCGAATGGGGTGCGCCAGGTCAGAAAGGCCATGGCAGCGATGCCCCGTTACGTCCCTGCTTTGAACATCCAGAAACGACTTCCCTGACCAAATGGATTTCGGCCTGTGCCAAAGCGCACCGGGAAAGCAAAGCGCTTTGCTATGGGGATTACCACACCCTGCTCCTGACCAACAAACAGTTTATTTTTGAACGTGCATGGGAGGACCAGCGTGTGCTGGTGGCAATCAATGCAGACGGCCAGCCTTTTGATGCCCACTTCAATGCAAACGCCGGACGTGCCCGGGATTTGATTTCCGGCCAAGTGCATGATTTTGGCGGTGGGAGCAATCTTCCTGCTTATAGTGCATCTTTCTGGGAAGTATTCTAAAACTATTCCATTGGAAAAAGAAAAACGCATAGAACCACTCAGGTTCTGTGCGTTTTTTCTTTTGAGCTGCATCAGCTGACCCGTTCCAAATCTTTCCGCAGGCGTTCCATAATCCGTTTTTCCAAACGGGAAATATACGACTGTGAGATCCCCAAAGCATCAGCGACCTCCTTTTGCGTATGTTCCTGTGTTTCGTTGAGGCCAAACCGTAAGTACATAATTTTCTGTTCCCGGGGCGACAAATGAGAAATGGATTCCATTAATAATTCTCGTTCGACCTCTTTTTCGAGATCCTGATTGACGGTATTCTGATCGCTTCCCAGCACATCAGACAATAGTAATTCATTGCCATCCCAATCGACATTCAGAGGATCATCAATGGAAATCTCATTTTTGAGCTGGGAACTTTTCCGCAAATACATCAAAATTTCATTTTCTATACACCGGGAAGCATATGTAGCCAGTTTGATATTCCGTTCCGGACGGAAGGTATTCACCGCTTTGATCAAACCAATCGTACCAATCGAGATCAAATCCTCGACCCCCGCAGAATGGGATTCAAATTTTTTAGATATGTATACGACAAGACGGAGATTATGGGTAATGAGAGGTTCGCGGGCATTTTCTACCCCATTACGGATATTTTCCATCACAATGGCTTCTTCCTGTGGCGTCAGCGGAGCAGGAAGCGTTTCTGGGCCATTGATATAATGGATATATTCTTTTGTTTTCCAGCGTAGAAAAAAGCGGGAGATCCAGTGGGATAAGGAAACCGGGAAATTTTTTGTTATTTCCATCATACGTGAATATTTCATAAATAATCTCCTTTTTGTGACAAAATCGGAAAGGGAGCGCAGTTACAGGAGTTCTTGCGTTAAGAGATCGGGATTCAATAAAGCGGAAAATTCCCCTGACCCGATTTTTTGGCGGCAGACTGCAATATATACCTGATTGGCTTTCATTTTCTGTTTTCCGCAGTCCACAATGCACTCATCCGGACGGAAAGCTGGTAAGACCCCCTGCCCTGCAATCGAATGGAACGGAATCATTCTGATCCCTGCTGTGACAGGAGGTTGTGCTGTCCCGGCACCGATTGGAGACCGCATCGCTTCCTGCATGGCCATATCCAGAATACTTTGGAGGATTTCATATTCGACCACCGCTACCGGCGCATGGGAAAAGGGCTCCACTAAACTATTCCCGGTATCAATGCGGGCTGTACAGGAAACGGTTTTGTGATCCATGGTGATTTGCAGGGTACACAAGGTAGATTGATTTTCCTGTTTGCCAATCACGCGGAAAACGATCCGCAAAACCACATAGCAAACCACGGTACTAAGAATGAGGATAATCGGCGAAATCGAGAGGTACACTACGGAATTTTTAATGACCAAACCCGGTGGCCCGATAAAGTACCAAAAGGCCAGCATAAACCCTGCAAATGCAAAATTCATAGCATAAAAACATCCCATGCTTTTGAAAAACATTTTCCAGCTTTTTATGGGAAACGCAACCCATACAATACTTGCAGAAAGGACGATCTTTACCGCCATATTGAGGATAACCGGGATGGCAGGCAACAGGATGGCCAGGGAATATGCCGCCCCTAAAGCTGCCCCCAAAACTAACCGCCATTGTTTTTTCGGAACCCCCAAAAATTTTGCCGCAGCGAGCAGCAGGAAATAATTAATGAACAAATTCACCGCCAGCAAGACATCTACATAAATGGCTGGCTGCATGCAGGCATCCCCCCTGTCCTTACAACCAACTGTTCTTGTTTTGTTTTCCTGTGCTTGTTTATTATACCCCGTCCGATGGATCTGTTTCTGTCAGAAAATGTCCGCATGAAAAAAAGCAGTCCCGATCTTTGCAGTGGACTGCTTTTAGACCCCTCCCCTAAAAGGATAGGGGATTTCCTTGCTGGTATTTTTGACGGACCTGCTCCATCTTCTGCGGCGTGGCAGCCGGAGTTGGATACCAGCCCCGGTTCTTCATTTCCTCGAGCAGGTCCGAATGCATTTCATGTTCTTCATTCAGCAGATTCTGGAACTGGTCGTGGATCTGCTGGCTGGCACACTCATTGGTAAACTGGTTGTAGGTGGTAGTCATGCGGTTTTCCGAAATCAACAGATCCTGCATGATTTCCTGATCCTGCATCACTGTTTTTTTCATGATGTCCCCTCCTGCCCAAGCATCATTCGTAAGGATTCATAATGCGCCTGATGCTTGCCGGATAACATTTCACATTTTTTGCGTAGCTCCGGGTCCTGACACAACTGTGCATATGCCCGGCATTTGGAAGCCAGCAATTTTTCATTTCCTAATTGTTCTTCGATGGCCGATAATTCTTTTACTGTTAATGTCATTCATACGCTCCTTTTGCCGATCATCGGGAAAACTTTTGCTTTTTGTGGGGCTATGTCTATGTAGCCTCCGACATAACTTGATTCATTCCAAGTCCAAAGCTAATGGACAGCGCGTGGTTGACCTGATTCATGGATGAATGGTCCAGACGGCCCATGCGTTCTTTCAGACGGTGTTTATCTAACGTCCGGATCTGCTCAAGCAATACAATCGAATCCCGCGCTAATCCAGAATCTTCCGCATGCAGGGTAATATGGGTAGGCAGGTTCGCTTTGGCGCGCTGACTGGTAATGGCTGCTGCGATGACCGTCGGGCTGAAACGGTTGCCTACATCATTTTGTACAATCAGTACCGGACGAATCCCACCCTGTTCCGAGCCTACTACGGGGCTCAGGTCAGCATAATAAATATCTCCTCTTCTGATATTCAATGTTTTCACACTCCCAAACTTGATGGATTAAATTTTTGGGCCCAAACCTATTTTTACCTTGTCCTGTAAATTTTAATCATAAACCATGCAAAAATTTTTAAAATTTACAGCGCATTCCTGCCAGCCCAAATCTGGGATTCTCTTCCCCCAGAATACCCGGTGTGGAAAAATTCCTTATCCCCATAATATTGTTCTGGGGCCACTGTGACATAAAGTGAATATTATGATCGTAGTGACACAAGTAATATTTTTGTCATTTGCTTAATTTTATTCTTGTTTTTTTCACACGAATTGGCATATCTATCTAAATTTGTAAATCAACCCCCTAAA
The DNA here is from genome assembly GCA_949741605.1 of uncultured Eubacteriales bacterium. Taxonomy (GTDB): domain Bacteria; phylum Bacillota; class Clostridia; order Oscillospirales; family Acutalibacteraceae; genus UMGS1071. The sequence goes on along the minus strand of CATJNB010000093.1, from coordinate 42,691 downwards.
TTCTTAGGTTCTTTATTGAAAACAGCTTGCATTTCTGTTATAATAAATTTTGTACGTAATGTCCACATAAATATTCCCAGCCGCAATTTTCAATTTTTATCAAAAACATATTCTAAAATAAATATTCAAAGCAACGGCTGGAACTAGAAGAAGGGTGATTCTATGACACGCACACGTTCTATCAAAACGGCCGTATGGATCCGGATTGCAATTATGCTTGCCATGCTCTTGATTTGTGCAGGGATGCTCATTACCGGAATCTGCCTGATCTCCTCGGCAACCGAGGATACCAAAGATGCTATGAGTATGGAAACGTTAGTCATGACTGCCGAACGTTCCCATTACAGCTGGGTCGAAAACCTTGGTTCCTCCATTGCATTTGGCACAGAATTTACGGGCAGTTTGGATTGTAAAAACTGTATTTTAGGCAAATGGCTCTATGACACAAATGGTAACCGATCCCTTGATCCGCGTATCCAAAACCTAATTGAGCAGATCAAACCAATCCATGAAGCGATCCACGCTTCAGCTACTACCATTTTCGATCATATCGAAAATGGTAATCAGGAAGCTGCCGTGGATGCTTTTCTGAATCAGACCAAAACCAGTATCAATACCTTGATTTCCATGCTCGATGAGGTAGAAACGATTGCCAAGGAAACACTGGCCAGTAAAGAAACGCAATTAGTTGTGGTAACTTGGATTACATTAGGCGTTTGCTGCGGTACGATTGTTGCTGTGATCGTTGCCTGCGGATTTATGGTGCTTTACATTTTCAAACGTATTATCACGCCAGTTCAAAAGATTACCGAATCCAGCCAGCTGCTCTCCGAAGGAAATCTGCATTTCCGTATTGGCGTTACCAGTAATAATGAAATTGGCATCTTGGCAAACAGCCTGAATTCTTCCGTGGATACCCTGCAAACCCTGATTAACGATATCACCAACTGTCTGACTGCAATTTCTCATGGTGATCTTACCCAACACAGCCAAATTGATTATATTGGTGACTTCGTGAAAATTCAAAAGGCCATTGAAACCATTTCCCATGACCTGAACATCTCCATGGCTCATATCCATAATGCTTCCGAACAGGTCAGCCAAGGTTCCATCAATGTTTCCGACAGTGCCCAATCCCTTGCCCAAGGTGCTACGGAACAGGCTTCTGAAGTGGATAAACTGCATTCTACCCTGAGTACTGTTTCGCAACAGATCCAGAGCAATGCTGCCAATGCCGCAGCCACCAGTGACGAAACCGTCCGTGTAGACGAGAGTATTACTATTTGCAGTGAACAGATGAGCCATATGGTTGTAGCCATGGATGAAATTAGCCAATGCTCCAGTGAAATCGAAAATATTATCAAGACCATTGAAGATATCGCATTCCAGACCAACATTCTCGCTCTGAATGCCGCAGTCGAAGCTGCCCGTGCTGGTTCTGCTGGAAAAGGGTTCGCGGTTGTTGCCGATGAGGTTCGCAACTTGGCTTCTAAGAGTGCCGAAGCTGCACAAAATACAACGTCCCTGATCCAGAAGTCCCTGCATGCGATTGCCAATGGTTCAGCTCTGACCAAGACGGCGCAACAATCTTTGAATAACGTTGTAGAAGGCGCCCAGACCGTAATCGCTAATGTGAAGAATATCTCCATGGCCTCGCAAGAACAGGCAGAACTGGTCAATACGATTGCAGAAAGTATTTCGCAAATCTCCATGGTTGTTCAGACCAACTCCGCTACTTCTGAGGAAATTGCAGCTGCTAGTCAACAATTGTCCAGCCAGTCGCAGGTACTCAAAAACATGGTTGGGAAATTCCGTCTGGAAAGCAATATGCTCTCTTTGGAAAACAGCCTGTTGCCGTCCCATACGGAACATATCGAACACTTTTCCGAGGATGATTTCTCGGCAGGCGGTACCGATAAATATTAAAAATACTCTGTAACAAGAGGAAACTGTAAGGCTGACAACTGTCAGCCTTATTTTTTTATCAAATTTGAAAATTTTTTCTAAAATCTCAAAACAATCCCAATAGAATAACTTGAATATAAAAATAAACGTGCTATAATAGAAAGAAAAGGGATTTCTTTTTGGTATCCGGTGAACCTGGTCATTTTGATATCCACGTCGATCCAAGGGGGATTCCCTCGATCATTTTATGTAAAGGATGTGATTAATTTTGACTACGGAAGAACGCAGTTCTCTTTCGGCGGAACAAGAACGAAACAATGCCCTACTTCAATATTTTTTGCTCGCTGGTAACCGGAATTCTCTATCGGTTGCAGACTTGGAAAAAGTTCCGATGGCACAAAAAACACCGCTTTTAGAAAAATTGCATATGACCAACGATATGCTGATTTCTCTCGAGAAAGAATGGCTGTATATACAGCAGAGTCTTGTCGAATTCGGGGACCGTATGCAGAAAGAAAACCTCCTTCTCCCGTCCACATTAAGTGGAGAACAATGGCAAGTTGAAAAACAAAATATGGTGATGGAGTTGCTTTCCCTGACTGTGAAACGGCATCATCCTGAAAACCCGGATGCTCCGGAGTATCTCCCCAATGAGCCAGTCATTTATATTCATGTGTCTGCTAACCGGATGGTTGCTTGGCTGATGGCTTTGCCGCCGATCTATGGGGATGCTACACTGGAGGAAAACCAGATTACCCATGCGCTTCACCAACATTCTATCCGAGCTGGCATCAAAACTGAATTATTTCCTTCCATTTGTGCTATGTCCCCTCCCTATCAGCTCTATCCGGTTGCAATTGGCACCCTGCCCGGCATCAGTACTGACGGCTATCGGATCGACCACTATCCCAATGCTCCAGAACCGAATGATGGTTCTACCGAAATTAAGGACTATCTTGAGCATTACCTTCGGAAGAAATATATCCAAGCAGTCAAAAAAGGCGATGTGATCCGAGAGGTCGCTCCCCCGATCCAAGGGCCCGATGGCAACGATGTCCATGGAAACCCAATCCCTGCTCCGCCCGGCAAAAATATTTTCCTGAAACCTACTCAGAACACTTACATAGAAAAAGACGGAAGTGTCCTGATTGCGGCAACCGATGGTCATCTCTTTTATGAAGACCATCGGTTCCATGTGCGCCCATTCTATTCTGTCAAGGAAGATGTGCAGCCAAACAGCCACATTGAATTTGCTGGGGATATTTATATTACGGGTAATGTTATGGAAAATTCAGTCATCCAGGCAAGCGGTTCCATCCTGATTGGCGGGATCGTTGAAGGTGCTGTCATGGAAGCTGGCGAGGACATTATCATTGACAAGGGTGTCCTTGGCAATGACCAAGCGCTTCTGCGCGCAAAAGGTAGCATACAGACAAAATATCTCGAAAACTGTGTGGTTTATTCCGGGACGGAAGTCAAATCTGACTGTATCATCAATTCCAACATCTATAGTGACAGCGATATTCTGGTCACGAGCGGACGTGGGACGATTATCGGAGGTTCCCTCACTGCTGCTTGGGAAGTTCACGCCAAGGTAATCGGCAGCAAGGCAGAACCCCCGACTGAAATTTGCCTTGGGGAGTATACCGGCAAAAAGGAAGAACTCATGGAAGCTACCCAGCAGCTCGAAGAGGTACGCGCAGAACTGGAGCAGGAAAATCAGAAGCTGGAGCTTCTGGAAAAACAGGAATCTACTCCTGAATTGATTAAAAAAATTGGAAAATGCCGTCTGCGTCGCGCCACACTTGGTATGAAAGAACAGACATTGCGTACCAAACAGGAAAGTTTAACAAAGTACGAAAATAATTATTCTAATGGAAGGCTCTTTGCTGACCGGGTATATCCAGGATTAACAATCCGTATCAGCGCAGCCAAATATACCTTAAAAACAGAGGCTTCTCCTTGCCACGCTTACCTGTTTGGCAACCAAAAAATTATTATCAGCACCTAATAAGCCCAGCAATCGTTTTAGAAATGTTTTCTTACGATATCATTCTTTGAATAGGAGGTTTTGAATTTGAGCAGCCAACAAATTCCCGTATTGGATCAAGCCACTCTGTACTCCCTGATGGATAAAGTTATCGTACAGATTACGCAGCAAGTAGCGAAAATTGATTTGACGGGATGCAATGTTGCACCGTCGGATGAAGACCAAACTAGGCTTTGTTCTGTGCAGACAATCCTAGATGGGCTGTATCATGAAAAATGGGAGTTTTGTGCGGACCGTGAGTTTTTCCATCGTGTGACTGAAAATATGATGGAAACCCAATCCGATGATCCTACTGACCTAGAAGAATATTCGAAAGAGTTTTTTAATGTATTATGCGGCCATCTCGTAGCGGAAATCTTTCGTTACACGAATGTGCCAACACGTTTTGAAGTCCCCTCTTTCGTATCAGCATGCCCCACCAACCTTTGTGAACAGGAAGATCTTTCGATGTGTTATTCCAGTGACCATGCCGAAACCGTAATCTTCCGTGCAGTTTCCTGATATGAAGTTTTAATGCGAAAGGAGCATACTCATTTTGAAAAAAAGTAGAATTATGATTGTGGATGATTCACGCGTTGTACATTCCCAGATCAAGAAATGTTTAGAAGGCGAAGAAAATTTTGAAGTCATTGACTGTGTACAAAATGGTGATGACGCTATTGCCCATTATCAGGATTTGCATCCTGATATCGTAACCATGGATATTGTTATGCCTGGCATAGATGGTTTTGCAACCGCTGCACAGATTTTAGAACGCGACCCACAAGCACGCATCCTGATGGTTTCCTCTCTGGTCTATGACGACACCATTGATGAAGCAGTTAAAATTGGTGCAAAAGGTTTTGTGTTCAAACCAATTGACAAAATGCAATTGATTAGCGCTTTACAAGATGCTCTTGAAAAATAAATAATCAAAAGCATAAAACCCTTTTCCTTATATATTGGAAAAGGGTTTTTTTATTTTAACTATGATCCGAGAATTTCCGTTGATAATCCGCTTTCGCAGATCCATAATAGAAGCGAGGTGAAGAATATGAGCCATAGCACAGATCAGCATTTGTGTCTTTCCGATCTTTTGGAAGAAGATTTATCCAGCTATGAATTTTTCCATTCTCTCCCCCGTGATATCCAAGAAAAAATAAAACAGGCAGATGTCAGTACATTTGCCGAAATGCAACAAACGGTTGCAAAAATCAAACAAAAAAATCCTGGCTAAGCAGTCTAAGCCGCACAAATCCAGTATGGAATAGCTGCGGCTTTTTCTTATTTTTTGAGGACTGCCAATACCGTTTGAATCATGATTTTCATATCATGGAACACAGAAATATGCGCTAAGTATTCCAAACCCAGACCCATTTTAATTGGAAGGATTTCCTCAATATACACCCGTTCTGGATCCTCCCCTTTTGCCAACATTTCATCTTCTTTTCGGAAGCGGATACTTGCCTCTGCGGTCACTCCGGGACGAATCAACAAAGTAGCGAGATATTCCGGTTTGTAAGCTTCCACATACTTTCTCACCTCAGGGCGCGGCCCAACAAAACTCATCGTTCCATTCAATACATTGAGCAATTGTGAAATCTCATCCAAACGGCATTTACGGATTACTTTCCCCATTCGGGTGATCCGTGGGTCATTGCCCGTTGTGATTGCAAGGCCAATTTTATCGGCATTGGAAACCATGCTGCGAAATTTAAAAATCTTAAAATCCTGATTATAACGTCCAACCCGTACCTGCCGGTAAAAGACAGGGCCTTTGGAATCAATTTTAATAGCAAGAGCCAAAATCAGGAAAAATGGAGAAAAGCAAATCAACAGTATCAGCGATGCCCCCACATCAAATGCCCGTTTGATTGCTAGGGCTGCTTTGTGTTTCTGCAACATCTCCCAATAGTATTTGGTGGTTTCATTTTTCATGCAGTCTGGCAATTCCCGATACGTCACAGGTTTCACCACTCCTTTTATGCTTGTAAAATATGACCCGCTATCCCGCCTGCCTAAAGAGATAAAAATTTGTCAAGGTGGGAATTATGCATTCCCTTTTTCAAGAAAAAATGCTATACTTAACAAAGAACGAAAATGCAGGAGGGTTATTATGAAGTATTTAGGAATCGACTTAGGCGGTACCAATATCGCCGCGGGAGTCGTTACCCAAGACTATCAAATTATTGGCCGGGGTAAAGCCAAAACTACGGTGCCGTGTTCGGAGGAGGAAATGATTATCCAGTTGGCCAATGCTGCCAATGCTGCTTTAGCAGACGCAAACGAGTCAATCGAACAGATGGCTTGGATTGGAGTTGGATGTCCCGGGGCAGTGAATACCGACACAGGGATCATAGAATTTTCCAGTAATTTATTCTTTCACAATTTTCGCCTAAAAACCAAACTTGAAGAAAAATTAGGAAAAAAGGTTTTCATTGCCAATGATGCGAATGCTGCCGCTTATGGGGAATTTTTGGCAGGTGCGTTAAAAGGCTCGCAAAATTCCTTGGCCATTACATTAGGCACTGGTGTTGGGTGCGGTATCATCATTCATGGACGTATTTACAGCAGTTCCAATTTTTCTGCTGGAGAAATGGGACATATGGTGATCGAAATGAATGGACGCCCTTGTCATTGTGGCCGTAAGGGATGTTGGGAACGGTATGCCGCTGCCACCGGTTTAAAACAAACCACACGAGAATTCATGGAGGCATCAGAAGATCGTACTTCCCCCATTTGGAAATTAGTAAATGGTAATCTCGAAAATATCAGTGGACGCACGGCCTTCGATGCGATGCGTGCTGGAGATCCAGTCGGACAGGCCATTGTGGACCAATATATCCAGCATTTGGGATGCGGCATCACGAATGCTGTCAATATTTTTGAGCCAGAAACTCTTTGTATTGGCGGAGGAGTTTCCAATGAAGGAAACACTTTGCTGGAGCCTTTACAGGAATACGTAGACAAGGAACAGTACCCGATTACTGGCAAACGAACCCGTGTGTGTCTGGCACAGCTTGGTAATGATGCTGGAATTATCGGCGCTGCATTCCTTGGAAATTTAGCCGAATAAAAACCAAGTGCGTTTCAATGGGATGGAACGCACTTTTTCATTTGTTTGTTACATGCCTATTTATGATATTTTCCGTGATTCATAATTTGGAAAGCACGGTACACCTGTTCACATAACATGACTCGCGCTAATTGATGGGGAAACGTCATGGGCGACATGGATAGCAAAAATTCCCCTGCCTGTTTTACTTGGTCGCTTAGCCCAAAAGAACTGCCAATTACAAAAGTAATGGCACTCATCCCCCTTACAGTAATCTGCTCTATAATTTCTGCCAATTTTGGCGACGTGATGGTTTTCGCCTCAATACACAACGGAATCATAATAGAACCCTTAGCGGATTCCAGAATTTTTTGACCTTCATTTCGCAATGCTTCTGTAACTTGTGCATCAGAAGGATGATCCGGCAAACGGCTTTCAGGAAGTTCAATAATCTGGAATTTACAGAAAGCACCTAACCGTTTCCTATACTCCTCGCAGGCTTCCCTCCAATAACGCTCTTTTAATTTTCCAACACATACGATCTTCACGGACAACATCGAAACCGCCTACTTTATAATAAAATAGCATGAGCTGGCTGATTTTCCCTTGGCGCAACCTCCAACCTAAAATCCACCCCCTCTTGACATCCTGCCAAAGACAAGCTGCATAAGGCTGTCTGAAGCGCCAAATCCGGGGTATTATTTTCGTCACTAAGATGGGCAAGAAGGATATGCGTTGTCCCATGTTTGACTAAATCAGGCAAAATTTCGGAACAACTGAGATTCGATAAATGTCCGAGTTTGGAAAGAATCCGTTTTTTCAGAGCATACGGATACGGACCATTCTCCAACATCCCTACATCATGATTTGACTCAACAATCACCAAGTTGCTGCCCTGCATTTCTCTGTAAATTTCGTCTGAAAGAAAGCCTAAATCTGTGGCAAGTACAATCATATGACCATCTGGCGTATGGATCTGAAACCCTATGCTTTCTGCACTATCGTGCGAGGTGTGAAAGGGTTTTATGAATAAATTGCCACAAGCCATCCCTCTCGGGTCAATGACTTCTTTGGTAAAATCCCCTTGTAAATCCCCTGTCTTTTCCAGAGCCTGCAAAGTACCAGAGGAAGAATATACCGAAATGTGGTGCTTGGATGCAAACACACGCAATCCCTTAATATGATCACTATGCTCATGGGTAATAAAGATTCCTTGAATCGCCTTAACATCAATTTCGCAATGTTCCAGCATCATGGTGAGCTGTTTGGCTGAACGGCCTGCATCAATCAAAATTCCACCCGATCCAGAACCAATAAAATAACTGTTCCCCTTGCTGCCGCTGAATAACGGGCAAACTTTTGTCAAAACTTGTGTCCCCTGCCTTCCTCATGAAAACCAGAGAGGCACATTTGGTTTTCTAAGCTGAGCTTGTTGCATCATGATTCAGATTTAAACCGCTTGCGATCCTCTACTATTATTATCATCTGGCACATGAACCCGTCTGATTTCTGCCCCTAATGCCGACAATTTCTCCACGACAGCTTCATAGCCACGTTCGATATGCTGAATATCTTCCACATTGGTGGTACCATGGGCACACAAAGCCGCAATAATCATAGCAGCACCAGCCCGTAAATCCGTTGCTTTCACTGGAGCCGCATTCAAATGGTCAATTCCCTCTACAACTGCTAACTTACCGTCTACGGAAAACTGTGCGCCCATACGGCGGAGTTCTTCCACATACCGGAAACGGTTATCCCATACACTCTCATTAATGATACTGGTACCCTTGGCAATCGACAGTAAAACTGCAATCTGTGGCTGCATATCGGTTGGGAAACCCGGATGTGGCATGGTTTTAATTTTACAATTGTGCAGATCACAAGTTCTGGTTACATGCAGGGCATCGTCAAATTCCTCAATCGAAACCCCCATTTCAATCAGTTTTGCCGAGATGGATTCCAGATGTTTCGGAATGACATTACGAATCACGACATCACCGCCAGTAGCTGCTACGGCAACCATATAAGTACCGGCTTCAATCTGATCCGGGATAATCGAATACGTGGTACCATGCAGATACTCTACGCCAAAAATTTTAATCACATCCGTACCTGCTCCACGGATATCAGCACCCATTGAGTTCAGGAAGTTCGCCAGGTCCACAATATGCGGTTCCTTGGCAGCATTTTCAATCACGGTCAGACCTCTGGCCTTAACCGCTGCTAACATAATATTCACCGTAGCACCTACAGAAACAACGTCCATATAAATATTATTCCCAGACAGGTTTTCTGCACGCACGTCAACCATGCCACCATCCAAATGATAGGTCGCTCCTAGTGCGGCAAAGCCTTTTAAATGCTGGTCAATGGGACGTACGCCAAAATCACAGCCCCCCGGCATCGAAACAACAGCATGGGAGAAACGTCCGAGTAAAGCGCCAAGAAGATAGTATGAACCACGGATATGCCGTGCCAACTCATAGGACGCAACGTGCGACCGGATGGGACGGGGATCAATTTCAATCGTAGTTTTGTTGATGGTACGGATTTGTGCGCCCATATCGGCAATAATCCGGATCATCGCGGATACATCGGTAATATCTGGTATATTTTCAATCCGGCAAACATCGTCGGATAAAATCGTTGCTGGAATGATCGCAATGGCAGCATTTTTTGCCCCGCTGATAGAAACCTCACCCATCAGCGGATGGCCGCCAGTAATTACAAACTTGTCCAAAGTGACACGCTCCAATCATTTATTTACAACATGTTTTTATAATCAAAAATATTTCTTTGTCTTCTTTAACAATTCTTTGCATAATATTAGAAATTATGAATGTAATCTATATCAAAGCTGTAATCTGTCAGAATCCACAAATTACACGCTGAAAAATCAGGAAAAAAACCTTTACTAATTGATAATAATACACATGGAAAGAAAAGTCAAGGGAAGGAAGAAAATCTTTCACACAATCTTTATTTTTTTCCATATTCCGTCAAATTTCTTTGCCTTTTGCAGCAAAAAGAGCCTCCCAAAAAGGAGGCTCAACCATAAACTTGGTCACACAAATATTATGCCGTCACATAATCAATTGGATTCACTGCCACGCCGTTTTTGTGGACTTCAAAATGTAGATGTGCGCCAGTAGAATCACCGGTGCTACCGATGCGGGCAATCGGCTGGCCTTTGGCAACTTTCTCCCCAGCTTTTACCAGAATTTCACTGGTATGGGCATACATGGTGGACATGCCATCTTTATGGCTGATTTCCAAATGATAGCCATATCCAAAGTTGTCCATTTTCACATAGCTAACCGTACCGGCATCTGCAGCAACGATGGTATGGCCATACGAACTTCCTCCAGAAATATCAAGCCCCATATGGTTTGTCCCCCACCGGGCACCAAAACCACTGGTAATATTGCTAATCGTTGGAACCGGCCAAGTGAACTCACCGCTTGGCACACCCGGCTCCGAACCGTCTGGAGGGACAATCGTACCAACCACAGCAACCTCATTGACCGCCGCTGCTACTACGACCCGTGTGATATTCTGGCGTTCGACTTCTTGTCCATTGATACAGGTTACTACGTCCATGCAGGTTTGGGAACCTTCCTGCCCTTCCAAGGTGACCTGTTTTTGCGTGGTATACGCATTCGTATCTGGCACAACAACAGTCGTATAAGGAATCGCTTCCGTATAGAGATCATTTTTCACGCTCTTAACATGAATGAATGGTTCGTTGTTGACCACATGAAGGGTTGTCCCCTGTTTGAGAGAAAGATTGTCACCGTTGAGTTCGAGCAAATCTTCTGGAGTGGTATGGAAGGCTTCCGCGATGGTTTCCAAGGTATCCCCCTCTTTTACCGTATAGTTTAAGGGAGTATTGGAACCATTACCCTGAAGGATATCCCGGAAGTCATCCAGAGAAAAAATTTGGGATACGGGATACAATCCCTGTACTGTTTCAACCTTCTCCACAAAACTTACAGACGCACCTGGTTCATGATAGGTTTCCAGAAAGCTCTGAAGCATCAGGTTCAAATCGGAAGGATTCCCAACTGCCCCAATCAAATGCCCATCCAGATACAGCCCAACAGCTTCTTCCATGACCCGGTTAGAGGAGGAATCTGCCTGTGTAACCAATAGTCCTGTTTCGCCCCCTCCAAGCAGCGAGGTATCGGATGCGGCATTTGCAGAAAACGGCACACCGGCAATCAGCACTGCCATGGCTGCCAAAGTAATAATATGTTTTTTCCGTCTGGAAAGCTTTCTTTGATTTGTATGATTCTGTGTTGATGGTTTAATATCCATTCATTCCTTTCACAATTGCAATCTAAAATTACAATCTTGTAACTTAACCTTCCTTATCATACCATAAGAATTACAAAATTGCAACTATTTTTAGGATTGCCGATTGTATAAAGAAATATAAACTTTTAATAATTTAATTGTTCAATTGACCAACTTTTCACAATTTCGTAATATTTTCCAGCCATAGCCTTGGCCCCAGCGAGATCATGGTCGAGATAATTCCCACATTCAACCGCTGTATTTCCCGGGATTTCCCCCTCGTAACTGGCAATATCCTTTACAATGTCCTGCACCAAAGAGATGGCATCAGCATGCTGCATATCACGAACCAACAGATAAAAACCAGTACGGCATCCCATGGGACCAAAATAAACAATTTGATCTTGGAATTTTGAATTACGAGCCATCGTTGCAAACAGATGTTCCATTGTATGGATAGCTGGCACCTCCAAAAATGGCGGACAATTTGGTTTCACAAAGCGCAGATCATAGGTAACAATGTCATCATCAATCCGGGAAATGTACATACCCGGCTGTAATTTGTTGTGGTCAACACAAAAACTAGCAATTTTTTTCATAAAAATACTCCTTTATTATGAATGTTCCGGTTTTGTTAGAACAGGGAAGTTTCCAAAAGCTTGGATAAAATCAGATGGAAGGGGGATTTGAAAAGTGAGAAGCTCGTGGGTAACAGGATGGGAAAACTGTGCCAAATGACAGAGTAAAGCCTGACGTTGTATCAAACGGCGACTGCCACCATAAAGATCGTCTCCAGCCAAAGGATGCCCGAAATGCGAAAAGTGAACCCGGATTTGATGGGTGCGCCCGGTTTCCAGACGGATTTTCAGCCATGTATGCCCGCCGTCGTCGCACGGAGCGACAGCTTTCCAATGCGTCACTGCTGCTTGGGCGTTTTCCTCCTCCCCAACCTCCCGTTGAATCCCATGCCCTTGTTTTAACCGAATCGGTGCAGAAATGGTCCCTTGCCCATGCAAAACCCCTTCACAGACTGCGAGATATTCTTTCTCCACCCCAGATGCCAAAACAGATGCCCCATAAGAATGTTTGGCTAATACCAATAGACCGGATGTATTTTTATCTAACCGATACACAGGATGGAACGAAAACGGAGCCCTGTTCTCCTGACAGTGAGCGGCAACTGCATTGGCTAAACTGTCATGATCGTGCCCGGGCGTAGGATACACTGGCATATAGGGAGGCTTATTTACCACTAACAAATCCTCGTCCTCCCATACAATTTCCAACGGCATTGGTATTGCGGGGATTTCTTGTTGTACATCTGGCAGGCGGACACAAACTTGATCCCCTGTATGGACAATCTTAGTAACATACGCATGTACTCCATTGACAGTAATCCCATTAAATACCCATTTCTGGCGGGTCATCAAGCGGTTGGAAAGCTTGCATGGCCCCCGTAAAAAAGATTTTAATTTTACCCCATCAAATGCGGGCGGCACAAGGAAATGTAGTTCCCTCATTGGGTACCCTCCTATAAAAATAGGTGACAGCCAAACTGTCACCCAAAATTATCTGGTTGTGGGAACTATTTTACTTCAACGGTCCAATCCATGGTATCCGGGAGTTTCCCCCACTGGATTCCGGTAAGGGTATCGTACAGGCGTTGGGAAATCTCTCCAATGTTACCATCATTAATTAACATAATATGATCTTCCCATTTAAGATGCCCGATTGGGGAAATTACAGCAGCGGTACCTGTGCCAAACGCTTCTTTTAAATGACCGCTTTTCGCAGCTTCTGCAACCTCTTGAATGGAAATCCGCCGTTCAGAAACTTTCATTCCCCAAGATTTCAGAATTTCGATGGCTGACATACGCGTGATACCAGGCAGAATGGAACCTTGCAAGGCAGGGGTCACAATTTCGTCATCGATGACAAAAAAGACATTCATAGTACCCACTTCTTCAATATATTTCCGTTCAATGCCATCGAGCCACAACACTTGCGTGTAGGACTGTTTTTCGGCTTCATCCTGCGCCTTGAGAGAAGCCGCATAGTTACCGCCAGTCTTGACATAACCCATACCACCATGTACCGCACGAACATAGTTACTTTCCACGTAAATTTTAACTGGATTCAGACCTTCGGGATAGTAAGCACCAACCGGGCAGCAAATAACCATAAACAACAAATGCTTCGCCGGATGTACGCCAACATGCGGGTCTACCGCGATGATGAACGGACGCAAATACAAAGAGGTGCCTTCCGCACTGGGAATCCAATCCTTTTCCACAGAAACCAGCTTTTCAATGGCAGACTGGGCAAATGATTCATCAATGAGAGGGATACACAAACGGTTGTTTGACATATTCAGACGAGCCATATTCCGATCTGGACGGAACAATAAAATTTTTCCTTCCGCAGTGCGGTATGCTTTCATCCCTTCAAAAACCTCTTGTCCATAATGCAGGCACATGGCAGCCGGCGACAGAGAAATATCAGAAAACGGTACGATTCTTGGATCATGCCAGCCTTGTCCTTCATCATAATTCATAATAAACATGTGATCGGTAAAAATGTTGCCAAAACCAAGCTTGCTTTCATCGGTCGGCTTTGGTTTTGGATTTTGAGTTAATTCTATTCTAATGTCCTGCATAGAACATCACATCCTTCCTTCAGGTTCGTTATTATTATAGCATAAAATGCCAGTCAATTCAAGCAAGTCAAAAAACATCCGAATTAGAATAGTTAAGAGGGGCTAGAGGGTATGATTACGCAAACCTTTTGGATAGCGGTTTTTAAGACGTTTCTTGGAAGCCTTTCCAAATCCCAATGGAATCCCTTCCACCGCAACTGTGAGGAACCCCTGAACATCATTTTGCAGTTCTAATTCTTCCCCAAGCAGAAAACGACGAATTTCCTTAGAATCAAGTGGGAGATTAAGAACCTGTTTGCAATTTTCGAATGCCGCTGAAGCAAACAATTGATGGGTTGGCTCCAAACGGTTGGTTTTCTCCTCTGCTGCTAAAATTCCCGCACGGATAATCCCTAATCCGTCAAGATCCGGTAAACCAGAGGGCAGAATGTAAAAACAATCTTTTTTCTTCACAATCGAACCGTTTGGTATGATCTTAAAAATATGGCTCAACAATTCCAAAATGGCTTTTTGTTGGTTTCCTTCACATGCGTCATATGGATAATGCGATGGGAAATTTGGATTCGGTTTCACTCGTTTCATACGTGCGACAAAATGACCATCGCCGCCGTCCATCGGGAAAATCCGTCTTGTCTTGGGGAGTGTTGCAGAGGGACGTCCAAAAGACACCTCACAATCTTCCAATTCGAACTCCGAATGTTCCCGTAAAAAATGCTCGACCACTTGTTCATTTTCCTCTGGGGAAAACGTACACGTGGAATAAACTAAAATCCCCCCTTCCCGGACGGTATGCGATACCGAATGTAAAATTTCAAACTGCCGCACAGAACAGGCTTGCACATGTTCTACACTCCAATCCGCAATAGCTTTCGGATCGCGATGAAACATCCCCTCCCCCGAACATGGGGCATCCACCAATACTTTGTCAAAAAAACCGGCCAGTTTTTGACCGAGTATATCAGGATGACAAGAGGAAATCACACTGTTACGGATGCCCATGCGCTCTACATTGGATAATAAAATATTTGCTCGGCTTTTTACCACCTCATTTGACCACAGAATACCTTCCCCCTGCAAACATGCCCCAATCTGTGTGGACTTCCCTCCCGGTGCAGCACAGACATCCAATACCCGGTCACCGGGCTTAGGGTCCAAAACAGTCACCGCAGAGGATGCCGATGGTTCCTGTACATAAAATGCCCCTGCATGGTGCAAAGGATGCAGGCCAATCCGTTCCATATGTGCAGGAATTTCATAGGATAATGGGGAGAACGGCGTAGGACAGAGCGGAAAATCCAAAGTTCTGTGCAACGTATCGAAAGAACATTTTAATGGGTTCCAGCGTAGCCCTCGGAAAGGAGGCTGCTCCATTGCCTGTAAAAAGGATTCCCATTCTTTCCCTAACAAAATTTTCATCCGGTTTTCAAACATTTCCGGCAACAAGCTAATCAACTCCCAATATTTTCTTATTCTTATGGTATAAACCAACGGAATTCCTGCCATAATAGTGACAGAAGGGGGTGAAACATCTTGGAAAAGCAAAACAACTATAACAACACCAACCATCAAAACCAGTCCCAAAACAAGACTTCTTCCAACCAGACCAACTCCACCAACAACACTAACAGCACCAACAAAACAAATTCAAACAGCACCAACTGCAGATAACCCACTCGATTTTACGGCAGTAGGCGGATTTGTAACCAACCTTACAAATCCGCCTATTGTTTTGTCTGGATATTTACGATCCGGAATGGGAATCCGTCCCTTTGTCTCGCCGGAACAAAAGATCGCGGATGCTTTTTTCATGTACCTGATCCTCCCGGAATCCTTCCCCTGTGATTTGTCCGGCATCTCCAATAATAATAAAGGCCCGCTTATCAATTTCACGTACCAGCTGGAGAGCGCGGTGTACCTCATATTTCCGTACCGCGCAGAATAAAACATCCCGCTGTTTTCCGCTGTATGCACCGTGCCCTTGCAGAACGGTTACACCGCGGCTCAGCACTTCGATAATACGGGAAGAAATTTGTTGTCCCTGATCGGAAATAATATAAAGCAGTTTCCCGGTTCCAATATCCATCCCATAGAGAATCGCATCAATGACACGGGTTGCGACAAAAATAACAATCAGAGCATACAATACACTTTCAATACTCCAGTACACAAAAGCTGAAATTGTAATGACAACCAAATCGACACTTAACATCAGCTTGCCCATTGACAAATGTGGGAAACGTCGATTCAACAGACGGGCTACCATATCAGTACCGCCTGTAGTACCACCGCGCAGGAAAATAAGAGCCAACCCCACGCCTTCAAGGACACCAGCAAAAATAGCTGCCAGCATAGCGTTTCCATGATAGGCGGGCAGGAACAGGGCGGAAACGTCAATAATCACAGAGGAAACAACAATAGCAATAATAGTTTTGATGACCACTTGATAACTGATTTCCAACATCGCCCAAATCATGACTGGCAAATTCAACAGCAATGCAATGCTACCAATTGGGGTGTGAAACAGGGTGTTGAAAATCGTGGCCAAGCCGGTCACTCCTCCCGGCGCGATGTGGTTAGGGGCAGAAAAGACCGAAACTGACACGGCGTACAGACAGCTTCCAAGAAGAAAACATCCTGCATCGGTTGTCACCTGTACCCATTTTTTTTTGCTGGTCAAAAATGTCACACAAACACCTTCTTTTCTTTAGATAAGGTTATTGTATGACAATCTTTGTGTGTTTACCCCTTATTCACAAATCATGGAAAATAATTCCCGCAACCGTGCGATTTCACCATTGAGATACAAGTAGCCAAACATCGTTTCAAATCCCGTTGCGGCATGATAGTCTTTCGGGGACGCATTTTTCGGTACATGGGACGTAGTAGCATTGCGGCCGCGTTTAAAGATTTGCTGTTCTCGTTCGGTTAAAAATGGCATTAATTTTTCCATAGATTTGGCCTGCGCCTGACAACAAACCTGTGCTACGGAATGTTTATGCAGAGCATTAACGGGACAGTTTGCCTGACAAACCAGCCATTCCCGCACAAACAATTCAAACACACAGTCCCCAACAAATGCCAAAGTCAGAGGGCTCAACTGTTTGGGGTCGCACTCCCCTGCAAATAAGCGTTCCAAAAGCACACCCCTATTCTACAAAATCAAATTCCAGATCGTACATACTGACCGTATCCCCCTCTTGGATTCCCGCTTGACGCAGGGCATCAATGACACCCGTTTGAATCAGGACCCGTTGGAAATATTGCAGGGATTCGTAATCATCAAAATTAATGGAATGAATCACAGACAACAGCCAATCCCCTTCCACAAAATAAACACCATCCTGATTTTTCACTTCCACAGTACGTTTTTCAAAGTCCTCCAACGGTTTGACTGGTTCGGGATCGGGTTCAAACTGTCGCACCGGCGGAAGCTTGCTTAACATTTCATGCGTCCGATCTAACAGCGGGTCGACATCGTACCGGATCGCCGCCATAATCGGGAAAAATTCATACCCTTTCCCTTCCACATAACGGCGAAAACGTTCGATTTGATCCTCGTCGGTCAAATCGCATTTGTTCCCAGCAACCAACATCGGACGCTGCGCCAATTCGGGATTAAACTTTTCCAATTCCTGATTGATCGCTTCAAAATCCTGAATGGGGTCACGTCCTTCGCTGCCTGCCACATCGACAATGTGAATCAGCATCCGGCAACGCTCTACATGGCGCAAAAACTGATGTCCCAAACCAACGCCTTCCCATGCCCCTTCGATCAGACCGGGAATATCAGCAATCACAAAGGAATCCTCTCCCCGGTCTACTACTCCCAGCACAGGTGTCAGGGTCGTGAAATGATAATTAGCAATGTTTGGTTTCGCCTCACTCACAACGGAAATTAGGGTAGATTTCCCCACATTAGGATAACCAACTAAACCAACATCTGCCAGCAATTTCAACTCTAACTGAATTTCTGCTTCTTCCCCGGGTACTCCCGGCTTGGCAAAACGGGGAACTTGTCTGGTCGGCGTTGCAAAATGCGCATTGCCCCAACCGCCTTTCCCACCACGGAATAAGGTTTGAGGTTCCATGGTAGAAATATCTGCTAACAGGCGTCCGGTTTCCACATCCTTGACCAGCGTACCCAGCGGCACTTTGATAATGAGATTTTCCCCGCTTTTTCCAAAACAACGTTTGGCGCGACCATTTTCGCCGTTTTGGGCTACAAATTTGCGCTTATAACGGAAGTCCATGAGGGTGGATAAATTGGTATCCGCCTGAAAAATAATGTTTCCGCCACGGCCTCCATCCCCACCATCGGGGCCACCCGCAGCTACATATTTTTCCCGGTGGAATGACACTGCCCCATGACCGCCATCGCCAGCTTTGACTTTGATTTTTGCAAGATCAATAAACATAAATTACCGCCATTTCTCTTTGTCAATCGTAACGGAATGATAAAAAAAATCCCGGGGACATCGCTGACCCAAGGATTTTCAAAAATCAGATAAAAAGAGGTTGTGATTACTGTTCGGCGTAAACACTGACCTTTTTGCGGTCGCGGCCCAGACGTTCAAATCTGACCTTGCCATCGACCAAAGCAAACAGGGTATCATCAGAGCCAATCCCTACATTATTGCCGGGATGGATATGGGTACCACGTTGTTTAACCAAAATATTGCCTGCAAGGACAAATTGGCCGTCAGCACGTTTGACACCAAGACGTTTGGACTCGGAATCACGACCATTCTTCGTGGAGCCAACCCCTTTTTTGTGAGCGAATAACTGAATATTTATCTTTAGCATTCCTTACACCTCCAAATAATTTACTCGAATATTTTCCGGATATTGTTCTTCCAACCCCAATATATGCAATTTAAAACCTGCCAAAATATCACGGCAAATGAAAGCATCGCGATGGGCAATCTGTACAGCCATATGACTATCATGTACAGATATCTGGGCATCTGCATGCAAAATTTCGGTCACTGTATTTGCAACCAAATAAGCCGCAGATGAAACTGCTGCACATACAATATCCGACCCGACTTCTCCATAACCAGCATGTCCGCGCATGGAAAAGCCAACTAATTCCCCACAATCTGTTGTGAGCAAATGCACATCAATCATGCTTTAGCCATTGATTGCGGCAATTTCGACTTTCGTGTAGGGCTGTCTGTGGCCCATTTTACGTTTTGAGCCTTTTTTCGGTTTGTAAGTAAACACCGTGATTTTTTTCCCTTTACCGTTTTTAAGCACCTTACCAGTTACGCTGGCGCCATCTACATAAGGGGTACCAATTTTGAGTCCTTTGTCACCGCCAAGTGCGACAACCTGGAACTGCACTTCTGCGTTTTCTTCAGCTGTAAGCTTTTCAACATAAATGACATCGCCATTTTGCACTTTATACTGCTTACCGCCTGTTTCAATTACTGCAAACATGAAAGGTCCTGCCTTTTCTAAAAATCTCGCTGCAACAGGTGAGAAATCCCTCTTAAAACCTGTAAGCATGCGGCCTGATTATTATATCATATCTATCGCTTCGTGTCAATACACAAATCTTTTACGGCTGGGAGCGCTGGTACTTGTATGTTCCGCAGATGCTTCCCTGTTGTAAAATATGCCCTTGCATGGCTTTGAAAAGTTCTCTTTTTTTCGCAGAAGATGGTAAATCAAGGAAACAGTCTAGGACGAAAAAACGGAACACATATTGGTGGGGATTGGGCAAAAATACTGGTGGTTTTGGCCCGCGATAGCAGTTTTTACCATAGGCCATTCCCTGACAGGCATTGCCGAATTCTGGTAAAATTGCACCATGAGGGATGCCTTCTGGGATTTGTTCCATCTTCGGGATATTCCAAATGAGCCAATGGGGATACTCTTTATGAAATGGGACATCAAGATCCACGAGAATCACCACAAGGGAAACCCCTTGTTCACTCACTCCGAAGAGTTGAAAAGCTGGGGAGATGTCTTCCCCATATCCAGTATGCTTTTGGGGAATCCATCCCTGATCGGTAAACGAAGGGCTTTCTACGCGAATGGTCGTGATGTGTTTCATCCTCTTCCTCCTGTTTTGCAGGCTTACCGATTGCGGGACGCCAGAAATTCTGCCAGTTCAACCAGTTCGCTTTTGACCTCCTGATCGTCAAAAATATCCAAGGCGCGGATTGCCTGTTTTGTCAAGTCCTGTACTGTCTGACGCGCTTTCTCTAATCCCATCAGTGTCACATACGTTGACTTTTGATTGTCTGCGTCACTCCCTGCCTTTTTGCCTAGATCCTCTGTGGTTCCCGTGACATCTAAAATATCATCTACAATCTGGAATGCCAAGCCAATGGCCGAAGCGTATTGTTTGGCTGCCTGTTTCTGCTGTTCGTTTGCCCCCGCCAAAATACATCCCATTTCCGCTGCCGCTAAAATCAAAGCACCGGTTTTACATTCATCCATAATCTGGAGGGTTTCCAATGGCACCTGCTGGCCTTCGGAGGCTAAATCAATGACTTGTCCGCCTACCATCCCATGTGCCCCAGCTGCACACGCTAAAGTCCCAGCTGCCTGAGCCGCCCGGTCAGCACCAGCCTGTATGATGCTTTCCGGAGACAACATCGTTTCAAACGCTAAAGTTAAAAGAGCATCGCCCGCAAGTAAAGCGAGATCCTCCCCAAATGCTTTATGGTTTGAAGGACGGCCCCGGCGTATATCATCATTATCCATACAAGGCAGATCGTCATGAATGAGCGAATAGGTATGGACCATTTCCAGCGCGCATGCAAACGGTAAAGCTTTTTGTGGTTCCCCGCCGCACAGACGGCAAAATTCCAGTACCAGCAAAGGCCGGATCCTCTTTCCCCCATCCAGCAGGCTGTACCGCATAGCCTCCAACAGCCGATGATATAACGCATTGGTTTTTGGCACATAAGCTTCTAATTTTTGTTCGATTTGTTGTAAGAGTAGTCGTTGCCGTTCTTGCAAATCACTCACCTGCTTTTTCGAATTGTTCCGATCCCATCGTGGTAATCAGCTTGATTTTCTGTTCTGCATTTTGAAGCTTCCCATAACAAAAAGCAGTCAGTTCGCTTCCCTGTTCGAACAGTTTCAAAGACGATTCTAAAGATTCTGTCCCGCTTTCGAGTTTTGTCACGATCTCATTTAATTTATTCATGGCTGTTTCAAAACTCATATTTTTATTCATTTGGATTCCTCCCCTCAACATCGACCGCATCAACTGTACAATCTATGCTTCCTTGTAAAAACTGAAGCTTTAAACACTCGCCCGGCTGGACTTGGCTGGGGGATGCAACTGTTTTTCCCTTTTCATTGGAAACCATGGCATATCCGCGCGACAGTACTTTTAAAGGACTTAAAGCGTCCAATTTTCCACTCAGCGTTGCCAAAGACGTTTGAGTATCCGTCATTTGCCGGCGGATTCCTGCGGTTAGCTGCTGAACCTTGCGGTCGACTTCCATTTTGCGAACAGCAATGAGTTCATCTGGATGGCTCAAGAACCGACATCGCATTGCTTGCTGTAAAGCGTCCCCACATTGCTGATATTTACGCTCCATCGACTGTCTAAGGCTATATTGATATCCATGTAAAATACCAGCTATCTCCTCCCAGTCAGGCACAGCCAGTTCTGCTGCCGCAGAGGGGGTGGGAGCACGTAAATCCGCAGCAAAATCACAAATTGTCACATCGGTTTCATGACCCACCGCAGAAATAATCGGGATTTCTGAAGCCGCTACTGCCCGTGCAACAGCCTCTTCATTGAAGGCCCATAAATCCTCCAGTGAGCCACCGCCGCGTCCGAGAATAATGACATCCGCACAGCGCAGACGGTTCAAGGTCTGCAAAGCCTCGACAATCTGCGAAACCGCTCCTTCCCCTTGTACCAATACCGGTACAAAAACAATTTCTGCCAGAGGATACCTACGTCCCAATACATGTTGGATATCATGCACAGCCGCACCCGTTGGCGAAGTAATCACCCCAACCCGTTCTGGATAAGCTGGGATTGGCTTTTTTCGGTTTGGATCGAATAAGCCTTCGGCAGCTAGTTTGGCTTTGCATTGTTCAAACGCGAGGTTTAATGCGCCAAGGCCATCGGGCTGCAAATCATCAATATAAAGCTGATATTGCCCGCTCGCCTCATAAACGGATACCTGTCCGCGAGCCAACACCTTCATTCCATCCTGTGGCAGAAAGCGTAAACGGCGGGCCTGTGATGCAAACATGACCGCTTTAATCACACATTTACTATCTTTAAGGGATAAATAAAAATGTCCAGACTTATAATGGTTGGTAAAGTTGGAAACCTCGCCCACCACAAACACAGAACGTAACTGTTCGTCTCCATCAAGCAACGATTTGATATAGGTATTGAGTTGAGTGACGGTCAAAGTTACAGGAGACCGCATCACAATTCTCCTTCCTGTAAAGCGGCCAGTACAGCAATCCCAGCAGCATTGTCAGCAGAAAATTCTGGTGGTGCAAAATATGCCCTGTATTTTGCAGTTAAGGCGTCCCGGATGATAACATTAGACATGACCCCCCCTGCAAATACTAGGGGAAGATTTCCATATTTTTTTCTCAATTCCTGACAGGATTGATCCAAAGACGCTAGTAACAGTTCCAGACAATAGCGGGCAATTTCTTCCGGGCTTCGTTTTTGGTCATACATTTTTTTACATTGGTTTTCAATTCCCGACAAACAAAAATCTGCGCCTTTCATGGAGGGATATACTTTGCAAGGCTTGTCCCAACGCAAAGCCAGCGCTTCCAACTCACGCCCTGCCGGAAAAGGCAATCCAAGCATGACACCGACCCGGTCAACTGCCTGACCACCTTTGAGATCCAGCGAAGAGGCCACAATTTCACAAGTAAATACCCATTGGGGATCAGGTGTCACCAAAACCGCTTCAGTGGTACCTCCAGAAACATGATAGGCTAAAAATTTCTGTTCCAAGAGTTCCAAACATCCCGCTCCATACAAGGCTGCTGCAATATGCCCTGCCTGATGTGAAAAACAATAAAGTGGTATTTGAAACGCATCCGATAATGTCTTGGCTGTTCCATATCCTACTGTAAAACATGGCATATAGGAACCTTCCAAATCCCGGGGACGACTGCTCACTCCAATGGCAGATACTCCAGAAAAAGAGTGGAGCAATGGCTCAAGGATATTGGGAAGCTGCTGCACATGATGGAATACTGCGTCACTTTGCCGAAGCCCTAATTGCCCCTCTTTCACGGGCAGCAATTGTTTCTTCTGGACAATTTCCTCATCGGAAAGGAGCGCTGCGGAAGTTGTATAATTGCTGGTATCAATCCCCAAAAACTGCTTCATGCATTCCCATCCATTTCTTTGGCAACCGTTCCCAATACCCCATTGATAAAGGGGGCATCCTCGCTGCCGCCATATTTTTTGGCAAGGTCAATGACTTCGTTGATCGAAACGCTGATCGGGATTTCCGGCTCAAATATCATTTCATAAATGGCCAGCCGCATGAGTGCCAGCGACACTTTGGAAAGGCGGTTCATTTTCCAGCCCAATATACTTTCTTCAATTTTCTTATCAAGAACTGCCTCGTTTTTTTCTACCCCTAATGCAATTTTTGTGGCAAAATCCGAAAACTCCATTTCCCGGCATTCACCGGCGTTTTCAATAATATTTGCCATGGTATTATTATGGATCGTTCTCTCAAAAATCAACAGGAATGCTTGTTCCCGTTCTGCACGTCGTTTCATCGGCGCCTCCTAGCGAACATCAAAACAACCCTCCCGGCAGTCAGACACGTGGAGGGTTGTTGATAGAATCATTTAATTTTCAAACTCCACAAGTTGATTGTAGAAAATATTATATCACAAAACCTACGAGGTGAAAATAGGCTTTTGGATTTTTCGCCAAAAATAAAAAAATCGGCCTTACCTTTCGCTTCTCGCTTTGGTAATACCGATTCGACGGACACAAGCTATTTGGCTGGAACAATCTTAATATTTTGAGGGGTAACATCGGTCTGTCCGGTAATGATGTCGCGGATTGCCACTGCATCGCTTTCCACAAACTGGGTATTCTTTTTCACAACCACACTGCATTCCCCATTCTGCAAAAATACCACACAATCTACATACCCCTTGGATTTAATGAGGTTTTCAATATTGCTTTCCTTTAACATATTCTGAGCAATGACTGCGGCATCATCAACCGCTTTCTTTTTGGCTTCTTCCGTTGAGGTATTATCATTCATCACCTTTTCCAAGAGTTCAATCGCTTCATCCCGGCTTTTCTGTCGGGATAATCTGGTTTGATTAAAATATTCCTCCATAGCGCTGTCAGATGTTTGAGAAACCACTTCGGAAGCAGCTTGGGAAAGGGAGGATGAAGAGGAAGAAATGGTTGAAACCACTGAAGACGTTGCCGGTTCTCGAACCGTACTCGGTGTACTGGTAATGGCGGATGATACCGATGCGGGTCTGGAAGTGAGGCTGCTGGCAGAGGCGTTGACCAAAGCGGCAGCGCCAAGTTCCTTATCGGACTGGGAGGTGCTGGTAGCAATGATATCCGGAGTACCGGAAAACTGCCAATTCAAATAAACCGCGGCCCCTAAGGATACCACCAAAGCGGCAAGCACAAGCTGACGTTTTTTAAAACCCATATGTAAGATTCCTCCTGTTTTCAAGATTTGGATTTGACCACGCAAACCCGGGCTGAAGAAAGGTTGAGCGCGGTGGTGACCGCCTCGGTAACATTTTGTTGTACGGTAGGGTTATCCCCGCCTCCGCATACCACCACGACCCCTTTGACCACCGGTTGCACCTCTGTGACCTCCAAAGCTTTTTGCGCGCCATCGGCGTCTTTGACGATGATATAGTTGGTTTCGACCTGATCCTGTGCTTGGTTGCGGATATCCTGGTCAGCTGCTTTATTTTCGGTGGTCTGCCGGCTTTTCTTTTCCTGTGTGGCGTACACATATTCCACCCCTTTTTCCAGCGTAATCATGACATCCACTTCCCCTACCCCGTCAATGCCGCTGATTAGGCGGGTAAGATTTTGCTCGAGCCCGCTGATATAATCCTCGGTACTCACGACGTTTTTCTGTACGGTTTCCGCTGCGGGTTCTTTTGGCTGTCCGCGGGAAAAAAAGCTCGAAAGGAAAATTAAAGCAATCGCTCCAATCCCGGCAAACAGTAATATTTTTCGTATTTTATCCTGTTCGGCCAGTCTGCGGAACAGGCTTTTGGCAGGGGAAGTACCTTTATCCGGATTCACCATCCCAAACGACCTCCGTTTTTAATCCCAGGTTTTTTTCCAGACGCGCTGTTAATTCATCCTTATGTATTAACATCTCTTTGTCCAAGATCACTACTACCTGCTCAATTACTATGCTGCCATCTGGGTTTGTATCCATGCTTACCGAAACATTTTTCCATCGGTAACCATTTTTCTCCAGTTCAGCAATCACCACCTGCTGGATATTTCGTTCTGCCTGCTGGAAAATCTGACGTTCTACCTCATCCGAAAATCCGTCATAATCATACCGTGCAGATGCTGGCTGTTCTAGGTTCCAATCCAATTTGGAAAGCTCTGTGAACGGCAGAAGCAGTCCACATAACACAATCACTCCGACCACGAGCCGCAGCATTTTTTCCATAGAGCCTTTCGGGATCATATACTGTACCATAGCATTGACCAATACTGTTAAACAGATCCCCAATGCCCATTGTTGGACACGATCCATTACGCCGCACCTCCAATCGCCATCATCACTATGGTAGAGATAATCAGGATCGCGATACTGCATAATAAAACAGCGATTAAAAGCGACACCACTTTGGAAACAGCGCGAAGCAGCCCGGCAATTTCCTTGAGGTCAAAGACCTCGGCAATACTTGCACATACCGTAACAGTGATCTGCCAAAGCAGGCACTGTGCCAAAACTGGAAAAAAAATAAAACCAATCGCAAGCAGACCAAATGCCCCAACTCCTGTTTTTAACAGCTTGACACTTCCCTGTACAGTACCGAATGCCTCGCCCAACGCATTACCAACCACTGGCACAAAACTGGATACCACAAATTTGACCGTCTTATTGGTGGTGACATCCGCAGCATTTCCCAAGAGGCTTTGCATCGTCAGCATTCCGGTAAAAATACTCATGGAAAATCCCAATACCCATTTCATGACAGTACTAAAAGTTTTCGCTAAGCCATTCAGATTCAGGTTTGGTGACAATGCAGATACCAGCGAAAATCCCAGAAAAATGTTGAGTACCGGCACAATGAAATGGGCTGCTACCCATGAAATCACATTGCTGGCACCGAGCATCAAGAAATGGAAGGAACCTGCTGATGTAGTTTGGCCTCCTGCAATCAAAATGCCAGCTAAGACCGGCAGGCATGCCAGCATAAAATTAGACGCTCCCTGAATCACTTCTGATGCCTGAACAATACAACTGACCACAGGTTCGACCGCCACAGTACACACACATAAAGTACCGATCAGGTTCACCACACCGCCTACTGGCTGTTCTCCAAAGGAAAGACGCATGGAATTGAGCATAGCGCACAAAATCATCACAGATAAAATCGAAACCGCAGCTTTTAAGGGGACATCAGCTTGGACGCCAAATAAAACCAGTAACTGGTAAAAAACCCCTTGCGGGGTCAGGGTGGAAATCGGCTGCCAATTGGCTCCGTCAATTCCCAACTCCCCTAGGATTTCTCTGGTAGAATCTGGTAACTGGTACAGTAAATCATTCGCACCAGATGCCTCCAATTGTGACTCGTAATATTCCTGGATTTGTGCCTGCGTATCTGTTTCCTGCGCCGATACCGTACCGCTAAACAGCATCATACCAAAGAATATCCCCATCAATACGAGGATGGGTCTAAGGAATTGATACCGGTATTTCACACTCAAAATCAGCATGGTCATCCACCCCCTGTCAGGGAGATTACCGTTGATGCGATATTCTGAAACAGCGGTAATGCCAAGACCACCACAGTAATTTTTCCGGCAAGTTCCACTTTTCCTGCCAACGCGCTTTCCCCAGCGTCTTTACAGGTATCCGCGGCAAACTGGGTGAGAAAACAAATGCCTAATGTTTTGAATAAAATGGACGCAGCCTGTCCCGGAAGCCCCACAGTGGAAATCCACTCTTGCACCTGATTGAGTGCCGGAGTTATCCGCGCAAGGATCAGGAAAATCACAACCGCACCGCCGCAGATACTTACCAGAATCGCATATTCTGCATGATACCGTTTGAGCATCACCGCAAGAATTGCTGTCATAACAGCAATCCCCAAGATTCCCAGTATCTCCATCGCTACAACCCGAAAATTGATTTAATCGAGGCAAACAGGCTGTCGATTTCCTGAATAATCATCATCAATACCACAATCAGCCCAGCTAACGTGGTCATCATCGCCTGTTCTTCACGACCGGAACGGATGAGCAGCTGGTTTAGGACTGCCACGATAATCCCAATCGCTGCAATGCGGAAAATCAAGTCAATATCCATACTATACGTCCTCCATTTTCAGGCGGGTCTCCCCGGCCCTAACTGATTACCAGCGCCATGGCTGTCCCGGAAAAAATCCCTAACATAGCATATAATTTTGATTTTTTCCCTTTTTCCTGCCGTGCTTCTTCTAACTGTGTCTGGAAAAGCTGTGCTGCCAGTTCACAGTGCGAAATTTGTCCGGCTATGCCCGTATTTCCCAATCCCGCTCCAAACTCTGCCATCATTTGGATTTCTTTTTTTGTCAGCCCGTTGCCTTTGGTTCCCTGCACAGACGCCTTCTGCCACGCTTGCGGAAACTCTTCCCCTTGAGAACAGAACTGATCGCATAAATCAAATAATTTCAGTTCTTCGCGATGGCGTGCGACCAGTTGCCGGACCGGGAAGGCTGAAAATTGGATTTCTGTCTGGACAGCCCGTATAAATTGTAAAAAGCGTTCCAGATATTCCACCCGTAAACGCAGTTTATACGCTTCCAGAAATCCCACGGACGACGATGTGAGAACTAGCAAAAGGATCCCCATCATTTTGACCAAGCAACTCACCTGCCTTAAAAATTCCGGTTATGTTTCCAAACCCTTTTTTGTTATCCATCATCGCCACCCATGGAAATGCCCCGGTTTGCAGAAGCACTCTTCCTTGAGGACGCTGTACCAATTGCTGGGCTGACCCGGCGTGGATACTGGCAATCAGACTGACTCCGGCATTGATCCCCTGCTCAATGGCTTCGATTTCTTTTTGGTTTCCGATTTCATCACATACCACCACAGACGGCGATAAACACCGGATGGCTTGTAAAATCCCGTCTCCTTTCGGATACCCGTCCAGAACATCGCAGCAGGGACCTAAATCATTCTGCGGCTCCCCGCAGTACGATGCGGCAATTTCTCCCCGTTCATCTACTACGGCCACCCTGCGCTGATTACCAAGCACCCCTTGGGAAATCTGCCGGCAGATATCCCGCAGTAAGGTTGTTTTGCCACATCCCGGTGGACCAGCTAATAATAGCCCTTCCCCTAACCGGCTTCCTAGTTGTGCAATCAGCGGCGATGCCGCCCCGTAAATCTGCCGGGCAATACGAAGGTTCATGGATGAAATATCCCGGATACTGACGATTTGTTCGCCATCTGTGACAGCACTTCCGCATAACCCTGCGCGGTGCCCGCCCCGGTAGGTTAGGTATCCCTGCCGGATTTCGTTCTGATGGGCATAAACCGAATAGTCACACAATCTCGCAAATGTTTCCTGTAAATCATCTGGTTTGGCCTGTACCGCATCCTCTCCGAAACGGACCGTGGGTGGGCCATTATTATTCAAAAAATAAACAGCATCCGCAAGCACCAATCCTACCGGGCTGTTGATACGCAGACGGATCTCATGAATTTGCTGTTTCATACGCGGCGGAATCTGATTGAGCAGAAGGCGCAGCCGCTCGCATACAATACAAACGGCACTGTCAAAACGTTCTTCCATGGCCTTGTCCCCTTTCTGTTACATCATATGGACAAGACAGGAGAAAAAGAACTTGATTTTCCAGAAAATAAAAACACCGCAGACCCTATATCTGCGGTGAAGATCCGTATTATATTTTGTGGTAAGACGGGTCATTCTCAAATCTGTCCTTTAATTTCAGACACCCATATTCTTCGCAAAGCCCGATGATATACTCAAAAACCGGGGCGGTTTCTTCGTGTGGGAGCGTATCCAAGCTGTGGATAGACCACCACGGAAATAGTTTGTTCACTGGTTCGTTCTGTTCAGTAATCAGAAAGACAAATCCAACCAGAGAAAAATCTCGAAATAAAAAGAAATATTGCGGCAAGCTGCCTTCCTGAGAATGTTCGAATTCCCGTTTGACGATGGTGTGTTTTCCAGTAGCAGGGCCAATGCCTATCTCAAAAATTTTTTGAATCACTGCATCCCGCTGATTTTCTGGAATATCACGGTAATTCTTTATGGTCAGCATGGCGATCTTCCTTTCTGCTTTCCTGTGAAATCATTTCTAAAAACGCAGTTTCATCCAGAATGTCAATTTCCAGTTGCTGTGCCTTTGTCAGCTTACTGCCGGCATCTTCTCCCGCCAATACATAGGAAGTTTTTTTGGAAACACTCGTCGATACCTTCCCTCCAAACCGCTCAATCATCGCACTGGCCTGCGAACGGGTCAGGGTTGGAAGCGTTCCTGTTAGCACAAAAGTTTTGCCCTGAAAACGAGTATCTTCCGTGATGGTGCGGCAGACCATTTGTACCCCTGCTTTCCGGAAGCGTTCCAGTAATTCGGCGGTATGCGGCAAGGAGAAAAAGTTCACCACACTCTGCGCCATGATTTCCCCGAAACCCTCAATAGCACAGATCTCTTCCACACTGGCCACAGCAATAGCATCCATGGTGCGGAAATGGTCAGCGAGCAGCTTGGCAGCTTTGGAGCCAATATGCGGAATCCCAAACGCAAACAGTAAACGGTACAAATCGTTTTGTTTGGAACGCTCCAACGCATCTATGAGGTTTTGGGCAGACTTTTCCCCCATACGTTCCATAGGTTTGATATCGTCAATTTTCAGGTCATACAAATCCGCCGAGGAATGAATCTGTCTGTTCTCCACAAGCTGTTCTATCACCGCCGGCCCTAACCCTTCAATATCCATGGCATCCCTCGAAGTAAAATGAATCAAATGCCGCAGTAGCTGTGCGGGACAGTCAAGATTCGTACATCGGATCGCAGCTTCCCCTTCGGCACGCATCACTTTTTGTCCGCAGGAAGGGCAAAATTCCGGCAAAGTAAAGGGAGCAGTCCCCTGCTCATGTTCCAACACAGAAACCACTTCTGGAATAATCTCCCCAGCCTTGCGTAAAACCACGATGTCACCAATCGCAATCCCCTTTTCTGTAATAAAATCCTGATTGTGCAGCGTTGCCCGGCTGACCGTTGTACCTGCTAAAGTCACCGGTTCAAAAATCCCAATTGGCGTCAGCACACCAGTACGACCGACATTGACCTCAACATCCATTAATCTGGTCGCTTTTTCCTCTGGCGGGTATTTATATGCTTCCGCCCATTTCGGAAATTTTGCTGTACTGCCCAGCTGTTCCCTTTGCTCAAACGAGTCCACCTTCACAACCGCACCATCAATCGAAAAATCCAGACTCCCTCGCATATCCCCAATCCGCCGCACTTCCTCAACCGCTTCTTCTATGGTTGCACATTTCCGGTAAAATGGTGTTACAGTAAACCCTTGTGTCCGCAAATATTCCAAGGCTTCCCCATGATGTTCCAAGGTCACGCCTTCTGCATACTGTACATTAAAGACAAAAATATCAAGCATCCGGGTTGCAGTAATAGCGGAATTCTTCTGTCGGAGCGAACCAGCCGCTGCATTTCTGGGATTTTTAAACGGCTTTTCCTCATTATTTTCCTGACGAACACATAATAATTCAAAGCTTTTGTCCGACATATACACTTCCCCGCGCACCTCTAAATAAGGCACAGGATCTTTTAATTTAAGGGGCACTGTGCGGATGGTACGGATATTTTCCGTAACATCCTCCCCCACCAGACCATTGCCGCGGGTCGAACCCCGTACATAAATACCGTCCCGATACTCGAGCGCTACCGATAAGCCGTCAATTTTCGGTTCCACCACATAGACCGGATTTTCTACCACGCTGCATACCTTCCGGTCAAAATCCAACAATTCCTCCTCTGAAAAGGAATCATGCAGGCTTTCCATTGGTACACGATGTTCAACTTCTGTGAACAAATTCAGCGCCGCACCCCCGACTTTCTGGGTGGGGGAATCCGGCGTCACCAACTGCGGAAACTGGGCTTCCAACTGCTGCAATTCCCGGTAAAGCATATCATATTCGTAATCGTCAATTTCAGGCTGATCCTCTACATAATATTTCTGATTATGATATTCGATCTGCGCCCGGAGCTTTTCAGCCTGCTGGGCTGCTTGCTGAACATCCATACGTTCCTCTCCCTTATTTCTTTGTGCTTTGTCCGCCGAGCAACTTTCCCAATGCCGTTTCCAAACTGCTGTCAGAACCCACACTGGCAAACATTTGCGGCACATCCCCAACAATCACCGTTTCCGCCACTGCCACATCCGTTGTCACATCGGTGGTACTGGATGCCCCTGTCAAATAGGAGTACACATTGGTACGGATTTCCAGATAAATCTGATGGCGGGTCTGATTAATGCCAGCGGCTTCAAAATTGCTTTTCAAATCCACTGCGACATTCCCAGCGACACTGATCCGTACTGGTACTTTGGGACCATAGCCACGCAATAAATCACTGCCTGTGAGGGTGCCAAGCGGGACGCCTGTTTGGGTATAGCGTTCCCCCAGTTCTTCCTGAATGGCCAAGGCAATTTTTGCTTTTAGCTGGTTGATATTTACCATATTGGTTGTAACGGTTACAATATTCCCACTGCTGTCGCGCTGGATATTGACAAAATCTTCATACGTCCAACCGCCTTCTTCCAGCTGCTTGACCACGGTACTTTGAATCGCCTGTGTGGAAACCTGTTTGGCGATGGTGGAAGTGACTGTTTGGATCATAGGCCGCAAGCGCAAGCTGACAAATAAAAAAATCGCCAGTACCAAAATGCCTGCAACCACAAGTTTGATTTTGGTGCTTTTCTTCCATGGACGGCGGCCACTGCGCCGCATCCGTCGGAATCGGAATCTTTTCATACCGTTCCCCCCTTACGAACAGAGTATGCCGAAAGGGAAATCGTCTATGAAAACTTTCTCACGACAAAAAGGCACAAAGATATTCTTTGTGCCTCCTGTTGCCCTTCTTCCTCAACGACCCTCTCCCAAGAATCGTTTTTTAAGCGTTTTTCTTTATTCTGCAGAAGCCTCTTCCACAGTTTCTGCATCTGGGGTTTCATCAGCTTTTGGTTCGAGGGTAGCCCGAATCGAAAGGCTGACACGTTTTTTGTCAAAATCAATATCGGTAATCTTTGCTTTGACTACGTCGTCGATTTTCAACACATCTTGTGGTTTTTCAATCCGATGGTCGGCAATCTGGGAAATGTGGATCAGCCCGTCAATCCCGGGAATGATGCGGGCAAATGCACCAAAAGTGGTCATGCCTACAATGGTCACATCCGAAACGGTGCCAATGGGATAATCCTTTTTGAGGATTTCCCACGGATTGTCCTCACTGCGCTTGAAGCCAAGGGAAATTTTCCCTTTCTCATGATCCAATCCCTTGATGTAAACGTTTACCGTATCGCCAACATTCACAACTTCGGACGGATGCTTAATGCGGTTCCAAGACAGCTCGGAAATGTGTACCATACCATCAATGCCGCCGAGGTCAACAAAAGCACCGTAAGCAGTCAAGGATTTGACAGTACCGGTGTACTCTTTGCCTTCTTCTGCGGTTTCCCAGAATTTTTCAGCCAAAGCCTTTCTGGCATCTTGGAGTACCGAACGGATCGAACCAACCGCACGGCGTCTGGAGCGGTTGACTTCGATAATACGGAATTCGACTTCCTGTTTGAGCAGACCATCCAAAGGCTCGCCGCGGGAAGCTGTGGCTTGGGATGCCGGGATAAAGACCCGCACACCATTGGTGACAGCAATCAGGCCGCCCTTGATGATCTCCGTAACAACACCTTTGAGGATAGTGCCGTTTTCTTCTGCTTCTGCGACAACCTCCCAGCCCTTCTGTGCATCCAGACGTTTTTTGGAAAGCATGATGGTGCCTTCCTGATCGTTGGTGCGCATAATGAGCAAATCCAGTTCATCGCCAATTTTGACGATATCCTCGGGCTTTGCATTGGGATCGGAAGAAAGCTCGCTGGCGGGGATGAACCCAGCCTGTTTTCTTCCTACGTCTACTTGAACCTCATTGGGAGCAATACCGACAACGACACCGCGTACCTTTTCATCTGTATTGAAACTCTTCAGAGATTCTTCGAGCATCTCCTCAAAGCTGATGTTGTCCTCAATGTGGTCAGATCCTTCATGGATATTTGTCATGGTATCAAGTACCTCCTTTATAATGCTTGCGGGCGTGGATGCGCCTGCTGTAATGCTGATTTTCCGCGCCTTCTTGACCGCTTCTGGTAACAGCTCGTCCGCAGATTCGATCAAATATGTAGCG
Organism: uncultured Eubacteriales bacterium; assembly: GCA_949741605.1. Lineage (GTDB taxonomy): Bacteria > Bacillota > Clostridia > Oscillospirales > Acutalibacteraceae > UMGS1071. The sequence continues at coordinate 9,109 of CATJNB010000093.1, read as the reverse complement.
CAAATCCCCTTGCAAACGTCGTAAAGCTTTGCCGTATTGGAACTTTCCCGCCCGCCGATAATGATCATGAGGTCGGATTTTTCAGCCAATGCAATGGCTTCCCTCTGACGTTGAATGGTTGCATTACATATTGTATCAAAAATCGTTGCATTTGTATATACCTTTTTGATGATTTTCAAACAATTTTCCCACTCAGGTACATTAAAAGTGGTTTGTGCAACAATAGTGACTGATTTATTTTGCGATTTTGGAATATTATTTGCAAAATTCTCCAATTCCGCAGCGCTGTTAAAAATATAACAATCTGTCGAGCAGTGCCCACGGATGCCCTCCACTTCTGGGTGCTTTGCATTTCCAATGATAAAAATAGCGTCCCCTTTTGCCGATGCCTCCTCAACAATACGATGGATCTTTGCCACAAACGGGCAAGTTGCATCGGCATATTCCAAATGGAGTTCTTCCATGCGGTCATGGGTTTTCTGAGGGATACCATGGGCACGGATCACCACCGTACCATCTTTGGGGGCATCCTCTACCGATTGCAGAATTTCTACCCCCTGTGCCTCAAGCTCGGCAATCATCTGGGGATTGTGGATAATCGGGCCAAGAGTGTACACTTTTTTGTGTTCCCCCACTAAATGATAAACCATTTGAACCGCGCGGTCAACACCAAAACAGAAGCCTGCGGATTTTGCAACGGTAATACTCAATGTTTTTCCTCCAATAAGCGATTTACTTGTTCGGCAATCTGGTGTGCCGCCTGTTTCACTGCTGTTTTCGATGTGGTTTCCAGCCCGAGGGAGGAAAACGGGATCACGCTCCCAAAACGCACCGTCACCCGGACAAACGGCTTGACTAGGCCATCACAGTACACACATGCTGGCAGCACATCCGCTCCAGACTTCGCCGCAAGCATCGCAACCCCCGCTTTGGGCTGGAACGGTGACCCGTCAAAAACACATTTTCCCTGTGGAAAAATCCCTAACAGTTTGCCGGATTCCAACAGTGACAAGGCAGTACGAACCGAAGCAGCATCACCGGAATCGCGGTGGACTGGAAATGCTCCCAGCCGGCGCAAAAGTCTCCCGACCCACTTGCCGTGGCATTCAAAAAGTTCTGATTTTGCCATATAAAAGATTTGACGTTTGCGTACGGAGATCCCCAAAAAACAGGGGTCCAAAAGCGAACGATGATTGCTGCATAAAATCACCTTGCCAGAGGCTGGGACATTCTCCTCCCCCACGACGTTTAAATGATAAACCCTACGCAGAAATGGAGATAATACCCCTCGTCCAAACCCGTACAGCATGATAAAATCCTCCCTTGTACCAAATATGTAACAAGGATTTTACCGTTTCGTTTTGGGTTGCTTTTTGGGCAGCGGAAACATTTTTTCATCCCGCGCCCGCATCTCTGCAATCCGTTCCATAACCAGACGGCTGGCCTGACGAAATTCTGTCCCGGTGCCCTCTTTGATTCCCAGTTCGTCCGGCTGGATCAGCTCGCCAAACGAAAGAATCGCCCGTTCAAACTGCTTGGGTGAACCACCATTGGGGGTGGTAATACACACCGGCAGGATCGGTGCCTGATTTTTATACGCAAGCATCACCGCGCCTGATTTGGGACGTCCGAGCTTGCCGTCTTTGGAACGGGTTCCTTCAATGAAAATCCCCAGAGCCCCTCCCCTTTTCAGGATTTCGTCCGCCTCCGTGAGGTTGGTATCCCCAGCCCCACGTTCGATGGCAAAGGTTCCGAGCGAATGAAAAATCCCGCTTACAAACTTGTTTTCAAACAGCTCTTTTTTTGCCATATAAAAAATTTGCCTTTTGGGCGAAAGCGCTAAATAAATAGGGTCCTTCATGCAAACGTGATTGCTGCAAATAATTAAGGGGCCATTTTCCGGCACACGTTCTGGATTGTTTTCCCATACTGGAAACAGCATACGGAAAATCGGTACTGCAAAGCTTTTGCCAAACTGATATAAAAAAGTCCCCTGTCTGTTCATTACCAAACCGCCATTCTCCAGCAAATCAATTTATGTATGCTTAGGGGCTCTTGCTGGTAGAGCCAAAACGATCATTCTGCACCGCTTGCCTGCTTGACAATCCGGGTAACTGCCTCAATGGCTTCTTGTAAAGTCATATCGGAAGTATCCATCCATATGGCATCCGCAGCTGCTTTGAGCGGCGCCACTGCACGGTGCGAATCCTGATAATCCCGTTCTTCAATCTCCCGGGACACCTCCCCGAGATCGGCAAAGATTCCTTTTTCCCGCAATTGCTGGCAACGGCGTTTCGCACGCTCTTGTACCGACGCTGTAAGAAAAATTTTCACTTTGGCATCTGGCAACACCACCGTACCAATATCCCGTCCGTCCATAATGACATTGTGTTCCCGAGCCAAATCCTGCTGTAACGAAAACAGAAAATCCCGTACCTGTGGGATCGCCGAAACCTGCGAGGAGGCTTTCGAGACTTCTGGAGTGCGGATCAGTTCGGTGACATTCTCACCATTTAGCAAAACATACTGCTCACCGTCCTGAAACTGCATCCCTATTTTTACCCGGCCAGAATCCAGTTCCGCTGGTACTGCCTGCCTGTCGTCTGGGGAAATCCCGCTGCGGAGCATATGCAGTCCCACGGTACGATATAACGCTCCCGTATCTACATACAGAAATCCAACTGTTTTTGCAGCCTGCCGGGCAATTGTACTTTTACCAGCACCTGCCGGACCATCTATAGCTACTGCTATCATACATGACGCTCCTTTTCCTGATACAAAGAATTGGCAGCTAATCTGCCAGTAGAAAATGCAATTTGTAAATTGAAACCGCCAGTATAAGCGTCCACGTCGAGAACTTCCCCAGCAAAATACAAACCAGATATCAATTTCGATTCCATGGTTTTGGGGTTGACTTCTTTCACACATACCCCACCTGACGTCACAATCGCTTCTTCAATTGGCCGAAAGCCTTTGATAACGATTGGAAAATCCTTGAGCAATGCGCCCAACTGTTGCCGGGCCTGACGGGTAATCTGGTTGCATTTGGTATCCGGTGCAATTCCAGACTTTTCCACCATAACCGGGATCATTTTTCTGGGCAGCAGTTCGGACAGCGAATTGGTAAAATCTTTATTCTGGTTTTTTTCAAAATCCCGCTGTAACCGTGCATCCAGTTGCTCCGGGGAAAGGGCAGGCTTTATGTCCAAATGAATCGCATAGCGTCCGGGCTCCATATCGCGCATGTGGCTGCTCGCACTTAAAATAATAGGACCAGTCAGACCGAAATGCGTAAACAGCATTTCACCAAAGTCCTCATATATCATGTGCTGTTTTTTGGCATCATATACCTGAATTGCCACATTTTTCAGGGATAATCCCTGCATTGCTGCACATTCCCGTCCATAAGCGGTCAGCGGCACAAGCGATGGACGCAAAGGTGTAATCGTATGCCCCGCCTGTTGTGCCAAGCGGTAACCATCCCCTGTGGAACCAGTCCCGGGATAAGACATCCCCCCGCAACAAACGACGACATGTTCCGCTTGGATCTGACTGCCATCTTCCAGTTGTACCCCAACTGCCATGCTATCCTGTAACAATAACTGGGCCACCGTCCCAATGTGAACTTTCGCGCCCCGTTCCCGGACAAACCGCGCCAAAGCATCCACAACGTCGCGGGAGCAGTCGGATTGCGGGAACACCCGGTTCCCCCGTTCGGTCTTGACTGGAACGCCCAGCTCCTCAAAAAATTGTATGACATCATCAGGAGAAAATTTCGACACTGCGCCATACAAAAAGCGTCCATTTGACGGTACTGACGCAATCACATTAGCCACGTCACAATGGTTCGTAAGGTTACAACGACCTTTCCCGGTAATCAGAAGCTTGCGTCCCAAACGGGCATTTTTTTCTATCAGCAACGTCCTATACCCATTTTGTGCCGCAGTCCCTGCTGCCATCATGCCGGCAGCCCCGCCCCCCACTATGACAACATCATACGTTTGTGCTTTTGACTGCTTCAATTTCCTGTCTCATCCACCTTTTCATAAACATCGTATTCATCCCAAATACGTTCAAGTTTTTCCAATACCTCCTTGACTTCCCCTTTCTTTTTAATCGCTGTACTGACAATCAGGGCATTGATCAAACTCAAAGGGGCAACCAAGGAATCTACAAACGCTACCATATCGCTGCGTGCCAATAAAACACAGTCTGCACACGCCGCAATGGGAGACGTTTCGCTGTCAGTAATGGCAATTACTGTGGCCCCCTGCGACGACGCAAATTGCAGTGCTTTTGCCGCCCGGCATGAGTAACGGGGGAAACTGATTCCAAGGACCGCATCGTCCTTGCCAATACGGATCATCTGTTCAAACATCTGGGCTTCACTGGTGACACTCACTAACTGTACATGATCTAAAATCAAATGGAAATAATAACCTAAAAAAGCTGCCAATGCGGATGAACTGCGTGCCCCGATAATATAAACTTTTTTGGCTGTCACAATGGCATCCGCGGCCCTGTCGAACGCCTCCCGGGAAGTTTCCTCCATGGTATGGCGGATTGTTTCCATATCTTTATCGAAAACCGCTTCCATAACTGTAGCAGCATCGTGGGATTTGGACATCATTTCCAGACGCTGCAACGAAGTCATTTTACTGCGGATCATTTCCTGAATCGCCCGTTGTAATTCCGGGTATCCCGCATAACCGATTTCAGTAGCAAACCGTACCACAGTCGATTCGCTGACCCCAACGGTTGCACCTAATTTCGATGCGGTCATGAAAGCAACGGTATCATAATGTTCATTGATATAATTTGCAATTAATTTTTGCCCTTTGGAAAATCCAGGCATTTTCTGTTTGATTCTTGCTGTCAGACTATTCACCATCAAATGCCGCCATTTCTCTGCCCGTCTTACGGCCTTACGTCGATACACAAAGGTCCCGGACAGCAGACCTTGGTATCAGAGCTAGGATTTCAGATTTACACCCCAATATTCGCAAAGACCTCTTTTTATATTAATAGAAGATTTAAAAAAAATCAAGTCGCATTTTTGAAATTTTGTATGGTATTTTCGGAACTTGTCCTGCTTTGGGTACCTCCACAAAAGAAAAACACCATCCGTAAATTCGGACAGTGTTTCAATTTCATTTCATAATAAATGTAAATTATATTACAAAAACCACTTTTGGATGAAAGGGTGCAGCTTCCGGTAATACGTCGCAACCAATCCGGAAAGCGCAAGGTCGTACAGAAAAAATACGACATTCGCAAGGAGCAACAGTACCCACGGTAAAAATACCCCGAATAACGTAAACGATTCCAAGGGTGTCAAAAAAACATAGACCGCAAGAAAAAATGCTCCAATTGCAGCTGCATTAAAAATAGCAAACTTGAAAAGATAAGCCAAAACCCGGCTTTTCAGCTTTTGAATGGGGGATTTTATGATGGGGTAATATCCCGCAAACAGGATGTACACGAAAACCGCTTCTTTATTTGGTACTACAAAAAAAGCAACCAGAGAAGTTGCCACATACATGGGCACTGCCCATCCAATGCCCGCTTCGATCACCAGTACAATCCCCAGAAGCCCCGCCAATGCCGGCAAAGCATACGTCGCCACTGGTACCACCGCTGAAAGCAACAGGATCACGATTCCCAAACCGGTCATTACCCCGCAGCACGCAACACGGACCGTTTGTTTCATAGCAGCTCCTCCTGTCAGCAACCACGGATACAGTCGCCGCCCATACATTCACAGCAGCAGTCCGCACACAGAAGGCCCGTACATACGTCGCACCCCGAACATCCTCTGTGCTGCATATTGGGATGATACCCCCCATACGCCCCGCGCCGCTGGGCATTTAACTGGTTCATCGCAGCCTGGTACTCCGGATTTTGCGGGTCCATCTGTACCGCATGGGCAAAATGGTTATAGGCTTCTTCGAGCCAGCCCCGGCGGTATAACACCGTACCTTTCAGGAAATACCATTCCGCATTGCGCCCCTCTGTGGGCACCCCATTGAGGATTTGTTCGGCATCCGCAATACGTCCACTCATAATCAGGTTTCGCACATCTTGAAAGCTCGAACTTCCAGAACCGGGATTCGGTCCGCCCCATGCACCACCTGCCGACTGTCCCGAGGAGGAACCGCTTCTACGGCCCTGCTTGCGGTCATTCAGGATCTGGTCATAGGCTTCGTTCACCTCTTTCATCTTTTCCGTGGCGAGATCAGCAATCGGGCTGCCGGCATAGTTATCCGGGTGATACTTCTTTGCCATTTTGCGGTACGCTTCTTTTATCTGGTCATCGGTTGCATCCGGTGATATTTCCAGTACCTTATACGGATCGGACATTGTGCTTCTCCTTTTCGAACAACAATTTCTTTTGCATATTGGGCAGGCCCTGCAAAATAATATTGAGGATAATTGGGCGGAAATTTGGGAAATCCAGCAGGTTGACCGCCCCAACCATTTGTGATAAGGTCAGGTTTAACACTTCGTTACAGCTTTCCTTTGCCTTACGCCACTGTTCCGGGCTGACCTCCCCAGCCAGTCCGAAATGCTTCAAAAATGGATTAAATGCCTTCTTTTTCAAATCCTGCTGCATATCATCTGCGGCATCCATGAGATAGACCCATCGCCCCAGAAAATATCCAAAACTTTCCAGTACACGCCGGATATCTGGCTCATTTTCCTTTGCAAGCAGGCCAAAAATCCGGGAAAGCATTTGGGCTGTGGGTTCTGCACAGGCATCCAGAGAACAAACGCCCTGCTGCTCCAGCAAGGTTTGTCCTCCAATCGTTTCCTGTAAAATCTGTTCCAGTTGCGGGAAATCTTTCCCCGCTTTTTTTCGTACCCGGCAAGCCCAAGGAAGCATCAGGTAAGAACGCATTTTTCCGAAAAAACCAGAATCCTGCAAATCGTCCTTGACTTTATAATAGGCCATCAGCACCGACACCGCAGATGAAAATTTCAAACCCGGATGCTGCCTGCCGCAATAGGTGCAGGACTTGAGCGGGTTAAAGCGGCAACGCCCTTTGCGAAATGCCACACATTCTTGTGCGCGAGCCATCACAAACAGGGACAAAAAGGTACAGTCATAGCTCAGGGTAAACCGGCTTAAAATCCCATATTGTTTGCCCAATTCCTTGCACAGTGAACAATAAATCCCTTTGTACTGTTCATACTCGCGCACGAGCAATTCTGATGTCTGCGGCCGGATATATCCAAACAAATATTAAACCATCCTTATTATGATATGACATCATTCTACTATACTTTCCCCTGCAATTTCATTAACAGACTGTAAATTTCCAAAAAATTCCCGTTAAATTACCAAAAAAAATTTTGTTTTTTTAGAATATCTGTCAAAAAATCCGGGAAAATATAGCAAGGTCAACACCTTCTCCTGATGGTATTATGCGTCTTTTCCACCCAAATACTGTTTCAAATATTGCCCAGTATAAGAACCTTTTACCTGCGCAACCTCCTCGGGAGTCCCCTGTGCGATGACCAAACCACCGCGATCCCCACCTTCCGGGCCAAGGTCAATGATATGATCGGCCGTTTTGATTAAATCTAAATTATGCTCAATCACTAACACTGTATTCCCGGTATTCACCAATGCCTGAAGCACCTCAATCAGCTTGTGGACATCGGCAATATGAAGCCCGGTTGTGGGCTCGTCCAGAATATAAATCGTACGCCCTGTGGAACGCTTGCAAAGCTCTGTGGCCAGCTTGACTCGTTGTGCTTCCCCGCCAGACAGCGTAGTGGACGACTGCCCTAGTTTGATATAATTGAGTCCCACATCCTGTAATGTTTGCAGTTTACGGGCAATTTTGGGAATGTTAGCAAAAAATTCTAACGCTTCCTCCACCGTCATTTCCAGTACATCGTAGATGTTTTTACCCCGGTATTTTACCTCTAAGGTTTCGCGGTTATACCGTTTCCCTTTGCATACATCACATGGTACATAAACATCCGGCAAAAAATGCATCTCGATTTTTAAGATACCATCCCCTTGGCACGCTTCACAGCGTCCCCCTTTGACGTTAAAGGAAAAACGTCCATTGGAAAACCCGCGTATTTTCGCTTCCTGGGTAGAAGCAAACAGTTCTCGGATATCGGTAAACAATCCCGTATAGGTCGCGGGGTTAGAACGCGGTGTGCGCCCAATCGGAGACTGGTTAATCTGGATCACTTTATCCAAAGCATCCACTCCGCGAATTTCTTTGAAATCCCGTGCTTTTGACCGGGCGCCGTTAAGTTCGGCTGCAAGATGCTTGTATAAAATCTCGTTAATCAAGGAAGATTTTCCGGAACCGGAAATTCCAGTGACACACACAAAGTCTCCCAGAGGAATTTTTATGTCAATTCCTCGGAGATTGTTTTTCTGTGCGCCGATAATTTCGAGATATTTTCCATTTCCTTCCCGCCGTGAACGGGGGATTTCCACTTGTTTTTTTCCACTCAGATATTGTCCGGTAATGGATTCTTCACAATGTAAAATATCAGCCGTTTTTCCATTAAACACCACATGTCCGCCGTGAACACCTGCACCTGGTCCAATATCTACAATATGGTCAGCTGCCCGCATGGTATCTTCGTCGTGCTCCACCACAATCACCGTATTGCCCAGATCACGCAGCCGCCTCAGTGTCCCCAGCAATTTTTCATTATCCCGCTGGTGCAGCCCAATACTAGGTTCGTCCAGAATATACAGGACACCCATCAAGGACGACCCAATCTGAGTCGCTAACCGAATGCGTTGGCTTTCCCACCTGACAGCGTCCCGGACGGCCGGGACAAGGTTAGATACTCCAACCCTACACTTTGCAAAAATCCCAAACGTTCCCGAATTTCCTTTAGAATCGCCTCTGCAATCATTTGTTCCCGGCCAGTCAGTTCCAAATGATTGACAAACTCTAACGCCTCCGTAATAGACTGGTCGCAAAATGCACTGATATTCCGTCCGCCGACCGTAACCGCCAGGCTTTCCGGGGACAGGCGGTCTCCATGGCAAGCGTCGCAGGGGATGGCTGTCATATACGATTCGATCTCCTCTTTAATCCAACTGCTCTGCGTTTCCCGGAACCGCCGT